>JAENJF010000028.1 GCA_016844685.1 Candidatus Nitrosotenuis sp. | reverse complement strand
TTACCTTATCAGTATAAAGCCACAAAAGAATCCAATGAGACTTGGAAAACCGTTAATCATAATTGGCATAATTCTGATTTGTTTTGGTGTGATTTTCCAGTTTCAGGGAAGGGGTCAGTTGGGTCCAGAGTCGTCCTTTATGTATTACAACACGGACTGGATTTTCAATGGAATTATTATCATTGTGTCTGGAATTGCAATCAGTGGATTTGGGATATTTCTGTCAAAGCGTTAGCCTCCCATGGGGATGACAGGACATTTGCTATTATTTAGATTCTCACGTCAAGGGTATCAAGTGTATTTGTTTTTAGATCAAATGTTCTGATCAGATGATTGTTCGTATCTCGCGACTGCATTTTTTACATTACTTGCTTCTTGTTCTCGGACATACTCCCAACCCTGAAGGGTGTGAACTTTCTCGTCTAGAACCTGTAAAGAACTTGCCAGAGTGTATCCCTATGAACATAACTGGTTGACCTCTGTATTTTCCCCAAGTTGTGCAAGGACTGGCAGTGTATGCATGCAGTTAATGCAGCAACAAGTCCAAAAATCCAAAACAACTACGTTTCCTTTGAGTTTTGAAAAATTTAACGGCTCATCAGTATTAATCCACTCAAAGTTTTCTGGAAAATCCGGCGCCTTTGCAAGTGGTGGAAAAAATCCTCCAAACATTTTTTATCATAAAAATTCAAAGATAAAAATCGTACACAGTTGAGGAATCAGTTATTTTTCTGGGAAGCACGCGCTAATTTTGGCTGCTGCTAATCTATAATTTGACAGTGCCCAGTATTGTCCAAGCTCATGTTTTTTCTTGATTTCATCACAGCTAGCATCTGCAATTTCGGCCCTTTCTCCAAGTATGAGAGGTTTCATCACCACTTCTTTGTGATAAACTACATAAGCGCCAATTGAGCTGGCCATTACCAAAAATACAATACCTATGATGAATATAGGATCCATCGGTAGCCGTTAATTTGGTAGGTATTTTAGCCTTATGACTGGCGAATTTGTATCAAGTCAACATGCGAAAGGCAAACGATATCACCAGTTTTGAAAAATAAAATTCAGGTGTAATCGTCTTCGGTTACACCGTAAATCGGATAGCTTTGCTTGAATCCTACAGAATATTCAGCAATCTGCTTAAACTTGTATGATTTTACTACCTGATACATGTCACTTCCAATAGTAATGGTGTTTGGCATTGTCTTTGAGTTTATCTTTGCGCACATGTTTACAGTCGGGCCAAAGATATCATCTACAGTTGAACTTTCAGACTTTGCTTTCATAACTGCACCATAATCACAGCTTATTCTAAAGCTGATCGGTTGTAAGCCTGCATCTAACATTTTTTTGTTGACAATATGTCTTGATTTGATCATTTGTAATCCACATTCAATGGCATCATTAAAAGCAGATCTGTTTGAGATTTCCGATGTTTGTGGAAAGTAATACAATAAACTGTCACCTACGTTTTTTACTATTGATGCGCCAAATTCCTTTGCGATCAGCGCTATTGAGTTAAGAAAAATACTGTAATAGACACATGCCTTGGCAGGAGTCAGAGATGCAGTAATTTTAGTAGAGCTCACCACATCAACAATACAAACACAGTAATCCTTGCATATTCCTGAAAATGAGATCACAGTGTCAATAGGATTTTGCAATTGAGTCGCAATGCCTTGAAATCTTGATTCAAAAGTAGATTCTTTTAGCATTCCATAAGACTCACTTGCCATATCTTGAGATTGGATTTGGTGTGATATAGGGACTAATTAGCTAAAACAGCAAATTATTAGCTAATCAGCTAAGTCATAATTAAAAGGAGATTAGGCGATAAGAGCCTATGGGTAAATGCGGAGCAATTAGATGTAGAAGTTGTGAGTCAAATGACGCATATTTGGTCTTTGACTACAGATATCGGGGGCTCAGGGGACAGTGCGATCATTGTTTTGGAAACTGGCCAGAATCATAAGTTCGCGCAAGATTAGGTTCATACACTTCAGGAATGTGGAAATCACGGTTCTGTAGATATTGCAGATTAGAGTTAGCATGTGTTCAGCAACTTTTGAAATTACAGGTAACGCCAAAAGATAGTGCCGTCAGGCCATTAGCATCTTTATGAACTAGCTCCAGATTTTTTCTTTGAATGTCCACTTTTTGTTCAAGAGAAAATTACTCAGTGCCGCAGAAAACACTGCCAAGACCAGCGCTATTGGATACTGTACCTGGTATCCATCAACAAGTACATACACCATACCTACTTGTGCAAGTGCGCCAAGTGAGCTAAATCCAATGAATTTTACGAATTGTTCCAGTGTATGCCTTGGCGAAAAATTACGATCTTCAAATGTCCACACCTTGTTTAGTATAAAGTTACTAAACATTGATACTGTAATTCCAATTATTGTTGCATGCAGATACCATAGATTTGAAACTACATTTGTGAATAAAGACGACACCAGATAGTTAGTTACAAGTCCTATTGCTCCAACACTGTAGAATCGTCCTGCCTTTGAGAAGAAGTTTACCGATGTTCTTTTTTCTTCCTTTACCGCTTTTTTGCCGTATCTGTACAGATTCCAAACTGCCTTGGCATAATCAATGGTAGTACGAGCATCAAGCTTACTTGAACCAAATTTTCTGTTTGTAAATGTATAAGGAATTTCCAAGACATTTGCGTTCTTTGCTTTAACTAGTATCTCAAGAAGCATCTTGTATCCTATTGCGTCAAATTTTAGTCCCTGAATTATTTGGCGCTTGAAGGCAAAAAAGCCGGACATTGGGTCCTTTGCATTCACACCGAGCCCCCGCTTTGCAATCATTGTTGCACCTTTGCTTAGGATTTTTCGTTTTACTGTCCACCCATTAATTGCGCCGCCATTTACATATCTAGATGCAATTACAATATCCCATTTTGGCTGCCTGAGGGCATCAATTATTTTTGGCAAGAGGTTTGGCGGATGGGAGAAATCACTGTCCATTACAACTATGGCATTTCCAGTTGCGTATTGAATGCCTCTTAGAACTGCTGAGCTGAGGCCGTCTTTTGTTTTTCTATGTATTATGTCAATCGTATATCCTGCAATTTTTTTGACATTTTTCATATAGTCTTCTACAATTTTTCCTGTTCCATCAGGCGAATTATCATCAACCACTATTGTTTGCGCAGTGATATTTTTTGGAATGTGCCTCTCAATTGACTTTAGGACCTGAAGTATGTTTTGTGACTCGTTATATGTCGGAATTATTATAGAGACCTGCGGTTTACCTTTAAAAGCCAAATTCCCTTTTATCATGCTTAATGTTACCAAATTTTACGGATATTAATTTTTTATTAAAACACTTGATTCGCAGATTAAATAAAATAGGCGTGGTTTTGAAATATCCACTTTGTCTTAGATTTGATTATCTAACAAAATCGTTTAAAAGCCTGACTTGAGGGGGGATCATCTGGCTTTATTATCTCGCGCATCACCATTGTGGCAAACGATCCGCGTTGTAGCGTAAAACTGACAGTGTTTTTTTCAATGGAAAAATTTGTGCAAAGGATTGATGCAGTTCTAAATCCTCCTTCGGCACTAATTTCCTGCATTTCCTTAAAAAAGAAGTCTTTTGGATTTACCTGCTCATCTTGTAGAATTTTTGAAATATGAGTGTCAAACCTTGTTTTTTTGAAATATGAATGCCCTACCATCGGTATTGCAAGCTGTTGGTTTTGCTCTATCCCATATTTTCCCAAGATGGCATTTTTATCATAACATATATCGCCGTCTTGGGGCCTGAACAATTCCTCCCCATACTCAAATGCCCTCCCAAGTGTCAGATTGAAAATGAATGATTGGTATGCATCCACAAAAAGACGCCTAATTGATAGGGGCAGTTTTTGGAATGCCTTTTGCGGGTTTTTGTTCTCTAACATTTCCTGCAATGCGATTCTTTCAAGATCCATTTTGTGCGATATCATCCCTAGCGCCTCTGAATAATGAGATTCGTCTGACATGAATTTTCTTACCTTAGTATTCTCTTCAGAGTCATGTTCAGATGTGAATGAAAGTAGTAGTGTTATCGCATCGCCAAACCTTCGCTGGACTAGTGCCTTTCCAATCAGATGTGTGACAGGTCTTTTTGAGCCAAACCTTTGATATCCATAGAAATTGAAAATTCTATCATGTTCGGCAAAATCAGAAAAACTTTGTTTGGGATCAGTTACTTTGATAACAAACTGGTTTCCAATCATGTCTTTTGCAGAAAGTGGTTTTTTCAGAAACCCGATTTTTTCAAGTGAGATTTTGCCATCGGTGTAATTTGGAATTGATTTGTTTTGCCCAAGTGAGCAGACAAATTGTTCAGTTACTGCAGAAGAGTCCTTTAGGCCCAATGCTTTTAGCCTAACTCCAAATTTTTTGAAAATTATTTCAAGTGCATGATTTGTGTCAATCCCGGATTTTTTTAATTTATAGATGGCAAAGCCTTCTTGTGAAATAGAGTCTAGTGTTTTTTGCGATAAAACCTCAAAGACCCTGAAATCATCATGACATGCTCTGATTCTGCCCCCACAGCCAGGGTACTTGGTAGTGTATACTGAGATTCCAATATCAGAATCTATTTTTGGGATCACACTGTTATGGTCACGGTAACAAACTGAGACACTGAAACATCATGTGTTTTTGCAGATAGAAGGATCTTGTATGTTCCAGGTAAAGCAAAGTCACTTGCATTTATCGACACGGGTATTGTTTGTATGTTTGATTCTGTCAAATCCAGGCGGCTGGTTGGAATTTGTACTGAAATATCATTGAATTGAGATGCGGTTTTGTGGTAAATTGTTGCCGTCGCGTTTGTTTTTGGGATTAATTGCATTTGAATTTCTACTGATTGCCCCTTTATGAGAGTCACATCCGTTTGTGAGACTTGCAAATCAAATGGTAGAGGTTTTGAGGTATCAATCACTCCAATATTGTTTTCCACCCATTCAGTAAACCAGATTTTCTCACCAGACAGGACAAATCCAAACACTTGAGCAATTCCACAGTCATCTCTACCCTCACAGTCTGACCAATTAGGATTCTTGGATGGTACATTATACTCGACAAGTGATTCAGAACCAATATCAAACACGCCTATTGCGTTTGCAATCTGTTCATTGAACACTAGCTTTCCGTTATCAATTTGGGTCCAATATGGCCCACTTGTTGGTAATTTTATCACTCCAGTTACGTTGCCATAGACAGAAGGATTTGGATCAGACGTGATGTATCTTGTGAATTTTTCATTTTGTGGGTCAAACTTGAAAAATGAGCTGCTTGATGTGTCAGCCATCCATATTTTATCGTCTTTGTCAACAGATAATCCTATTGGAGTCCCAAGTGTTGAGGGCAATTCAAATATGTTAGAAAATTGCATCGTTGTGGAATTAGTTGTTTCAGAAGATGAGATAAATTTTGAAAACTCGCCATAATTGAATTTGACTAATGCGCCGCCTTGTCTTAGTATCCAGTTTGTGTACCAAATGTTTCCTTGCGAATCAATATCAAACCCGCTTGTAAATGATCCTGGGATTGGCGATGGAATGTTAGTATAAGTCGCATTCTGTTCGGTTTGCAGCGTATCAATGAAGCTGATTTTGCTTTCATAAAAGTCATTTATGATGAGTTGGTTATCATATATTTTGATGTGATGTGGAAGCGAATCCTGTTTTGTTGGATAGTTTGTTCTCTCATATTTTTTATCAGATGTAGAAAATTTCCAGATAGAGTTGTAAGCATCATCGGTATACCAGATATCTCCATTGGTATAGACCATTCCCCAGAACATAGAGCGGCCTTTTTGTGGCCAAGATGGATTATCAAACTCTGTAAATTGTTTTGATTGAGGATCAAACTTGGCTATTTTGCCAGTATTTGTCTGGCCAAACCAAATCATTCCATCATTATCTGCAGTTATTGCCAGTGGCTGGGTACACTTTGTTGGAATCTTGAATTCCGTCACGTATTCGTTGCTTTTGGCATCACCAGTCTCACAAAATTTTGTTCTTAGTTCATCTGGAAAGTTGTCCATCGGAGTGTTGGTTATCGTTAGATCTTCAGCTTGTTTTGGATTTGAGTTAAACGCAATCGTAGCAGTTGATGCCAAAAGAATGAATGCGAAAAATACTGCAACAGCTATTCCCTTTTTCTTCACATGTCGCAGTCTATTTTACCTCGTTATATTTTATTCTAAGATATATCACAACAGTTTAAGCTCGCTTGTTATTTTGTCAATAAGATCTTCTGGGGCAGGTCCAATTGATATGCACGTGACAGTGCCAGGGGCAATTTGTGTGTGTCCTGCATCTGTTACTTCAGACCAAGGAAGATTCAAGGATATTGCATCCATTTTCACTTTGTCTAGTTCCTTGTAGCTGTTTACCTTTAGTACGATTTTTGCCTGTCCGCCCCACCACTTTTCAAACCAGTTGGGATGAGATTTTCTGACATTTTCTGCACCAAGTACACATGCGTGTCCCACTTGTGCTGCAATCTTTCCTTTACCCATGCCAAGGTCATTTCTTACCACAATTACCTGTTTTATTGAGACCAATAATACACTGAGAAACAATCCATTGAAAAACTTTTGAAGGGATTGTTGCGTAACTGCGATGAATTAAATAATCCAAATCAAAAAAACAACAAAATGTCCTACGATGTGGTTGTTGCAGGCGGCAGTGTTGCTGGCTTGTTTTGTGCAAGAGAGATTGCCTCAAGAGGACACAGTGTGCTTGTAATAGAAGAGGATTTTGAGATAGGAACGCCGGAGCACTGCGGAGGCCTTGTTAGTACGTCCGGTCTTGAGGATTTGGGGGTTATTCCATCAAATAAGACATTTGATAGTCAGATTATGCGTGCCGAGATTAGTTCTCCAAACGGTAAAAAGATAACAATTGATGCAAAAAAACAAAATGTATCTGTCATTAATAGACGCGAACTTGATAAGCAAATTGCAAATCAAGCACAAAAAAACGGTGCAGAAATAAGAGTAAAGACATCACTCAAGGAAATAAAAGAAAACAAGGCAGTTACAACTGCAGGTGAAATTGATTTTAAGATACTAGTTGATGCACGAGGAGTGTCAGCGCTCATACAAAAGGACAGAGCGGGAATACTCCAGTCCGCACAATACGAAATTTATGCAGACTGGATAGAAAAAGGAAAAGTCGAAGTAAATTTTGATGCAGAAAAATATCCTGGGTTTTTTTCGTGGATAATTCCGTCGTGTGGCGGCGCAGGCAAAGTAGGAGTTGCGGGGCGCGGTATAAACGCAATGCAAGTCCTAGAAAAATTCCTTGATCAAAAAGGCAAGTTTTCCATAATCAGAAAAGTCTTTGCCCCAATTTGGGTAAACGGCCCAATTGAGAATTTTGTTTCAAAAAACATCGTTACCATAGGCGATGCTGCAGGGCAATCAAAACCGACAACGGCGGGCGGAATTTACTCGTGCGGAATAGGCGGAATATATGCAGGTAGAGCAATTTCGAAATTTTTGGAAACAAAAAGGCAAGACGAACTTGCATCATATCAAAAGTCATGGGTTGAAAAATTTGGAAAAGAGTTTGAAAGACAGTTATTTGCAAGAAAGATACTTGAGAGATTGGACAACAAATCAATAAACAAGCTGTTTGACGCTATTACACCAGAGGTGATTGCAGACATATCAAATAATGATGATTTTGATTTTCACACATCTGCCATCATAAAGATGCTTGGCCTCAAAGGCTCACTAAAAGTGGCACAGACAATCTTTGGTGCGGAAATCAGAAAGATTCTAGGCTAGTACAAAAAAATTAGGCAAGCTATAAATGCAGTAGCAAAAAAAGACAGCTAATGTCAACATCACTGGCACTTCCAATATGCAGTTGCTGTCATAGATACATTATGCCAAAGGACAAGTGTGTCAAGTTTAACTGTCCAGAATGTGGCGCAGTCTTAATTTGGAGATGTGAGAGCTGCAGGGAAGCAGCAAGATCATACACTTGCGGATCATGTGGTTTTCAAGGACCATAAAAAATGGCACGCTTACTTTTGATAACAAAGATTCTTCCAACTGGAACAGACATTGACTTGGATAATCTTGCAAAGAATGTTCAAGCAAAATTAGAAGGAGGAATTGCCTTGGAAAAATACACAAAAGAGCCATTGGCTTTTGGCCTGTACTATATTAAGGCAGAATTCAACTTGGATGACAGGGAAGGACAAATGGATCTTTTGGAAAACACAGTAAGATCAATTCAAGGTGTAAGCGAATTCGAAGTGCTCAACATGAGTAGAAAATCAGTAGATGTGAAGTGAGCTAATTGGCACGCAAGGACGAACCTTTGCAAATGCGAGTAGGAGAGGCAAAGCAAAGGGATGTTGGAAAAAAACGGGCAAGAATTGGACCAGATGCAATGGACTTTCTCAAGGTCAACCCAGGCGACATTATTGAAATTATAGGCAAGCGTACAAGCTGCGCAGTTGCTTGGCCAACAGATGAAGACGACAAATTCCCAGACGTTGTAAGAATAGACGGTCAGACAAGAAAAAATATCAGTAGCGCATTAAACGATATTGTAAAAATTAAAAAAGCTGTAACCAAAGTTGCAAAAACAATTGTCCTGCTTCCAGTAAGCGATGTCGTAACAATAGACAAAGAATTTACAGATTTTGTAAAGAATCGCCTCAAGGGACTGCCTTTCTGCCAAGGAGATGAAATTTCAGTCATGATACTTGGAAACTCTATGGATTTCAAAATAAGCAAGACGGCACCAAAGGGAATTGTTACCATAGACAGGACAACAGAGTTTTCCATATCTTCAGACAAGATAACTGACAAAAAAGCTCGCGTGACATACGATGAGGTAGGCGGACTCAGAAATGAAATCAAGGTAATGCGGGAAATAGTTGAGCTTCCATTGAGGCATCCAGAAATCTTTGAGAGGCTTGGAATTGAGCCACACAGTGGAATTCTTTTGTACGGCCCACCAGGATGCGGAAAGACATTGATTGCAAAGGTTTTGGCAAGCGAAGCTGAGGCAAACATGTATTCCATTAATGGTCCTGAAATAATGAACAAGTATTACGGAGAAACAGAGGCGAAGCTCCGAGACATATTCAAAGAGGCAAAAGACAATTCCCCAAGTATAATATTCATTGATGAAATAGATGCGATTGCACCAAAACGAGAGGAGGCATATGGGGATGTTGAAAAAAGAGTGGTAGCACAACTTCTTGCGCTTATGGATGGGTTAACAGACAGAGGAAATGTCATAGTATTAGGTGCAACAAACAGACCTGAGAGCGTGGATCCTGCGCTGAGAAGGCCAGGCAGATTTGACAGGGAGATTGAGGTGTCCGTTCCAAATGCAGATGGAAGATATGAGATACTGCAGATTCACACGCGTGGAATGCCGATTGCAGACGATGTAGAATCAAGACGGCTTGCATCGGAATTGCACGGATACACGGGTGCAGACATCAAGTCTTTGTGTAGAGAAGCAGCACTAAAGGCAATTAGAAGATATTTGCCTGACATTGACTTGGAAACAGAAAAGGTTTCAGCAGAAATTTTGCAATCGATGGACATCAAGTTGCAGGACTTTTACGATGCGATGCACGAGGTAGTCCCAACTGCAATGAGGGAGTTTTACGTTGAACGGCCCAAGGTTTTCTGGAACGAGGTGGGAGGACTGGAGGATGTAAAAATAACCTTACAGGACAATTTGATTGTCGCATTAAAAGAACCACAAAAATTCTACAGCTTGGGCATAAAGCCGCCAAGAGGGGTTTTACTTTATGGCCCACCTGGATGTGGGAAAACCCTTCTTGCTAGAGCAGTTGCAACTGAGAGTGGAAGCAACATGATACTTGTAAGAGGGCCAGAAATCCTATCAAAATGGATTGGGGAGTCAGAAAAAGCAATTCGAGAAATTTTCAGAAAGGCAAAGACAGCTGCTCCATGTGTCATAATTTTTGACGAGATGGACTCGCTTGCTAGAACGAAATCAGGTGAAGAGGCCGGAATAGGACAGACTATTCTAAGTCAGCTTCTAACTGAAATGGAGGAAAGTGGTTCGGCAAAAGTGGTTGTAATTGGAATAACGAACAGGCCGGACTTACTTGATCATTCCCTACTAAGACCTGGAAGACTAGAGCCTGTCCTATTTGTACAGCCGCCAGATGAAAAAGGCAGACTCGAGATAATCAAAGTACTAACAGAAAAAATGCCATTATCGAGCGATGTTAACTTGGAAGAAATTTCAGTTTCCACGCAAAATTACACTGGTGCGGATTTAGTAGCCCTCTGCAGAGAGGCAGGAGTTCATGCAATGCAGAATAATTCCAGCAAAATTGGCAGCTCTGATTTTTCATCAGCATTAAAGAAGATCAAACCCTCAATTACAAAAGAGGTAGACCAATGGTATACGGCAATAAGGGAAACTATTTCTAATGTTGTTCCCAAACCAATAGACAAGACCTTTTACGGTTAACAAACATGATAGAGCTTCCATTAAGAAACGTAGTGTATGAGAAAATCAAGAGTGCGACCTCCATGACAGATGAGGCTCTAAACAAAAGCCTTGTAAAATCTGGAATTATCTTGCCAGATGATAGATTCAACAAGATTCTATTGGACCTAGAGATAATGGGACTAGTCAGAGTGTCGTGGCTCACAAAGGATACACGGCGAATCGAAGTGGCAGTTCAGGAAGTAGAGGAGGACGAATACGAAAAACAGAACAGAGAGATGATAGAAAAAGACTATGAGGCCTCGTTTCCTGGTGTCGAAGAAGAAAGCTAAAACCTATAGTGAAAGGCGGCATCTAGTGCTATAGCTACAAAAATTATTGTCAAGTATGGCGCAGTCACCTTGTAGGCCTTCCATGCAAAGTCCGAAGTTGGGTTCAGGGTAAGCTTGTAGTGGTATACTAACATCAGGCCACCGCTTGCCGCTGCAATTACAAAATATACTATTCCAAGCCCATTTGGTATAAAAGACAATGCAAGTGAATACGGAAGCAAAATTGAAGTGTTTGCCAAAATGTATTTTGATGTCTTGTGCATTCCAATTAACACTGGCAGCATCGGTACCTTGGCTTCTGCATAATCATCTCGTATCTTCATTGCAAGACACCAAAAGTGCGATGGAGTCCAAACAAACACTAAAAGTCCCACAAGAAATCCAAGTAGGTCAATTCCAAAGGGCGGCACGAAGTTCGTTGCGGCAGTCCATCCAGCCATTGATGCCGCACTCCCTGCGAATCCGCCAATTACAATGTTTGACGAATTGTTTCGCTTAAGCCATACCGTGTAGATTATGACATAAAAAAATATTCCAAGCCCTATAAAGAAAGTAGAAATCCAATTCAGGGCAAGTGCGGCATATACTACTGATGCAACACTAACTGCTACTCCATAAACTAGAACATGATTTGCCTTCATTCTTCCTGATGGGATTGGTCTTGTGCTTGTTCGTTTCATGAGTGGATCGAGGTCTTTATCATAATAGTGGTTTAGCGCACTTGATCCTGCAGACGCCAGTGCTCCTGCAATTATAATGTGTAAAAGATCAATTTGGTTAAGCTCAGGGCCGACCAGCTTGCTTGCAGCATACATCGATGTAATTGCCGTAATAACAAGAAGGACTATGATCCTTGGTTTTGATATTTCTAATACTTCTTTTAATCCCAAACTCTTTGAAAGTGACCACATTAGGCATATATTTCTAGTTTAAAGTGTCAAAAGCGATTCGGGCTTTAAATAACTTAGGCGTGTAGGCGCTCATGTTATCGCTGCAAAGGAGATACTCGACAAATGGTTAAGGCGTACGCCAAGGATTTGCACCAAAAATTCAAACTTTCAATAGTTACAAATTCTGGCGAGAAAGCCCGTTGCATGCAGAAAGAGACGTATGCAGTGGAAGCACGGATACCCCAAAATGGCAACGTAACAGACGGCTGCGACCATAGAACTCGGCAATACTGGTTCTGCAAAACCCACTCCGATGGCAACGAATGAGGATGGTGCCAAATGAAAAGCAGAACCCCTAACGCTTTAGCGTTGGGAGTATGTCAGCAAAGCCCAAGCGTAATTCATGGAAAAGGAATACTAGAAGTAATTCAGATATGTTCCATTTTGGAATCGAAAAAGTATCTAAAATTCCAAAATTCTTATATCATTTTATTTTAATATGGCAAGTGATCATCATGTCATTGGTTGGCAAGGGAAATTTGAGTAATAGACTTGGGCATATTACAATTGTCATGTCAATCTTGATTTTGTTCGGTATCGGCTCTTCAATTTCATATGCCAATGCAGAAACTATCAACATGTATGTACAAGAGATGCCACGACACTGGCAAGACCAGTTTGGGGACGCCCTGTCAATTGCTACACAGTACTGGGAAAACAAGATCCCCAATCTCAAGTTTGATACCGTCCAATATGTTGACAAGTCGGACTTTGTAGTGGAGTGGGCAAGTCAGTATGAAGAAGGAAAACTTGGATATTATTCCACAGACACGGCAAACGGATACAACAAGCCAACAATGGCAATCACACTTGGGTTCTTCAAAGACAGAAAGTGGCATCTTGCCTCTTCTGAGCACGTACTACAAATAACAAAACACGAGCTTGGGCATGCAATAGGTTTACCAGACAGTGTCGACCCAAACGACATAATGTATCCAACAGTTAAAGACTATGAATCATTGCAGCAAGACTCAGAACAAAATACTCAGACTTCAAACAATACCCCTATAGACTGGCACAGTAGATCAGAAAAATACCAAAAGATTGCAAGTGAAAAAATTCTCCCGCTGGCGTCAAAAATTGACGAAGTGCAGTCATTGTTAAACTCTTTATCTTATGACAGTAATGCCGCCAATGAGGCACTCGACAGCGCTCTGACCGCATTCGGATGGGCAAAAAAATATCTGGACAATGCAGAAAAGATGCAGACTGATGGAGAGTCATCCGTTTTGCAATCAAACTACCTTGACTCGTATAGCAAGTTCAAATTATCATATGATTATGCAAAAAAAGTGGAACAGAAATTAGCGCAAATAACAGAATACGTTGAAAAGGCGAACAGTTTAGCATAGAACGGCAGCGAATATTGACTGCGACTGTTCTATGAAAACCCTCCAACAAATTAACAAAAGTAAAAAGACAAAGAAATTACTTGCTAGTTTTATGGAAATTTAATTTTTCCGCCCATTTTTGATTCTAATTCTGTTTTTTCCTGTACGGTAAAATCAAGGATTTTTTCTTCAGACTCTTCTAACTTCTTGATGTTGTCATGAGAAATTTTTTGCACAGATGAATCTGAATTAATAAAAGGAAGTCCTACCATTGATGCAACCGAAATAATAAGACCGATTCCA
>JAENJF010000027.1 GCA_016844685.1 Candidatus Nitrosotenuis sp. | reverse complement strand
TTCTAAGCCACCAAATAGCTATCTGCCGTCGATTTGTAAAAAAGGTCCCCCAACCCACAGTAAAAATGGGCTCGAAGGAGTTCGGGTAAAAATTTACTCGCACCGCATCAATTGTTCTAGTAAAGTCAGTTTTCATCCAGTAAGCTTAAGAGGGCTTAAATAAGAAAACATCACATCTAGCTCAGATGAAGTATAGAATAACACTGCAAAAGGATGAAGATGGAATATACGTTGTAAAATGTCCGTCACTCCCAGGCTGTATTTCACAGGGAAAGACAAGAAACGAAGCGTTGAGTAACATCAAAGATGCAATAGAAGGCTATCTTCAAAGCCTAAAAAAACACGGCGAGCCAATTCCTCCAGTAGATGAGGAATTGGTAGAAATCAATGTCTAAACTTCCAGTCATATCTGCATCAAAACTGATCAAAATATTATCAAAATTAGGATATTACACAGATCATCAAACTGGAAGCCATATCATATTAAGAAATAACAAACCGCCTTTTCGGAGGCTCACAATACCAAACCATAAAGAAATCGCAAAAGGTACGTTAAATGCTATAATCGAAGATGCCGGCCTAACAAGAGACGAGTTTTTGTCTCTGTTGTAGAGGTTAAGAACTCAATGAACCGAGTGGAACTCGGACTCACAGAGTAAACGGGCCAGAAGGGCTTCGATCCCTTGACCACTGGATTAGAAGTCCAGCACTCTGTCCACGCTGAGCTACCGGCCCAAGGATTTCAAAAATTTTTGCCATATTAAGGGTTTTTACAGCCATTTTTTCTGATTCTCCTCCCTTATCATCTTGAAGAGAAACTGCTGGGAATATCCTGCATATTTCCCAAAATATTCCACCAGTTCGTCATGTAGCGTTTGATATTTTTTGTCAGTCAGGGTTTTGCCGCCAAATGAAAATTTCTCTGGATAGTAATTTTGCAAGCTTCGCAATATCCATCTGTCCAGCGGAAACGATTCTAGTTTGTCAAGTGAAAAAAGCAAAATACAGTCCGCAACCTTGTTTCCAACTCCAAACACTCCAAGCAGTGTTTTCTTTGCGGTTTGGTAGTCAGTCTTTTTTAAAAAATCAAAGTCAATCTTGTTTTCTGTAACTGATATCGATGCCTCTTTTACAAATTTTGTCCTATACCCCAAACCACACGACAATAATTCTGCATTGCTTGCCTTTGCAAGTCTCTTTGGCTCTGGGAACAAATGAAACCTTATTCCCTGGAATGCCGTTTTTTTGCCAAACTTTTCACAAATACGATACAGTGATGATCTAATGTTTTGTATGCTGGAATTTGATGAAACAATAAACGATATGTAGCACTGGAACGGGTCCTGCCGCAATAGTCTAAGACCTGAGAATTTCTTGACTGCCCCTCTTATCGTCTTGTCCCTTGATATGTTTTTGAAAATTTTTTCCAAGTCATCACCGTTTCTGAAAAAATCCAGATCGTCTTTTAATGAGGATACCTTGGTTTGATTTGCGGCAAAGACGTTTTGGCCGTCCACCCCATACCACGTTTTATCAGATTTTTTCCACAAAAATACCTGGCCGCTGTTAATTGTCTGATCTAGGTTGATTTGCATTCTAGATGGTTATGGTGTCACCCATTTTTGGAGCCTGTGCCTCAAAGCCAAATCGCTCGTGTATTTCCTCTGCAAATCTGGTACAGGACTGGCCGTCACCGTGAACAGTTAGGACCTTTGGGTTTCCCTTTATGCTTTTTACCAAATCAAAAAGTGCATCCCTGTCAGAGTGCCCAGAAAACTCAAACTGTCGCACCTGCGCATCTGATTTTTTTTCCTTTCCCCGAGTCGTTACCTTTCCCGTATCCAGTAACTTTCTTCCAGGCGTTCCCTCCCCTTGATATGATACTAGCGCAATTCCGTTTTTCTTGTTAAATGCCAGCTCCTGCAGATAAAACACTGCGTTTCCGCCAACAAGCATTCCTGCCGGTGAAATCACAACACACGGTTCTTTGAGCTCCCTTATTCTTTCCTCATGACTGCTAATCCACACTGCGTTGTGAATTGCATCTGAAAACACATTATAGTCTCGCAAATATTCTGGGTATCGCAAAATTATCTCATTTACCTTTAGTGCCATTCCATCCATTATGATTTTGTGTTTGAACTTGGCATTTTTCAAAACACACGCAATTTCCTGTGAGCGCTCTACTGAAAATGACGGCACAAAGAGCGTTCCCCTTTGATCTAAAATTTCATTTGCAAACTCGATGAATTTTTCCTCTGATTCCCGTCTTGGCATTTGATTTGTCTGGGAGTAAGTGCTTTCTGTTATGAGCAAATCCACTTCGCCAAAGTCCAAGTCTGCCTCGCGGAGCATTCTTGATCCTTTGACATTGACATCGCCAGTATAGAAGAGCCGCTTGTTTTCCGATTCCACTAGAACGGTTCCCCCGCCAACCACATGACCCGAATCTCGTAATTCAAATGACGAGTTGCCGCGTCGTATTTTTTCCTTGTAAGAGATTTCTTTTGCATGGCTCATCATCTTGTTTACCTCGGGCAATCCAAATGGGTGAGCATCCTTTTCCAGCTTCAGCATGTCCTCGATTAATAATCTGCTCAAATCAAATGTCGGCGCAGTGGCAAAGACGTCGCATCCTCCACTGACATACATCAATGGCACATATCCTGAATGATCCAAGTGTGCATGGCTGATTATTATGGAATCAACCTCCTTTGGCATCACATGCATTGGGGGAATTGGAGTTTTTCCCAACTGTACCCCGTAATCCAAAAGATAATTCGCGCCGTCGCAATTTACCAAAAATCCAGATCGTCCAACTTCTTGCCCTGCCCCTAATACTTTTATCTTCAAGAATTAAGTTGCCGATCAGTCTATGTTAAAAGGTTGTCACTGGAATTCCGATCATTCCGATTACAATGTAATCTTCAAAAGCTTTAATTAGTCATACCTAAGATCCCATATTTATGGGTAGAACTTTTGACCAATGGTGGAATACAATTCCCGCAGATGTACGCAGCAAAGTTCGTGCAGGCGACGAGGGAAACAAACCATTACTAAACCAAATTAACTGGGTTTGGGTAAAAAATCTGATGGATAAAAGGGCCGACTTAAATCCAACAGCAGCAGAATTGCTTGATTGGGTTACAAGTGGTCAAATAGATGCAATGCGCAAGTAACGCACCATCTGGTTATCTTTTTTATATTTTGTTTTTCTTGTTTTGATCGTATCGATCAAATTGTATAACACTGTTACTTATTTTGATCATGGTTTAAATAGATACCATGGACTAATTCAATTAAGTGAAATAAATGCCAATAGCAATACTTCCAGACGTTGATGAACAAAGATGTATTGGCTGCGCACTATGCGTAGAAATCTGTACATCTCTTGGCCCAGACGTACTCCGTGTAAAGCCTGTTGAAGGTTGGAAGAGAGGTAAAGCATTTGTATTCTATCCAGAAAGATGCATCTCCGATGGAGCATGCATTGGAGTTTGTCCAACAAAATCCATCTTTTGGATGAGACCAATGAACTACACTGCTGGTCAACCAGTACCTCTTCACAAGAACGGAGTATTCATAAAAGGCTGGGCAGAAGACGCAGGCCTATAAACCTGTAGCTCTTGTCTTTTTTTCTTTTTATTTGAGAAACTTGGTTTTGCACTTTTTTGGCAGTATCTTGGAATAGTGTTTTAGGAACTCGTCATTTTCCAGGTATATGGTTTTGAAATTATTTTTCTCAAAAAATATTTTCCAGGTTTTTTCAAATTCCAAAAAATCTGCCGGTGTAAATCTCTGCCTTGACATGACATATTGCGCTGCAGGATACAAGTCGGAAATCTCTAGAGGGATTAGTCCCAAAAACGGATTGTACTGGCAGTACTGGACCGTATCGTCGTTTTTTAATTTCTTTTTGATTTTGGTGTAATCATCTGACAGATAGAACGGCCTTGTCTGGGAGTCTCGGATTATGGCAATCTTGTCTTTTTCTGACCTAAAGTTTCTGACCGTATTGTGGTATGATACTATTTCCGGCCTAAACTGATCCTCACGTGAATACAAAAAGACTGCCTTTTCCTTGAACTTGGGCGTCCCCCTCATTAAAAAGTCGGTGTTATCCGTGAATACCTCAAGTGCCTCAAAGAGCTTTGGGTGGGCCCTGATTTTTTTTACTATATACTCCCATAACCTGCCTTCGTGAATCGCCTCCTTTACCCTGTCGACTTCGGCTTTTATGGAATACAGGTTATGCAGCGCTATGTGTGTGGTTCGTTCTTCTTGGGGTAAGGTGAGCATTTCCTTTGGGGTGTATTTTGTGCAAATTTCGCAGTTGCATGAAAAGTACTGGATTTCTGATAGATGGCCCGTTCTGTCTTCTGAAATGTATCTGTCGTGCTTTGCGTATAGCATGTATGATGCAGAATCAAACGTGTCGCACCCAAGTGCTATTGCAATTGGTATGGTAAGTGGGTGGCCTGCGCCAAAAAGATGTAGCGGAATGGAATCTGGGATCAGCCGTTTTGCAGATATGATCATTTTTGCAAGTATCTTGTATTCGTATGACTCCATGACCTCAACTGGACTGCCCAGTGCTAACATCGGGTATCCATAATCTACTAGTGCCTTGGTTGATTTTTTTACCAACTCATAGTGTTCTGCTCCCTGGATTGGCCCGACCCAGATTTGCCCGTTGTCTGCTTTGTTTTCTATGGTCTGCTTTGAAACTTTGAGGGTATAGTCGACATACTCTTTTGCCTTTTTCTTTGCAAGGCCGTATCCTGTTGGCTTGTCAAGGGGGATGGCAATGTCTGTCATTATCTTTTGTTCAAATGAAGCCATGTCTGCAGATGAGACATTTACCTCGCCATACTCTAGTACTTGGTAGCCGCCTGAATCAGTCATTACTGCGCCATCAAAATTTATTATATCGTGGATTCCGCGCTTTATCGCTTCTTCTCCATAACGGTTCATTGTGATGTATGCATTTGTGATGACAAGATCAAAGCCCATTTTTTTCAACTTTTGCGCAGGAATTTTCTGAGTTACTGGGTGAATCACCGGAACAAATGCCGGCGTTTCTACTTTGCCGTGGTTTGTGTGAATGATTCCAATTCTTGCAGCAAGGTCAGTCTTTAGTATTTCAAACATGGAATCACCGATTGGGGAAAAATTTTGCAAAATCGTTTTTCTTTGCAACCATTCCAAGCCAGTCTACATTGTCATTTTCAAATTTCTTTTTTAGAATTAATTTTACCTTGTTTACTGTTTGTTTTATGGTGAGATTGGTGGTGTCAATTTGGCGTGATTTTTGCAATCCGAATTTTTTGATGGAATCGTGCGCTATTATGCCTAGTATCTCGCTTGCAGCATTCTCTGTTTGCTTTTTTTTGGAATAATTTCGCTTTTTGTATACTGGAATCAATTTGTAGGGATTTTTCCGTAAAATTACTGCCAATTTAATTTGTGACCTTTCCACGACATATGGTGCCAAATGGCCAACGATTATAGTATTTTTGGTGATGATTTTTTTGATTACTCTGGCAAGCTTTTTTGTATCCACATCTAGAGTAGAATCTCTTTTTTCAAATATGCCGTGTTTTATCGCTATTTGGTTTAGGTCTAGAATGGTGTAACCTATCTCCCTTGCCAGTCTTGATGATATGGTATGCTTTCCGGTCCCGGGGTTTCCGGTAATTACTATTGACATCAAATTTCACTCAAATTATACCCTTAATTTCTGTAATCCTAATATGAAGTAAAAATTTCCCAAACTATGGATGCTAATTGGGCTTTTAGGAAAGGCAAACGTTGGAAAATCAACCTTCTTTTCTGCTGCTACCGAAACTGCAGTTCCAATTGGAAATTACCCGTTTACCACAATTGAGCCAAATGTTGGTGTGACATATGTCAGAACAAAATGTGCGTGCAAGCATTTTGGCATATCTCATCAAAATGAATTATGTATTGATGGAATACGTCTAGTTCCGGTTAAGCTAATTGATGTTGCAGGGCTAGTCCCAGGCGCACACGAAGGAAAGGGGCTTGGCAACAAATTCCTGGATGATGCAAGGCAAGCAGAGGTGCTAATCCACGTTGTAGATGTTGCAGGAACAACTGACATTCAGGGCCATCCTGTTCCAGTTGGGACACACAACCCGCTAGAAGATATTACATTTGTTGAAAACGAGTTTGACCAGTGGTTCAAGCAAATTTTGGACAGGGAATGGCAAAAGCTACTCAGAGAGATAACACAAAAGACAACCAACCTGGTTGATGGAATAACAAAGAGATTCAGCGGCCTTGGCGTTAAGGAATTTCAGGTATCAGAAATTTTAAAGGAATTAAACCTGCACACAAAAAAGCCAGCAGAATGGACAGATTCTGATATTTTTGAGTTTGTAAAAAAGATAAGAAAGAAAACAAAGCAAGTACTTGTTGCTGCAAACAAGGCAGACCTGTGCAAGGATCTTTCCATAGTTGACAAAATAAAACAAAACAATCATGTTGTGATATGCAGTGCGGAATCCGAATTATTATTGCGCAAGGCATCAAAGGCGGGACTCATCAAGTATGTTCCAGGCGATTCCACATTTGAAATACAAAGCCAGTTGCTAAACCCGCAACAAAAGCATGCACTTGACTTGGTAAAGACAGTTCTTTCAAAAACCCACACCACTGGAATCCAGGAGGCGATTAACCATGCAGTATTTGATTTGCTAAAATTCATCACCGTATACCCAGTAGAAGATGAGACCAAGCTTTCAAACAAGGACGGTGTGATTCTACCCGATGCGCGCCTTTTGCTTGCAGGCTCTAACGCAAAGGATCTGGCTAGAACGATTCACGCTGATTTGGCAAAGGGGTTCCTCTTTGCAATAGACGCAAAAACAAAGCTTCGAATCAGCGCAGATCACATACTGCGGGACGGAGATGTGGTGAAAATTGTCTCAAGCATGAGTCGTGGATAAAATGATTTGTCTAGGAATTGAAAGCACTGCACACACATTTTCCTGCGCCATTGTACAGAAAAACAAAAGAAATGGGAAAATTTTATCCGATATTAGAAAAATATATCGCCCACCGGAAGGTCAGGGAATACACCCGCGAGAGGCATCGCGTCACCACATAGAGAACAGCTCGGCAGTTCTTTTGGAATGCCTAAAAAAAGCCAATCTGAAAATAAGCGACATTGACATCATATCGTATGCAGCAGGGCCTGGACTTGGGCCTTGTTTGCGTGTTGCAGGAGTAATAGCACGAACCATATCATCATACTACAAGATTCCAATTTATCCTGTGAATCACGCGATTGGGCACATTGATCTTGGAAAATTACTGACTGGCGCAAAAGATCCCTTGGTACTGTTGGTGTCTGGAGGACACACAATGCTTGCTGCACTAGAGCAAAAAAATGGCGCATATTTGGCGAAACACTAGATACCACACTAGGCCAGCTGCTTGATCAATTTGGCCGATCTTTGGGATTTGCATCACCCTGCGGGAAAAAAATTGAAGAGCTTGCACTGGAATCAGAAAATTATCTGTCACTCCCATATGTAGTAAAGGGAAACGACGTGTCATTTTCAGGACTGCTTTCCGCTGCAAAAAAAATCTCTTCAAACCAAAAGGACGCATGCTATTCTCTCCAGGAAACTGCGT
This sequence comes from Candidatus Nitrosotenuis sp., assembly GCA_016844685.1. GTDB lineage: Archaea > Thermoproteota > Nitrososphaeria > Nitrososphaerales > Nitrosopumilaceae > Nitrosotenuis. The sequence continues at coordinate 2,322 of JAENJF010000027.1, read as the reverse complement.
TTGCAATGATTGGTGAAGCAACAGAAAGGGCGCTGTCATTTACTGAAAAAAAAGAACTGCTAATTGTCGGCGGAGTATCTGCAAACAAAAGACTATCGGAAATATTGAAAAAAATCTGCCAGAGGCAAAAATGCAAGTTCTTTGTCTCCCCAATAGAATATGCAGGTGACTGCGGCTCGCAAATTGCCTGGACTGGATTGCTAGAGGCATCTGCAAAAAATGGTGCAAAACTCAAAGAAACATTTGTGCAACAGTCCTGGAGACTGGATACTGTCGAAATAAATTATTGAGATTTGCCTAGTGCCTTTTGAATGTCCTTTAGCCAGCCGCCGTTGCTAAAGACGCCAAACTTGTAGTCTTTTTCACCCTGTTCGGTTTTTACTCTAATGCATACTTTTTTCATCAATAATCCCTCCTTCCACGCTTTTACTACATTTTCATGTAGGACATCCAGTATGGTTTCATCAATTCTTTTTGTAAAATCGGCAATTCTTCCGCGGGTCTTGTCAAAGGCGATTCTTTTTGTCGTAAGCGTGAGTATTCCCGCACCTAGCGAGTCCTCGTTACAGTCTTCCTGTTTTAGTTTTTTCTCTGATTCGTCCATGACTAGTCTTTGATCCGGCATGGTCAGGTTATAATTTTACCTAGTGATCATCTAGTCATCGTTAGACAATCCTCTCATAGCCTGGCTGCCTTTTCCCAGCTGCTCTTTGCCTTTGGGCTAGCATAAATCCAGACCAATGATCCATCACTATCAATCAAAATCTTGTTTGATCTTTCCAAGTATTTCAAAATAACATTAAGAACTGGTGGCCTCATAGCGACATCTAATTTTTTTGCTATCTGTACTTTGGAATCAAACTCTTTGTGTTTGATGAAAAGTTGTTCAACTTTTAAAATGTTCTTTAATGTGGGATTGTACTTTTGTATGTTCTGGAATATATCATCATTAGATTGTAAACGATTACCTTTTTCTGCAGAAATCGTTTTTGATTTCATATTATATTACATATACTAACATGTTGTATATATGCATATATGTACATACATAAATGTACTAGTAGCCAAATCGCTTATTGTATTTATCATGATCAAATAATTCCATCAAGAGTGCCTTTCTTTCGCCATGAATCACTAGTATGCCATAGATTAGACGCCAATAGCCTGGCAAATCCACTTTGTAAACTGCATTGACATCATGTTTTTTGACATAATATTGCGGAATTTGTTCTCGCTTTAGTCTGAGTCCTACAATTCTATCCTTTTTCAAATCATCAATTGTTTCTTTGACTTTTCTATATAGCGCGCTATTTTTGTTGAGGCTAGTATAAGATGGCACAAAATCACGAGGATCTCCAGATACATCCAATTTTTATCCAACAACAATAACACTTGATGAATTAAAGACTTGACTATGTGTGCAATATGATGCTAAATCTAGCTCTCAATCTCCTTTTACCATGTTAAGCTAATATTTTGCCATTAAATCATAATTACAATGAAATTGCTCAAAAAAGGCGCAGAAGGCGACATTTTTCTCACTAGATATGAAAATGTTTTGGCAATCCTAAAGACAAGAAAAAAAAAGCAATACCGAAACCAAATACTGGACAATAAAATACGAAAAAGCAGAACAGTTCGAGAATCAACCATTCTGTCCGAGGTAAAAAAATTTGGAGTTAGGACTCCATTGGTATACCAAGTGAACCACAACGATTGTACCATACTGATGCAGCACATCAAGGGAAATGTGGTACGTGACCTTACTGGGAATAAGCTTATTTCGGCATGCAAGGGAATTGGAAAAATCACAGGAACACTGCACAAAAACGGAATAATGCACGGAGACCTCACAACATCAAATTTCATTTTGAGTAATGGAAAAATTTACACAATTGATTTTGGATTATCGCAGAGAACCACACGAATCGAGGATCATGCGGTTGATTTGAGGCTATTCAAGGAAATACTAAACAGCGCACACGTATCCATGATGAAAAGTCTCTGGTCAAGCTTTTTGAAAGGATACAGATCCGCAATAGGGTATAACAGGTATAACCAGATATTGAATCATGTTTCAGTAATTGAGGGACGTGGAAGATATGCACAAGTCGTTTGATCTGTATTTTGCATCATCTAACAAAAACAAGTACTTTGAAGCAAAGGAGATTTTATCAGAATTCCATCTAAATGTAAGCTTTTTTGAATTTGCGCCAGTTGAGATCCAGTCTAATTCAATTTTGGAAATTGCTGAAAAAAAGTCACTTGACGCGTATCTGTCGTGCAAAAAGCCTATTCTAGTTGAGGATGACGGATTGTTCA
>JAENJF010000006.1 GCA_016844685.1 Candidatus Nitrosotenuis sp. | reverse complement strand
GCCCCATGTCGCACACCTGGGTGGACCCAGAAATCATGGTTTAGCATCATATTCATTCCAGTCCGTCTGTGTGTCTTGTTAGGGCAACAATCAGATTTGGCTAGTCAAATATTAATCAGATCTAAAAAATAGAAAAAAGAGCTCATTGAGCTTGGGTTGGTGTAGGAACAGTCGGAGTTACTAAAACGGAGCCTACCTGCATTAGTGGGACACTGACTCCGTTATCCAAATATTGTATTCCGGCATTGGTAAACGCAATTGCATACACATTTGTCTCACTTGTTGGTGCAAAGTGGCCTTTCAGGATTAGTTTTATTGTTTGGCCATCACTGAGCGTTCCGGTCCCTTGTAAGAGAATGGTTGTTCCTCTTGCATGTCCGGTAAGATCAAGCTTTGCTGTCTTGTCTGCAACGGTTATGTCGCCAACTGATTTTATTTTCCAGTTTCCGCTGCCATAGCTATAAGCGTCGCCCGATAATGCAATTGAAGACTTGAAGGCAGTCCCGCCCAATATTGTCCATCCGTCGGTTTGTCCTCTGAATGTCAGGTCAGCAACTCTATCAGTTCGTTCAACATTGCTTCTTGGGATGGCATCTTTTACAATTCGTTTTTTGATTTGATCCTTGATTTTGTCTTTTCGTTTGTCGTCTGTGTCTGTTTCGGTATCAGCAGTCTGTGCAAATGCAATAGAAGATGGTGCAAGTGCTACAACCAGCAATAGTGCAAGTGTTTCAACATTTTTTGTGTTGGTTCTAGTCATTATACATGATGAGTGATTTTTCTTTTAAGGAGTTACGCAGCTTTGTTACTGATGAATTCTCAGTTATCTATATCTAGAAAGTCAGCTAGAAAATAAAACCAGCCAGCATTATTTCAAAACCAGAGACAGGTACCCGTATTTTGAAATTCCCAATTACCTCTGCATCTATTTCGCCAATTGTACCCACTTTTTTGTCGTTTAGTATGATGTCTGCTGTCTTTCCCCTTGCAAATGTTGGATGGGTTGAGGCCACAGTCTTGCAAATTATATTGGAATCTGTTTTCAGTGCAGCCTGCAAGATTGATTTTATTTCGGTAAAGCTCGTGTCCTTGTGTGCACTCACACATGCTAGGGTGATGGTTTCTGCAATCGGGCTGCCTTTTGAGAAAACGACTCCAGTTTCAAACAATTTTTGAGGGTATGATTCGTGTATGTTTTTTGAGAGATTCCCCAACAATCCAGGAAGTATCGAATCCCGCAGAACGGCGTATTCCTGGCTTTTTGATTCTGCGACTTCGATTATTTGGGATGAATCCCTTTTGGTATAATCATACAAGACTTGTTTGCTAGTAAGGCTGGAGTTTAGCGCTTCTGTGAATCCCAGCCCTATCATAATATGGCTCAGGTGGTCTAGTTTTTTTGTAACAGAGCTTTTTTGGCCAACCGATACTGAGGGCGGAAGGGACGGGCTTAGGTTTTCTATTCCATGTCCAAGCGCTATTTCTTCAACCAGGTCCATTGCACCTAAAATGTCAAATCTGAATCGAGGTATGCTGCAAACAATTTTTTTCCCCCTCGGGATGGCATCCAGCCTACATTTTTTCAGAGAATCGCAGATTTGCGTAATGGTGAGATTTAATCCCAAAATTTGGTTTACAAGTAGAGGATCGAGTGGAATGGATCTTGCCTTGAATGCTTCTGATGAATTTTTTGAATCGACCACAACATCACAAAGTGTAAACCCCAAGTTTTGCAGCGTTGCAGACACTACAGACAACGAGTCATCCACTGCCTTTTTGTCAATTCCAGTTACCTCAACTAGAAGATTTACAGTCCCAGTGGAAACAGCAGTTAATGCGGAATTAATTATTGGCGGAAACGATACAGTCTGATTGTTTGCATCCAGAATAATTGGAACCTTGGATTTATTCCCCAAAATATGCGAGTATTCCTTACCCACGCCTGTTTTTTCCAGTATTTCCTTAATGGTAATGCTTTGAGTCATGGCAAGCGGGACAAATTTGTGGTCTTTTGGAACGGTAGTATATCGGAGTGGAGACGATACCGAATCCAGGTTGTGTATGCCAATTGATGCCTTTTTGCGCCTTCTGCCAATGCCAAAGTGAAGGTCCTCCTGCAGGGCAATCAGCTGTCTGATGGATTCATCGTCAAGCTTGCCATTTTTTGCAATTATTGCGGAAAGAAACGGGCGGATTTTTTTTACCGACTGGTCGGATTTTATCAGAAACTTCTTTTTTTCCTTTTTGATGTTTAGCTTGACTAGTCCTTTTTTTACTCCAAGCAGTCCCTGAAGTCCTGATGCTATCCCTACATCGGTTGCATAGTCAGGACGGTTCGGGCTGTATTCCACTCGGACAAATTCCTTTTGTTCCTCTTCGATGTCAAGTCCCAAAAACGGCAATACTTTAAGAATTTTGTTTGCCTTTACCCCCACTAGTTTTTGCAGCCTATCAAGGTATAGTGTGACTACTGGCATTTTGATGCATTCCTCAACCAGCCAAGGTTGTTGTTGTAAAATTCGCGCACGTCATCCAGCCCGTACTTTAGCATTGCAATTCTTTCTATTCCGCCACCCCATGCCAGGACTGGCCGCGTAATTCCAAACGGCTTTGTTACTTCGGGCCGAAATATGCCCATTCCAAACAGCTCAACCCATTTGTCTAGTTTTTCATTGTACACCATGGTTTGGAGTGATGGTTCCGTATATGGAAAAAATGTTGGCCAGAATTTGATTTTGTACAATCCCATTTTGCGGTAAAATTCCTTCTGGATTCCCATGAGGTCTCGTAGTGATACGTTTTTTCCAACTACTATACCCTCTACCTGATTAAATTCAACTAGGTGCTTGTAGCTGACCTTTTCATTTCGAAAGACCCGCCCAAGTGAGAATACTCTTGCATCTTCAGGCTTGTTTTCTGCCAAATATTTTATGGTAACACAGGTGGTGTGGGTTCGCAGGACCATTTTTTTTGCTGCGTCCACATTCCAGTCGTATTTCCACCCGTTTTTGTGCGACTGCGATACTTGGCTTATCTGCTCTGGTGTGGCAAATTTTTCTGCCGTTTTTCCCTTTATGTAAAAGGTGTCCTGCATTTCCCGTGCCGGATGATCCTGCGGCGTAAACAATGCATCAAAGTTCCAAAAGCTCGGTTGTGCAAGGTTACCCAGTATCTCGGTGAACCCCAAGCTGACAAAGGTTTCACGAATTTCATTTATGACATCTTTTAGCGGGTGCGTCCTTGCGGCAAATACAACGGGTGCATCCGCTGTGACATCAATTGCCCCAGAGCCAATTGAATCAACGTCAATTACTTTGGCTTCATCGGTGAGGGAAACAGTTTTTGATTTTATCGTTTCAATTATGATATAGTCAGGTCGCTTCTTTAGGGATTCTAGTGCAGATTGGTCTTTTATTTGATCAAGCGGAACTTTGTTTTGCCCAATAAACGAGATTAGTTTTTCTTCGCTGGTTTGTTCCGGCTTTTTCTTTAGCGAAACCATACTTGATGATTCTTCTTTTTGAATTGTAATCCAGTCGTTTCTTTTTGCGTTTGCGATTGCTATATTGATTTCATCAAGCAGTTTTTTTCTCAGCTCGTCAAACGCCATTGGCTGTCCCCCAATCAGGTTGACTAGCTTTCTTTCAGGAAGTCCCACTTCAATTGATGCGAGCCCGTTTTTTCCCAGACTTGCAAATGATTTTTCCGATTCTAAAACAACTGCCAAGTTTTTTAGTTTGAGCCATTCTATTCCCCGTCTGATTTGATCAATTGAGAGATTGGTCTTTTCTACAATTTCTTCCGGCGTTAGATTTGGTGTCTCTTTTAGAATCCTGATCATCGCTTTTTCAATTGGATGAAAAACTTGAGACAACAGCAAAACGACCCGAAAAGACTTTTTAAACCTTAACCTGACTCAATCATGAATGCCCTCTGACGAATTCATCGTTACTCCTTGGCATGTTGAGGGAGACATTGATTATGACAAGCTCATAAAACAGTTTGGCACTGAAAAAATAACCGACCCGTTGTTAAAAAAAATCGAAAAAGCGACAGGCGAGATCCACTTTATGCTAAGGAGGGGAATCTTCTTCTCGCACAGGGATTTGGGAAGGCTCCTGGACGAATACGAAAAGGGGAAAAAATTCTTTCTATATACGGGACGCGGCCCATCAGGACACACCCACATAGGACACTTGGTCCCGTGGGTTTTTGCAAAGTGGCTGCAGGAAAAATTTGACACCAACATATACTTTCAGCTCACAGATGACGAAAAATTCTTTGCAAAGCAGGACCTGACTTTGGAGCAAACAAAAAACTTTGCATACGAAAATGCACTTGACTTTATTGCGCTAGGATTCAAGCCGGACAAAACCAAGATTATAATCAACACAAAAAACATCAAGACATTATACCCAATTGCAGCAGAGGTTGCAAAAAAAACCAACTTTTCAAACACAAAGGCAGTGTTTGGATTTACAAACGAGACAAACATCGGAATGATTTTCTACACGTCCCTCCAGTCTGCCCCCTGCTTTATTGAGGACAGGCCGGTTCTAATTCCGCTAGGAGTTGATCAGGACCCACACTTTAGAATAACACGTGATGTTGCGCCAAGAATTGGCAGGCCAAAGCCCGCCCTGATTCACAACATCATGATACCGTCACTTGCCGGACCTGGCGGGAAAATGTCTGCATCCGATGAGAGTGGAACCATCTATACAACAGATTCTCCCGAAGCGGTAAAAAAGAAAATAAACAAGTATGCATTTTCCGGCGGCCAGCCTACAGTAGAGGAGCACAGAAAAATTGGAGGAAACCCAGACGTTGATGTTTCGTACCAGTATCTTAGAATTTTCTTTGAGCCGGACGACAAAAAGCTCAAAGTCATACACGATGATTACAAGTCAGGCAAATTGCTCACAGGTGAGCTAAAGGCAATACTGATTGAGAAGGTAAACGCGTTTCTCAAGTCTCACCAGGAAGAGCGGGAAAAAGCAAAAAGCCAGCTGGACAAGTTTTTGTTTGAGGATTGATGAAAGTACAGATAGTCTGCCAAGACAAAAACGAGGCAACCAAGCTTGCAAGCCTCATTTTCATTAAAGACGGAAAAGAGACATTCATCTATTCGGTTTTGAACGTATACGGAAACGAGATAGTCATATCACTAAAGGACAAGTCAGTCCACTCGATAGTTCTAAAGGACGCATCCCAGGTGGAGATATTTACAGATTTCATCCAGTCTGTGGTTGAAAAAGCAAATCAAATCATCGAGACAAAGGCTACAAACGATACTGTTGAAATCACAAAAAATTAGACTAGCGATTTATCCATTTCGTCAGACAGGGTTTCCTGAACTTTTAGAAAATACATCTTTGTCGAGTTTGGCATTGTTCCAAGATTGTTATCTATTGCCATCATAAAGTACCTGACTACTCTTTTCGATATGTCCAAGTTGAACTTCATTGGGAGCACCTTGTCCTGCTTTATGCTAATTTTATCGGCAAGCCACGGGGGAGCTATGTCCTTTGCTTCTTGAATTACCTTGGAATACCAAAAGGCGAGATTTTCAGGGTGCAGTCCCTCCTGGAGATTGGTGACGTCTGTTACAAACCTCTTCATTAGGTGGTTGGTTATGGTCAACGGCTTGAGACTTGAAAATTTTTGTTTTATTACACTGAATCAAACATAGAAAAGCACTTTGTCAACTTATAGCAAGTTTCCTTGCGTGTCGATTTCAGAATTTCTTATCCTGCTACTAGAAATTCTATTGCCATCACTTGCCAGTATCATTGGGACTACTATCGTTTCTACTGGGGCAAGGTTCTTTTGCTTTCTTAGGTTGTTGAGTGCTTTGCCTTGGTGTGCAGTTTCTTCACTTACTACTAGTGCGTCTACGTCTTGTTCTATTACTGCAGGACCAAAATCATTGTCAAGTGGGCTGATGACATAGGATTTTTCTGGAAAGTTTTTTTCAATGAATAGTTTTAGCGCATCAAACCTCTCCTGATAGGTATGCCATGGTTTTTTGCCCTTTTTTCTAGCAAGCTCACCGCGGGTTAATCCAATTATTACTTTGGATGATACGGAGAATGCTCGCTCCAGCAAGGCCACATGTCCTATGTGTATTATGTCAAATGTCCCGCCCATTGCGACCAGTCGGAATTGAGGCATGATTGGATTTAGTAATTTTGGAGATAAATCTATGGTGTTACTAGGATTATCGATACAGTAGTACTTGGAGCCGCAAGTGCAACCCCGTCTGGATCCCACACATATGCTTCAATGAAAAATGCTCCCTCGCTTTGTGGAGTCCATGTGACCTTTTGAGTTTGTGGTTGAGCAGAGTCAAATGTTCCTTCTGCTATTCCCAAAAATTCAACGGTTCCTTTTTCACCGAATTGTTTTACTTGTGCATAGTAAACGTATGACTGCTCAGTACTCTTTGCAGCCTGGATTGAGAGCGCGCTTGTTATGTCAACTGGCACTCCAGCCTTTATTTTGGAAAGATGATTCCCAGATGAATCCATAACTTGGATGTCGTTAATGGAGATGAGTCTTGTCATGATATCAACTGAAATGTCAGCCACATTGGTAAATTTTGACTGATAGTTATCTGATTCTGCGATTACTTTGAATGATGATGCGCGCGGATCAACTTTTCCCTCAAAATCAAAATCATATGTGGTGTTTGGTTTCAAGTCAGCAATTGGAATGGTTTGAATTCCTACAATTCTTGGAGGATTAAACACATCATAAGAAATCAGATGAATTTGTGTTTGTGTGCTTATCTGCTGGCCTTTGTTGGTTATGGTACCAGGTAGCTTGACATTTTCTCCAATCGATAACGTTGCAGGAGTTATCTCAAGCAGTTGTTGCTTTTTGTTTTTAGCAGAATTGAATCCATATGTGTTTACTGTGATTTCTGAAATTTCAGGATTGGGTGTCTGTGATTTTATCATGAAGGGCGATTTTCCGTTGGGTTGAACGACTTCAAGTAAGGTTGTCCCAGTTGTGGTTTCAAGTGGTGGTTCTTTATCTGATGCTCGGTTACTGTAAAATCCAACCCAGATTTTGATGCCATCTAGGTGAAAGTTCTTTGTGTTTTCTACCTCGCCAATAACAACAGTGTATCCTTCTTCGTCCTTGTAGCTAAAGGTATTTCCTATCAGTTTGACACCTAGACTTGATTTGGTATCTGTTAATTGAGCAAAGCCTTGCGCTACAGGCAACATCAAAAATAGCAGTACAAATGTCACGATGAGCTTTTGCATTTGATTCTAGTACACATTGGAGATTAATCACATAAGAAATATCATATTGTAAACAATGCGCACTAGAAGAGTTTACAAAATATGAATAAAAGATAAAGAGTAGGAATTTTTACTTTTTACTTTTCATTGCGGTTATAACCAACCAGTAAATGAAACCTGGCGTTAAGCCGACAATTAGAGGTATCCATACGCCGATTGCTTGGCTCGCATACGCGCCTGTATCCATGTTTTTCCTTGATAAAATTATCATATTTAAATCCATCCTTTGCTATCAAGTTTGCAAATGATCGGTTAACTGTAAAATGGACTGAAGGGGATTTGAACCCCTGACCCCTCGCGTGCAAGGCGAGTATTCTACCGCTGAACTATCAGCCCATTAAAAATACTACCCAGCCGTGTTGATTTTAATTGTTGTTGTTTTGAGGCAAGAATTTTATTTACAAAATTTCGGACGTAAACCATGGTAGTAATGGAATCCCAAGTCGTCCTAAAGGCAGGAGACAGTGCACCGGAATTTGATTTGGTTGGAACTGACGACAAAAAATACTCGCTTTCAAGCTTTAAGGATTACGAGGCATTATTGGTAATTTTCATGTGCAACCACTGCCCCTATGTCAAGGCAAAGGTAGACGCAATAAACGAAATCCAAAATAAATTCAAAGGAAGAGTAGCTGTGGTTGGAATAAACAGCAATGACTCTATAGCATATCCAGACGACAGTTTTGATAACATGAAAAAGTTTGCAAATGAAAAAAGAATTAGTTTCTTTTATCTGGTGGACGATACACAAAAGACAGCAAAAAAATACGGAGCTGTTTGTACGCCGGATCCATTCTTGTTTAACAAGGAACAAAGACTGGTCTTTCACGGAAGAATAGATAATGCAATGAAACCAGAAGACAGGGCCACAGAAAAAACAATGATTTCAAACATTGAAAAATTACTTGGTGGTCAAAAAATTGTAAAAGATTTTGATCCTTCCATTGGTTGTTCCATAAAGTGGAAGAATTGACCACACACTTAAAAGACAGTTCTTTTTGAGGATTTTTCAGGGCCGGTAGCTCAGCTTGGCTGGAGCGTTCGACTGATAAAATAATCTTTCAGACATCGAAAGGTCGAGAGTTCGAATCTCTCTCGGCCCATTTATCCAAGCGTACTTGAAGATATGGATTCGGCCCATTGTAGGGTATTTTCAAAATCAACAGTCACAAATTCTGCCTTTATGTTTGGCTTTTTGTCAGCCCTCGAGTAAATCACAAGGTGCATGTTTTTTCCAAATTTTGGTTTTACAGAACTAACAGACTCTGAGAAAAACTTCATTCCCTTCTCTGTTCCAGAAATGACAACAACTATCATTATTCCCTGCTTTTGCTTCCAAATTCTAGTTAGGAATTTTTGCAAATCCAAATCATACAGGACGTCTATTGCGTCAGACATATCGCCCAGTTCCCAGACCTGCCAGCCCATTGAGCCAAATGCGCACGATGCAGCCTGGGCGTAAAGCGTGCTTTGTGAGTCTGCGGATAGTACGATTACGTTCTTTTTTGCATTGAATTCGTGTGGGACCAGGCCCAGGATTTGAATTGCGTTTGAAATTATTCCGTGGAATAGCTTTGATTCTGACTTTCCAATTTTTGCCTTCAGATACAGATCATCAATTGAGTCGATTGCCGGAATTATGACCTCGTTAATTATTTTTGCAATGTTTGCCCCAGAGTGCTGGCAGTTTCTTATCAAATTGTACACTTGGCTTTGTGACCCCGATGTGAGATACTCGAAGAGTTTTTCTTTGACATGAAAATAGTCGTCTGGAAAATGCAGTTTTTCTGTGCCAGATTCTATAAACCACAAATTTATGTTGCCTGCATTTTTTTGTTTTATCAGCCCCTCTGCTGCAAATACGTTTAGGTACTTTGCCATCGTTGCCCGATTGATTCCAAGTTTTCCAGAAATTTCCACACCAGAAAGTCCGGTCTTGGAATCTGACAAAACGCCGATTAGCTTTTGCTGTATTTCTTCTAGCTGATATCCTCTTGTCATTTTGGATGCTTTGAGTACAATTCTGAATTATTTATGCTATTTTTAGTTAGCATGTTATACACAATAAACATTAAATAGTTCAGTACCTTAAGGTACGGTAACAGGTAAGTAAAATGCCAAAAGCAGGTTTCAAATCAATAACAGTATCAGAAGTAGTATACGATAGGTTCTTTGATGTCTTTGAGAAGAACAAGCCAGACCTTACCATGAAGGGCATCAACAGCTTTTCGGGCTATGTAACATACATGCTAGAACAGACTATGCAAAAAGACAAGACCTTTGCAAGATACGCTCCAAAACTAGAAAAAATTGCAATAGATGATGACAGGGTTGTTCTAAAGGACAACATCAAAAACAGAATTGCCGAAGTTACCGTGCAAAAGGGAGAACTGTTCTGCCAGCTCTGTGAGGAAAAGGACTGCGTTCATGTTGGTTTTGTGTTTTCACTTCCAGACGTTTATGAAATTTTGAATTCAAAGGGAATCAAGCATCCAAAATAAAAAATGCAGGAGGTGGGATTTGAACCCACGAACCCCTAAGAGACGGGATCACCCATTATTAGATCTTAAGTCCCGCGCATCCAAAAGCAATATTGCTTACTTTGGCCAGGCTTGGCTACTCCTGCGATATGGATAGATTTTGGGTGAAATTTAACAGTTTAGTGGTTTGTGTGTTTTTAGATTAAGAATAATAAGGATTCAAATTACGAAAAATTCGTGCTTCGATAGCTCAGCCTGGTAGAGCGTTACCTTGGTAAGGTAAAGGTCGCGGGTTCGGATCCCGTTCGAAGCTTTAATAATTTTTTATCAGTAATTCGGTGTGTCCGGTTCTTTTTGCAGAGTCCGAGTTTATTGCGCGGTTCACTGGGATCTCGATTATTTTCCATTTTGATGAAAACAGGTCCGTCACGTCCTTTGACTTGGAATTAGAATGAAGAACCTTACAGCCCTTTTGGCTGAGTTTTTCTGAAATGTCCACTAGCATTTCCAAGTCTCCATATGAAAAATTCCTATCAGTATAACCTGTAAAATTGGCAGTCTTGCTTACCGGCTGATATGGCGGATCAAAGTAGACAAAGTCGTTTTTCTTGGCTTGGCCAAGAATTGATGAAAAGTCATGGCTGTAGATTTGGATTCTTTTTGACTGCAAGGTATGGCTTACGGAAAGCAGGTTTTCCTCATTTACTATGTTTGGATTAGAATATCTTCCAAGTGGGACATTGAACTTTCCCTTGCTGTTAACGCGGTATAATCCGTTAAAGCAGGTTCTGTTGAGGAACAATAATCTTGAAACCTTTTCGATGTGGTTTGTAGGTTCGTTCTCCCTTACAGAATAATAATATGAATCAGGATTTTTCTGATAGTCTTTTGCATGATTTTCCAATGACATGATTAGTTCCTTTACTCGGTCGCGAATCACAACATATGCCAATACTAAGTCAGAATTCAAATCAGACACATTGCATTTCAGACTAGGATTCTTTGTAAGCAGATGAAACAATAATGCCCCTCCACCCAAAAACGGCTCAAAATATGCACCAAAGTTTGCAGGAATGTGTTTTTCTATCATAGGCATTAGTTGCCTTTTTCCGCCTGCCCACTTGACAAAGGGTTTTGGTTCAACGAACAGTAATTGTTGCTTCAATAATACCTGATGTCAGAATATGATTTCCTTTCGCAAGACAACAAAAGATCACAATGTGTGCAATATTTTTTAATCAAACCATACGGTATGACTCAAATAAGATAAAGGAAAAGAGAGTTGGGGTTTAGTCCCATTTGGACCAAGCTGCCATCCATCTGTATGTCCACGTGTTCAGCTTACATCCCAATGCAGCAAAGGTTACTGATAATACAGCACCTGCACCTGCACCTAATGCAACTGGACTGTTATAGAACTTGCCTACTGCAGGCTCTATTGGAGTCATATACGGGGGAAGCGTTGGTCTTGGATATTTGAATGCAGTCTCTAGTGGGTCAGCAACAGTGATCAGATTGATCATGTTGAATAGTGGTAACGACATTCCACACAGCACCCCGCCGAATAGAATCAGAGAGTGCTTGTTCTTCTTTGTCGCCCAATATGCCAAATCAAGCAACATTGCCGATGGCAACCAAATTGGTGTAACAATGAAGTCATATGGGTATCCGAGTGCAAACCATGCGCCTTTTGCTACCCAAGTGTAGACAGTCATTATCAGCCCATAATACGTAGCTGTTCCTGGGACTCCAGTGAATGTAAGATAGTAACATGCTCCAACCACTAACATCAGCGTTTGTGATATAGAGAACACTGTGAACGAAGTCCAGGCCCAGTCAGTATAGAAGATGTAGTCACCTGCATTGATTGTTAGCAGGGTAGAGTTTACTGCAACTACTACTATGAACAAGTAGTGTGTACATCGTCTAAGCCAGACCATTGATCCTGTAGACAAGATGTCGGTATATAAAATTTTAGACAATTATTAAGATTGTAACAATAAGATCTATGCTTTGTCGACTAATCTTCTCTTACTGACATCCCGATCTAATTTACTGCAATTAAACATGTGTTTGGGAGCATATGACAGATAAACGGAGCAGTATGAGAATGAATTGAAGGCACGGCATAATCAGTTTACAAGTACGTAGAGGGATTATGATAACTGCTGATCAGACTATTTGGTGGAGTCGGCTGAGAGTAAGAACCCAGATTTAGACTAAAAATAAGAAAAAGACTGGAAATGATTTCTCTAGAAACCGACGACTAGAGAAATGACTAGAGTTCCTACGGCAACGCCAGCTATTACACCAGCTATGAGGCCGTTGCTCTTCTTCTTGGTACCTTCTTCCATAACCTTAACGCAGAAGAGATAGCCAATGCTTTCGATTATTGTCAGGATGATGAATGCATAGTGACCACTGTTTGTTGGATAAGCCCAAGGATAATAGAAGTATCCTGCGGCCGTACCACCAAAGGTTGCAAGCCAAGCTGCAATGTATGAAATTGTGATCATGCCAGTCATGTTTTCAACACGTCTGCCAATCATCTTCTCTACATCAGCACTGGATGCGCCACTGCCACCTGAACCAAATCCTTTTGGTAGAGTCATTTGTGTTACTAATCGATGGAATACTTTTAAGTCTTTCTTAAAATCTCAGCAAGAGTCGATCTAGGCTTAATAATGAAAAATAAGAAAAAAAGCGATTTTACGCTTATGGGATGGATCTGCTGTACAGTTTGCCTTCTAGGGCCATCTTGTACATTTCTGCAACATATGGGTTCTCACCTGGTGTTTCTGCACCTAGTTCGACTAGTCTAGCGTATACTCTTACGACATATGCTAGAGCGCCTATGAAGGCGACTACTACACCCATGTTGAACATCCAGTGGTTTGGAACTGCAAAGATTTCCTCTACAAACCAGAAGTGCCACATTTCGTTGACTCCGATTGTGAACATGGTTGCAAGGTAACCTAGAATGGTCATCTTCAATCCGGTGTTCATGGAGTTGTTTGGACCTCTGAGAACTGGTATCTTTCTGTCATAGATTGCAGCTGCTCCCCAACCTAGTGGTAGCGTAATAAAGTGAGTATAGAGCCACCAATGTGCTGGAGTAAATGCTGAATCTCTGATAGAGGTTTGATGTAGAGAACCATCTACAAAGTTATCAACTTCCACGGATGCTGCTACAGATCCCATTGCGATTACGATGAGCCAGATTTTCTTTAGTCTCTGGATCTCGACTTCTTTTGGGATTAATGCCGGCATCTGTGCCATAAGCCCTAGAAGGAATTTTAGATATATAAAGCATGAGTTTATTTTTGAAGAAATTTTTTAAGATTTTTTGTATAAAGTTTGTATAAATAGTAAAATATTTCATTATTTATCATAATTTTTTACAAATTATCGATCATAAAAAATCATCATACCAATGTTGAACATTAATGTTGAACTAACTCGATCATAATTCAAAAATCAGGGGGTTATTTTTACTTCTGATACCAACGGTAAAACATATATCATTCTATGTAGAATTTGTGATTAATTAACGGGATAACTATGGTCGACAAAAAAATATTCGTAGTGGCACTTGCTGCTGTCTTAGCACTTGGAACATTTGGTCCAAACTTGGCCCACATGGTTCAATCTGCAGAAGCGCATGGTGTACAAGCACAGTTGCAAAGTCGTTTCGTGAAAATTGAAGATGAGACATTCAACAGACAATCACTACAAACAGGTGAAGAGCTGGTCATCAGTGGCAAGTTCGTAAGTCTTGTTGAAAGGGACTTGAGAGGTTGGAACTCTATATTCACAGAGTCAACCAACGCAGGTAACAGATGGGAAATTCTAGCAAGAAGCCCACCAGGAAACGTCTTCAATCTTCCAGGTAATGCCGTAATCCCATATGAGGTAAGGGCAAAGGCATTAGAACCTGGAGTATATCACGTACACACGCAACTTAACATTGCTTCAGTTGGACCAGGATTAGGCCCAGGACAAACAGTAGTAGTTACGGGCGAACCAATAGTGAAACCAGTTCCATATACAAACGTCATGTATCAATCAATCATCATTGGAGTTGGCTACGTCATAACGTTCGCAACTCGCCCCTGGCAAGTAATCTAAACCAACAACCCCTCTTTTCATTTTATTATAACTAGTTTAGAAACGACTTTATGTAATCTAGAAAGAATTCAGGCATGATTTGGCCTGGAATGGGTGATCCTGCAAAAAGGAAAAAAACTCTCAAGTTCCTAGCATTAACCGCAACCATAGGAATATCTGTTGGGGTTGTAAGTATTTTTGTCCAGCAATGGTTTCACATGGACGATCCTCTCAGAGTTTGTATCAATAATGTTGAGATGAATTACAAAATTACTGCCACCCTTGAATTATATGTAGATAAAGAAAAAATCATGATTCCTTCAAACATAGGAAATAATGAAAACTGCAGACATTCGTTGTATACTTTGTCTAATGACGGAATTATTCACGCAGAGTGGAAGGAAAAATATCCTTTTGAGATAGGTCATTTTCTATGGGCGTGGACAACGTTCCATGAAAACGGATTTCCCATACGAGATATGGACCAAGAAAAGTCAAAAATTTATGTAAACGGTCAAGAATCCAAAGACTTTGTTCACGCATCGTTGGTAGATGGTTATCATTATCGTGCAGAATTTTTTACAAAAACATATGACAAGTCGACAGAACATGACTTTGCACCACCAAAATAATGCATGGCTAGCAGATACACTGGCTGTAAATTACACCAAAATCGAAAATACACCGAGTACGCTAGATATAGTAAAAAGAATGAAAAAAGAGAGTTTTACCAGTATTTTCCGTTATCTGGTATCAAACCGATACCTTCTCTTTCAAAGTGTCTATCTAACTCGTCAACCCATCTTTCACGGTTGTCTTTGTACGACCAGCCATGGACACGCAACCAGTATGATATTACTCCTAGAAGGAATATAGCAAACATGATTGTGCCAAAGATGTAAACCATGACATCATAGAACAATGGATCATAACCTGGTCCTAATTGTCCGAATACGGTAGACAGAATACTAAACACTGTACCGAGTAATGGAGTCATTGAATTACTCAACTCAACACGTGCGATATATACATTTCTCTGATAATCAAAAATTTGGCAAGATCGGTTTATCTAAAAAATTAATAAAATAGGAAAAAGAGGTTGTTTACCCTCGGCCTTGAGCTGCATATCTGCCAGTTCTTCCTCTGATAAAGAACGTTGCTGCGATTCCTCCAAAGATTGCGGCGGCGATTGCTGAAGCTCCCAAGACACCATCTGCTGCAAAGTATGGAGTACCAGAACCAGTTTTTGGATTCGCTTTGGCCCAATCTACTCTGTCTTTAGCAAGTTTTAGTGTCTCTTCCAAGGTGTTCTTGCCTGTTTTGCCGCCCTCACCAACAGTGCCCATGTATTGGGCAAATGCAGGTCCTGTCATCATACCGACAGAGATGGCAGCAATGGCAAGTATTGTTGCGCCTAATAGTACTTTATTCATAGTGTTTACCTGTTGTGTGGAAACCAAGGTTTCTATTTAACTTTTTTCTAATGCTCACTTTTGA
Organism: Candidatus Nitrosotenuis sp.; assembly: GCA_016844685.1. Lineage (GTDB taxonomy): Archaea > Thermoproteota > Nitrososphaeria > Nitrososphaerales > Nitrosopumilaceae > Nitrosotenuis. The sequence continues at coordinate 6,903 of JAENJF010000006.1, read as the reverse complement.
TAATTTTCGTTTGTGGTAACGTTTATGTTTGTTCTAAAGTGACGATTTTCATGGGACGCATTCATACTCACAGACACGGTCAATCACACTCAACAAGACCGATCACACAAAGAACACCTTCTTGGTTGTCAATGAGTCAAAAAGATATCGAAGAACTCGTTGTAAAATATGGCAAGGAGGGAATCACGATGAGTCAAATAGGAATTAAGCTTCGGGATCAGCACGCAATCCCACTTGTAAAACCAATTGTCAAAAAATCAATCAAAAAGATTCTTGACGATAATGGTGTAAAACAAGAAATTCCAGAAGACCTAAACAACATTGTAAAAAAAGCAGTCGGATTACAAAAACACCTCAAAATACATAACTCTGACAAAAGAAACGTCAGATCGCTTGAATTGGTAGAGGCAAAGGTGCACAGAATCTCAACATACTACAAAAAGATCGGAGTGCTTCCTAAAAACTGGAAATATAAGTCAGTAGTAGCTCAACTTGAGTAATGGGCAAACTTAGTGATTCTTTATCAAATTTTAACAACAAGATTTCAGAATGTATCAAGTCTGGAAAAGACATCATAGTTACCACTCACATTGATTGTGACGGTCTGACATCAGGCAGTATCATCACAAAGGCGTTGATTCATGCAGGTGCCAAAGTTACAGTAAGGACAGCCAAGGAAATGAACAACTCTGTCATAAAGAACATGCAAAATGATTCTCGCGACTTTCACGTAATAACAGATCTTGGTGGAGGATTTGCAAAGCAATTTGATGAGATATTGGGTGAAAATTGGGTTGTTTTGGATCATCATGAAGTTCCACAGGAGGAGCACGAAAATGAGCGCGTCATAAATGCCTGGAAGTTTGGGATCAACGGAGGTAGCGAAATTTGTGCAGGCGGTATGGCATATCTTGCTGCAAAATCATTAGATAGAAGAAACTCTAATCTTGCTGCAATTGCAGTAGTATCTGCACTAGGAGACAGGCAAGACAAGGGAGAAAGAAAGTCATTCATTGGAATGAATGCAGAGATACTCGAAGAGGCAAAAAACTCAGGCCACCTTAAAATTGATTTAGATTTGTTGCTTGTCGGGCGAGAGACAAGACCAATTGCTGATTCTTTAGCATTTACCTCACATCCATTTATCGAGGGCCTCACGTGGAATAGAGATGCCTGCTTTTCACTTTTAAGAACCTCTGGAATAAATCTCAAGGATGGTGGAAGATGGAGAACGCCTTCAGATCTTACAGATGACGAGAAACGATCACTGGTTGAGGCAATTACAAAATATGCCAGTACCCAAAATGCAACGCAGATAATGGAAGAATTGATTGGATACACCTACACATTTCCAAGTGAAGACAGGCGCAGTTTTTTGCGCGATGCTCGCGAGTTTTCAACCATGCTAAATTCCTGCGGAAGAATAAACAGGGCAGGAGTAGGAATTGCAATTTGCATGGGCGATAGAAACAAGATGTTGCAGGCAGGAGAAAACATTCTTGGCGAGTATAGAAAAATGATCCGAGATTACATGAATATTTTATCAAATGAACGCTGGAGAATGAATGATTCGGTAAGCTGTTTGATGGTAAACGGTGAGGGAGTGGTTCCAGAAACCATGACTGGAACAATTTCATCACTTCTTGCAGGCTCTCCAAAAAATGCAGGAAAGATAATAATTTTGAGAACAAACGGGGAAGAAAACACAGTCAAGTTTTCTTCAAGAAAATCAATTGGGTGCAAGTCCGATGTGAATTTGAGTAGCCTAATGAGGACTGGTGCAGAAAAGTTCGATGGTGTTGGAGGCGGACATGCTGCTGCTGCCGGGGCAAGAATAACTAAAGACAAATTGGATGGCTTTTTGGATTATCTAGAAGACAATGTCACTCACGTGCAGAGTTCAAATAGCAATTAATAATATCACCGAGAAAAAGGCAAAAGCGCTGCAAAGCGCACTAGAGCCTGACAATGTGGATTTTCCAGAAGGGCTATCCTTGGAAATAGAAAATATTGATAATGCACTTGTTTTTAATTTTCAGAGTACAGGTAGCATGAAAAAACTAATCCCCACAATAGATGAAGTCTTGGCACATGTACAGATGGCGCTAAAGGTGATGGAATAATGCTTGACCCAAGGATAATCAAAGAAAAGCCCGAACTAATACGAAAGATGCTCAAAGACAGAAACTTTGAGTTTGACTTGGATTCACTGGTAATGCTTGATTCCAAAAGAAGAGAAATGATAATAAAAACGGATGAGCTAAGAAAAAAGAAAAACACAGTATCTGTTGAAATTGCTCAAAAGAAAAAATCGGGACAGGATGCAAGTTCTGTAATTGCACAAATGCAGCAGGTCTCCCAAGAATTGATATCATTAGAAGAGGAGCAGAAAAAGACAGATTTGGATTATGGGCTACTGATACTGGCAATTCCAAATTTGATTCATGAGTCAGTTCCTATCGGTCTGGATGAAACTGCAAATCGTGAAATCAAAAAATTTGGTACAATTCCTCAGTTTGATTTTAAGGTAAAGGACCACATCGACATATCACAAAATCTCGATCTAGTAGATTTGGAGCGGGCTGCAAAAACTGCGGGTGCGCGATTTTACTATCTAAAAAATGGGCTGGTGCGATTGAACCAGGCGCTAATTCATTTTGCACTTGACTTTTTAGAGCAAAAACAATACGTCTTGGTTCAGCCGCCATACATGATAAACAAAAGATCAATGGAAGGAGCAATCATTGCACAGGATTTCCAAGATGTCATTTACAAAATACAAGATGAAGATCTTTTTCTAATTGGAACCTCAGAACATTCCATTGCGTCCATGCATTCAGATGAAATTCTTGAGGGAAAGGACTTGCCAATAAGATATGCAGGTATTAGTCCCTGTTTTAGAAAAGAAGCAGGGGCACATGGACGGGACCAAAAGGGAATATTCCGTGTCCACCAGTTTGAAAAAATTGAACAATACGTCTTTGCAAGACCAGAAGAATCATGGAAGGAACATGAAAGAATGCTTTGTGTTGCAGAAGAGTTTTACCAAAAGCTAGAGATACCATACCGTGTAATGCTTCTCTCAAGCGGTGACATGGGAAAGATTTCTGCAAAAACATATGACATTGAGGCATGGATGGCAGGCCAAAACGCATATCGGGAAATAGTATCGTGTTCAAACTGCCTTGACTTTCAGACACGCAGACTCAAAATCAGATTCCGGGATAAAACAAACGAGCAAACGCAGTACCTGCATTCCCTAAACAGCACACTTGTTGCAACTACAAGAACGCTTGTTGCAATTATGGAGAACTTTCAGACAAAGGACGGGCACATCGGCATTCCAAAGGCTTTACAAAAGTATCTTGGCTCAAGTGTGATCTAGCACAATGCAGGTTATGCTGATATTCTGCAATAGATGAAAACTTGACAGTATCATGTAGTACAACTTATATTTTGGAGTTAGACGTCGTTAGTAATTGGCGCGAAGAAAGGGCGGAAAGGTAAAAGACAAGTGGCGTGAGAAAAAATGGGTCACAGTTATTGCCCCAGAGTCATTTAACAATGCTCCAATTGCGTACATTCCAATCACAGATGAGCAAAAAGCAATTGGCAGGGTCATTGAGGTTACCTTGTTTGATATCCTAAAAGGAGATCCTTCTCAGTACCAGTACAAGATTTACTTTCAGATAAGCAAAATTGATGGAGATAAGGCATATTCCATATTCAAAAGATACGAGTATGCAAAAGAATTTTTGCGTAGTCTCATCAGAAGAGGCTCAAGCAAAGTAAGCTATGTCATGGACGTGAAAACCAAAGACAATTACATTTTTAGAATTAAAATTATTGCCTTGACGCACAAAAAACTCAACACATCAAGAAAACATGCGCTAAGATTGATAGCAAAAGATGTCATGGGTAAGACAATCAAAGAGATGACAATTGATCAGTTTGTCCAGGCAACGTGTTATGGAAAGATAAACGCCGATATCATGGCAGCGGCAAAAAAGGTCATTCGCATGCGACACGTAGGCCTTGAAAAAGTAAAGCTAATCAGAACAGCGGAAGCAGAAGTTGCATTGCTACAAGCGCAATAAATTCAATTATCTTTATCCATGGAAAAAAGGCTCGAAGTAGACATTCAAGTCATAATTCATGCCACAGAGGATTTGGAAAAAATCTTTGCCGCATTCAAGGAAACATTTGACATGGGCAAAGAAGAATTCTCCAAGCAAGACCTCATGGGCCACTTTGAAAACCCAATTATTCTGCTACACTCCAAAATAAAGAAAAAAAAGGCGCAGTTTTTTGTAAAAAAACTAGTCACATTAATGCCAAGGGAGCAAATCAGTACCATAATTGAGGACTTGGAAAATCGTTATGACGACTCGACACTTTACTTGAGGATTAGCAAGCAGTCACTTGTGAAGGGCCAAATATCTTTGAGCGATAAAGAGCCAGTCAAGATAAAAATTTTCACTCCAATATACAAGCAGGCAGATACTGAAGAGACGTTTACTACACTACTTACACAAGGCACAATTTAATATCAAATTAATTCATAAAAGAACGGGAATGAAGAGCTGCAAAGCCGCTCCAGTCTGAGAAAAGCTATGAAGATGCCGCGACGATCTGACCCAAAAAAGTTGTTCAGTGCAAGATTGTTTTAAATAATGTTGCTTCAGCTGTTTGATAGTGAAAGCCGATTACGACCTGATTGTAGCGGGGGGAGGACTGGCGGGAATGGTAGCTGCCCAATCTGCAGCGCATCATTCAAACCAGAAATTATCCATTCTAGTAATTGACAGAAATCCTCCAATGCTACTTGGACGCAAGACCGTGAACGGATGGATTTGCGGAGACGCAGTAAGTAAAGAAGCAGTAGACTACATGGGCAAGAAAATCAATGTCATTTGGGGAAAACCGGAGATAGAACATACGGTAAAAGGGGTAATTGCGTTGTCACCAGACAGAGAGACCTCAATTCCATTTGATGGGGACGGCTATTTGCTCAACAGGCAGGAGCTTCCGCAAAGTCAATACAAACAAGCACAAAAGATGGGAATAAATTTTGATTTTGAAATTAATCTGATGAATCTACTATACGATGGAAATCAGGTCATAGGAGTGCAAGGAACAAGTAGAAAAACAAACGAACCGTACAAAAAAACTGCCAAGGTGGTAATTGATGCAACAGGTGTTGCATCGATGCTACGAAACGGAGTCCAGAACTCTACAAAAATGGAAAAGAAAATTGACCGCAGGGATTTGGAATCAACTGGAAGGCACATCATGTTTTTTGAAAAAGGGGAAGACGATTTGACAGAGTTTGATCCTGATTATTGTTTGATTCACCTAGACCAGGACATAGCGCCAGGCGGTTACGCGTGGGTTTTTCCAAAAGGCAAAAACAAGGTAAACATCGGCCTCGGGGTTGAAAAAACAATTTTGGAAAAACGAAACAAGAGACTTGGAAAACACGATGATGTTACAGGACTGATAAACCAGTATGTTGCACGCAACAAAGCAATCAAGAACCCAAGACTTTCTGATGATCCATCGGATGCAAACAACGCAACTGGCAACTGGCAGGTATCAGTAAGAAGACAAAACGATTGCATGGTTTCAAACGGATTTATGCTAGTTGGCGATTCTGCATGGATGCCAAAACCGCTTGATGCAGGGGGAATTGGTCCTGCACTAATTGCAGGATCAATAATTGGCAAAAATGTAGTTGATGCAATAGAATCTGGCGATGTCACAGAAAAAGGACTCTGGCAGTATAATGTGGATTATGTAAGAGAATACGGATACAAGACGCCTGGACTTGAAGTCTTTAGAAGACTGTTACAGCTTTTGACTAATGATCAGCTCAACTACGGCATGAAGCACTTTTTGGGAAACCTTGATGTCGAGGCAATAAGCAAGGGAGAACATCCAGATTTTGGTACAGTTGGAAAAATGAGCATGATTGGAAAAATGAGCATGCTTATGCGCGGTGCATTAAACAGGAAACTTGCAGACGGCCTGCGATACACAACACAGCAAAACAAGGTTCTTGCAGAACACTATGGGAATTATCCAAAAAGCCCGGAGGGCTTTGATACATGGAACAAACAGCTGCAAAAAACACTGCAAGAGTCATATGTTCATTTAGAAAAATGGGAAAACTGACTATTTTTAAATAAAGTAGAATAGATCAACAAATCATGCTACAGGCAACAACCTACCTTGACTGGAATAATTCCATTGACATTTTGAATAGGGCGCATGATGCGGGGCTCTTTGTATTAATCATCGGTCCAAAGGGAACCGGAAAAACATCACTAGTAAGAGAGTTTGCTGCAAAAAAAACAGCAAATCTTGAATCAGTCAATTTTTCACTTCGAACAAGGGAAAGCCACTTGGTTGGAACAAAGACCCTGACTGAGGGCTCCATTGGTTTTGATGAGGGTATTTTGATAAGATCAATGAGAGAGGGAAGTCTTCTTTATCTTGACGAGCTAAATGCAGCAGAGGCAGACGTCCTCCTAAGACTTGATGAGGCATTAGATGACAGAAGACAAATAGTCCTCAAAGAATCAACGGGCGAGCTAATCAAGGCAAACGAGAAATGGTTTGTTGTCGCCACAATTAATCCTCTAACACATGTCGGAACAAAGGAGCTTCCGCCACAAATTCTAAGCAGATTTCCAGTAAGAATAAGGCTTGACTATCCGTCAGAAGAAACCGAGCTGCAAATTGTAAAGCGATATGCATCAGGAAATCATGATGAAAAACTCGTACAGGGAATAAAGCTAGCAAATACATTGCGCCAGGCCGCAGCAGTGGAGGAGCTGTATTACTCTCCAAGCCTCAGAGAAACAATTGCGTTTGCCAAACTACTTGACTCCGGTATGGATG
>JAENJF010000026.1 GCA_016844685.1 Candidatus Nitrosotenuis sp. | reverse complement strand
TGACCCCGTTCTTCTCTTACACCGTATTTTTTATCATCATGTGATAAGACTGATTCAATAGGTTCGGCTGCTGGCTCTCTTGTTCTTCTTTGCCTTGGTTGAGGAACATCGTCAGATGGCCCAATTTGCACTTCAAATACAGAGTATAATGATGAGAATTGGTCACGTACGACTATCCAGACGGAGGATAAATCAAAGACAGGTGCTGGGACGGGATTACTGTCACTGCCTAAAACTTGAGAAAAGGCATTGTCTTTTACATGTAAATGGAAAATGTCTTGCCATAAAGCGCTGAATCTTTTGCTTTTGATTTCTTCTGCTGATGGCGGGGTATTACAAACTGAAATTTGAACCTCATAAACGCCGGATTGCTTAAACGGTGCCGCGCCTTGAATTTCTAATTTTTTCATATCACTAGGCAATATACAACCATTAATGTGGAACTATTTTTGTATTTTCTATCATTTGTCTGTTTTATGACAGACGAATCAGGAATAGTATTTATTCAAAAGACGTGCCACAAGTGGTAAATGGATGATCCGGTCAAAAACCTTCCAGAAGTTACAGATAAGAAAGAAACAAGCATAGTCAATCCAGACTATCAAAAAAATAAGCTCTTTAAGAAAGGCATTCACCTGATGGCAGATCTAAAACTAGAGGATGCAGTCAAGGTCTTTGAACAAATTTTGAGACTTGATCCTGCAGATGTTGATACGCTCTTAAAGTTAGGATATTCCAAGTTTCATCTAAATGACTATGCTGGTGCACTGCAGGCCTATGACAAAGTCCTAGATGTAGATGTTGCAAACGGCGAGGCGTGGAATCTAAAATCACTTGTTAATTATGAGCAAAAAAATTACGGAAAGGCGCTTGACTGTGTAGAAAAGGCAATAGAGTCAGATCCAACTTATGGTATGGCATGGTACAACAAGGCATGTTATCTTTCATTACTAAACGAGGTACCACATTCCTTAGAGTCACTAAAGCGCTCAATTGAAATCGACGTGAAGAATGCCAAACGAGCAGTGAGAGACAAAGACTTTACAAATGTAAGAATCGAAGACGGGTTCAAAAGAATTGTAGAAGTTGTCGCTTTAGAATCAATCAGGCAGGGCTATCACACAATAGGTGCAATAGTCTGGACCACATTTATCAGTAAAATTGAAGCAGAGGAAGCATTAAAAAAATTATTAGAAAAAGGAATGATCATCAGAAGTGAGAAAAGACAAGGGCTAAACAAAATTGACACTTATGATTTAGTACCTGAACTAGCAAACAAAGTAGGAACCGAAAAGAAAAGTCTTCTTGGCTCAACAAGAAAACTTCCAAGCGCCATCAAAAGCCTAAGAGAAGTAAGCGAGACAATCCAGGCAACAAAGATGGTAATTGAGGAAGAGGATACGGAAAAACTGATCAAAACTATCGACTCATTTATTGATCCAGCCAAATTGGGCGGTTTGATGATTGATCAATTTCTAGAAGAACACCGAGAAATCAGACTGCTCAAAGTTAGAATTGATGAAAAAGGGAAAAATTACCTAAAGGAAAACAAGGAAAAAATTCTCAAGCTTTTTGACAATCTCGAAGTCACAGTAACGCAAAAGCTGCGCGGATAATTTTTTAATCTATTCTGCAGACAGATCCCAATAGTCAGCATTTTCCTGTTTTACAATTGGTTTATTGAGATTTTTCCATTCCTTAAAGGAGCGGACATACAACTTGACGTTTTGATGATCAATTGATTTTAGTGCATAGTATGCAAGACCAGACAGGGTGCCGACGCTCCCACAATATGTTATGACTTCCACATTGTCTGAGATGCCCCTGTTTTGGAGCAGTCTTTTTAACTCATCTTTTGGACGTAAGATTTTGTCTTCTGATGCAAGCGTCCTATACGGAATGTTAATGGAACCTGGAATGTGTTGTTCCAGATAGTTTAGACGTTCGCGATTATCAATGACAGTTACATTTTTGTTTTCCTTTGCTTTCTCAAGGTAATCTGCTGTTGCCATAATCTCAGGTTTGAGAGTCATCGAGTGTGTTTTTGTTCCAATTGATGGCTCGCCGGCATCTGTTTCAAGACCAAGCGATTTCCACTGTCCATACGTCATTTCAAGTAACGACACATCGCCATGGCCAAGATATTGAAGTGTCCATGCAACTCTTGAAGCCAAAGCGCCAAAGGTATCGTCATACGCAACAACTGGAGTTTGATCATCGATTCCAAGAGACTGTACCATCTTGAGAACACGTTCTGGATTATCATCAGACAACAGATCTGCAAGTGGAAGATTAACCGATTTTGGGATATGGTCTTTTTTGTAATCTTCTTTGCGCCTTACATCAATTACTCTAACACTGTTGTCCCTAAGCAGCGAGCGCAAAGAATCGGCGTCTATTATGGGCTTGGTATTCAAGCAGCGCACTCGCCCTTGCCAGTCTTGGTGTGATAGGTAGAATCATTTCCATAATCGGCGTAAAAGTCCTTGTCATCAGTAATTGATGGTACAACAGTGAATGGCAAGAGGATTTTTTTGATATCGGCAATTGATTTTGTATTGGAATCACTATGACCAGTAATAATTTTGTGAATCCAAGACTTTAGAGTATCATTTGGTTTTTTATCTGCCTTGAATGTTTCTATGATTTTTAAAATTGCAGGAATTACTCTTTTTGCAGGAATTCTAAGCACGTTGACTCCAAGCATTGTTTCCCCATCTGACCTACCTCCAATTGATAGTTGGTAAACAGGATACATGTCTTTGTCATTTCTTCCACCGCCGCCAAAGAATCCAATTGTTGCAATTTCGTGTTGGCCACACGAATTTGGACATCCACTTATTTTGATACTAGAATCTCTAAGATCATTGTCTTCATCTAGTTTTAGATCAAGGAATTTTCTTTGGATTTCTTTTGCCAACCTATGTGAATTTGTCAGTGCCAAATTGCATGATGTCGTACCAGAACAACCAACAGGATGCGCCATGGTTAGTGAACCCGGGTTTGCTAGTCCCATTTCCAATAGTCGTGAGTAAAGTTGTGCCAGATCCGATTCTTGTATCCACCTAATGAGCACGTCTTGATTAAATCCAGTTCTTGCATAGCCTTCTGCTGAAAATTCCCTACAGATATCAGCTAGTGCTCGGAGCTGATTTGCAGTGATGTCTCCTGCTTCAAGCGTTAGGGAAATGGAGTGATAGCCCTTTTGTTTTTGTTCATATGTGTTGTTTTTGCGCCATCGTGAAAAACCATCTGGAATGGATTTTCCGTCAGAGCCAGAAATCCTAATAAGATTTGAAATTTTTGCCGGAGTATTATCAATGTCTAGTGTAACTATAACAGACTGGGTTGCTCGAACGATTGCTCTTTCCTTTAGGACCAAGTTTTGAAATTGCTCCCAGCCCATTTGATCAACTAGATACCTCATTCTGTTTCGTGCCATGTTCTTCCTATCGCCAAGTCTATCAAATATTCTAAGTACTGCAATTGATGTGTATAGCAAATCTTCTTCCGGTGTAAAGTCTTCAAGCTGATGTCCAACAAATGACTTGTTACCAAGACCGCCTCCAAGGAAAATCTTAAATCCACGCTGGGTCTTTCCGTCAATCGATCTTATTTGCGGAATCAGTCCGACATCAGTCATTCTTACCATTCCGTGTTTTTCACAGCATGTAAAATTGAACTTGAATTTTCTTGGTAATGCTTGATTCAGGGGGTTTCTAAGGAAAAACTTTGCAGTCGCAATAGCATATGGGGTTGCGTCAAACTCTTCTGCATCACAAACGCCTGCAAGCGGGCTACACATCACGTTTCGAACTGAGTTTCCACATGCCTCCCTTGATGTAAGGCCAACTTGTGTGAGACTGCGCATTATTTCAGATACGTCTTCTAAGACCACCCAGTGAAGCTGAATGTTTTGTCTTGTTGAGACATGTGCACTTCCTATCGAAAAGGCCTCACTAAGGTGTGCTAGTTTTTCTAATTGGTTTGGATAGATTTCTCCGGCAGGGAGTTTAATCCTAACCATTGCATAATCATCAGTCATTCTAGTACCATATGCGCCATGCTGTAAACGGAATCTCCTAAAGGAATCAGGAGCAATTTTGCCTTGCCTGAAGAGTTTGACAGTTTTTGCAAAATTTTCAGCCTCTTCTGCCCTTGCCCAATTGATTTTTGGGGTTTTACCATCCCTTGCTGGCTTTACTACAGTACTGCTCAAATTCACATAAACTTTTTTAAATTTGGATATAAATTTTTGAAAGAGGGTATTTTTATCACAATATTTTGAGATCGGGGTCGTAATTTTCCACTTTATGTATTAGTGTGCCTAATCAGATCTGCAAAAGATTTTTCCTTGGGATATCCAACAATTCATAGCAAACGGACATACTCTTTCAAGTCAAAGGAGGACTTTTTTGCCCAAAATTTGTAACAAGCTCGTTTTTTGTAAATCAGGGGGGATTAAATATCAAAAACACCAATCATATGATATGGTAAAGCAAATCAGCTTAGATGCATGGCAAACACAGCATCTAGAGGATCTGCTAAAAAAAGCATCCACAATAGTCACAAAGACTGGAAACCCCATTGTATTGTATAGACAAACGCTTGAAGAAGAGGATGACGCTTATGAAGAAATTGTTTGCTCGCTTACAGAAAAGTACGTAATTGAGCAGCTTGTCATATCTGGCGGAGTCCTGCCCCCAACATTTAGGCAGCAGTTCATATTTACTCTAGACGAGTTTCCACAGAAGCTTTTGCGAAAAAGTAAGGATCTCTTTTTGCAGACAATTGAGCTTCTTGAAACACACACCAGCTAACAAACAAAATATAAAGACCGTGAAAAAGTTTTCTGCATGCGTCTTTTGGAATATCAGGCAAAGGAGTTATTTGCACAATATGGCATCAAGACTCCAAAGGGGCTATCCTCCAAAGACATCGAACAGGCAAGAAATGATGCAAAACAATTAGGCTATCCGTTTGTAATCAAGGCCCAAGTTCCAGTAGGAGGAAGAGGAAAAGCAGGGGGCATACAAAAGTGCCATAACGATGACGAATTTGAGCTGAAATATCCTCAAGTCCTAGGCATGTCGATTAAAGGTGAAAAGACAAGAGCCATTTTGCTTGAGAAAATGGTAGAATATGAAAAAGAATTGTACCTATCATTATTTTTGAACCGCAGTAAAAGATGTTATACAATTATTGCGTCTTCTGATGGCGGAGTAGAAATTGAATCCGTAAAAAACCAGGTAATACGCGAAGTTGGACTTGGCGATGTTGATTCCCAAACTGCAGAACAAGTTGCAAAACAAATTGGACTTCAGGGAAGATCAATTTCAGATTTTGTGGATATGCTACAAAGACTTGCCAAGATTACAATTGAAAAGGAAGTAGAGCTTGCAGAGATAAACCCAGTTGCATTGTTAAAGGATGGATCACTCCTTGCATTAGACGGCAAAGTGATCACAGATGACAACTCGAATTTTAGACATCCAGAAATGGAAAAATATCAAGAGAAAACAGAGCTTGAAGAAAGAGCAGAAAAAAGCGGATTTACACTTGTAGAGCTTGATGGGAACATAGCAGTAGTAGGTAATGGCGCAGGTCTTGTCATGTCAACACTTGATATGCTTGCAGATAATGGCGGAAAGCCTGCATGTTTTCTTGATGTTGGAGGTGGTGCTACAACTGAATCAGTCTATGAGGCACTGACACTAGTTTCTAAAATGAAAAAAGTAAAAGCAATCTTGGTGAACCTCTATGGAGGAATAGTAAAGACGACAACTGTCGCCGCCGCATTTATCAAGGCATATGATGATAAGCTGATTGACTTTCCAGTACATACCAGACTGATGGGGTCTGAATCTTAAAAATCAAAAGAGATGCTCAGAAACACAAGGATAAAGATGTTTGATTCTGTAGAAGATGCAATAAACGGAGTAGTAATGGAGGTAAGCAAACGTGGCTGACATTTATGAACTCTTAAGAGGTAAAAAGGATTCGAGTGGAAATTATCAGAAAGTTCCAGTAATAGTTCAAGGAATAACTGGCACCTTTGGTTCCATACATGCAAAGCAGATGATGGACTATGGCACAAACATTGCTGCAGGAATCACACCGGGAAAAGGTGGGCAAAAGTTCGAAGGTAAGGTACCAATCTACAACACGGTAAAGGAAGCAGTTGATGTCACTGGTGCTAAAATTTCAATTCTTTTTGTTCCAGCAAAATTCTTTTTGAATGCGGCAACTGAAGCCCTGGAAGCGGGAATAAAGCTTCTTGTTGCAATACCAGAACATGTTCCAATAAGGGATACAATGTTGATACTTGAGATTGTAAAGAAAAAAGACGCAATAATGATTGGCCCAAACACGCCAGGCGTCATGATACCGGGGCTAGTCAAAATTGGAATAATGCCTGCAAGTCCATTCGAGGCTGGAAATATAGTAGTTCTTTCAAAAAGCGGCACCTTGCTCTATGAGATTTCAAACACGCTAACAAAGGCAGGGTTTGGACAAAGCATAACTATTGGAATAGGAGGCGACCCAATAAACGGTACAAGACTAATTGATGCATTTGACATGGTAAAAGATGATCCTACCCTAGAAGGGATGGTCATAGTTGGCGAAATAGGTGGTGATGCTGAAGAAATCGTTGCACAGCACATCATGGATATTAATTTCAAAAAACCAATTGTAGCATACATTGCAGGAAGGCGTGCACCAAAAGAAAAGAGAATGGGACATGCTGGTGCAATAGTTATGGGAACTTATGGTTCTGCAGAATCAAAGATTTCCATGTTTAACATGGCAAACATTCCAGTTGCTAAAAGACCAAATGAAGTGGCCGTATTACTGGCAGGCAAACTAGAAAAAACCAAAGACTAAAAAGGACAAAAAAGGGGATTTAAGAAGATGCCAATTACAGACCCAGAAAAGAAACGAATTGCACAAGCAGCACGTCTTCACATGAAGGTTTGTCTCAACTGTGGCGTAAGAAATTCCATGGCTGCAACAAGATGCCGCAAATGCCATGGCAGTTATCTCAGACTGAAAAACAGAACACTAGGTGCCAAAAAGTAAACTTGCACTTTTGATATAGATATCATCTCATCAGTCAGTGTGTTTTCTTGCCCTAACAAACGACAGGGCAAGTACAGTTCCAAGTATTCCAAGTACAACACCCAATGATATAGAGGTTGGAATTTCAACTATTTCTGAGGCTATCATTTTCATTCCAATAAATAACAAGATAGCAATCAGGCCAGGCTTTAGATAGTAGAATTTTTCCATCACGCCGGCAAGTAGGAAATACAAACTTCGAAGTCCCAAAATTGCAAATATGTTTGATGTTATAACTATGAAGGGGTCAGTAGTTATTGCCAGTACAGCAGGTATAGAGTCAAGTGCAAATAAGAGGTCGGTGAACTCTATTATAACCAGTGCAACAATTAGCGTTGTCGCGTATAATATGCCGTCTTTTTTAACAAAAAACTTGGTATCCTTTAATTCAAAGTCAACAGGTATGAATTTTTTTAGTACCCGAATGGCAATGTTTTTCTCAATTTCTATTTTCTTTTCCTTTCTTTGAATCAGCATCCTTATCGCAGTCACAATCAGAAATCCGCCAAAAATGTAGATCATCCAATGGAATTTCTCAAGGAGTGCCACGCCGACAAGAATAAGCGGCACCCTCATTGCTATGGCACCTAGTATTCCCATAGATAGAACGCGGTGCTGGAACTTGTGTGGAATGTTTAGTGATGTAAATATAAGTAAAAAGACAAACATGTTGTCTACGCTAAGGGATTCTTCAAGGGCATAAGCAGTAACAAACTCGGCCATTTTTTCTGGCCCCATGTAAAAGTAGATCATTCCTGCAAATACTCCTGCAAGTGAGATCCACACTATTGTCCAAGCAAGTGCGGTCTTAAAAGGAGGAGGAGATTCTTTTTGTTCCGAGTTTTGTTTTTTGCCACGGCGAATTTTTGAAAATACGCCAAGATCTATTGCCAAAGAGACTCCAACGAACAATGAAAATAATATCCAAAGTAAGTAAACATCGTTCATGCTTTAATTCAAAGACAAGAAATGGACATAATATACATTTAGATAAGATTTTCTGATCTGTTTGTTTTCTCTTGGTTCTTTTTTAATTGATATCATTTTTGAATTCTTGCATGAGTTCTGTCTGCCATCTCAATACCATATTTTTCTCTAAGATATCGCATTTTGATGGTTGAAACCCTTCCAAATTTTTTATTTTATCTCTGCGTCTTTTGTTTCTGGATTAATCTTAGCACCAATCAATAGTATGGCAGAACCTATAATCACATTGATTCCCAAAAGTACTGGCACTAAATTTTCTCCATGAGGCAAGATAGTAACGGCTATCAGGGGAGCCCAAGAACCAATTAGCAAACCCCCATTGTAAACAAATCCGCTTGCACTGTTTCTTACCTCAGTTGAAAATCTTTCTGATAAAAATGCAGGTATTGGACCAAATCCCGATGTTGCAACAAAGATCAAAATTACAGTATACAAAGATCTAGAGTAAAACGAGGTAGCGTGATACAATCCATAAAGGGCAGGTATTGCAATAATGATGGCAGATATTGCAAAGACCATAAGTGTCTTTTTTCTACCAATTATCTGACTTAGATATCCTGCAAAAATTTGACCAAAAAACGAAGTTATCGTTGCAACAATCATCAAAATAGGTACTTCTGACTTGGCTACATTTACATAATTCTGAAGAAATGTTGGGTAGAATCCCATTGTGGTATAGTAAGCATACATCAATCCAGTAGTAATTACTAGTGCTAAGAAGAAACGCTTTCTTACTTCATTGTCAGAAAATATTTTTCTAAGAGGGGCACGTTCTATTTTCTTTTGACGAACCTTATCAAGCCAAGCCTCAGACTCTTCCATCTTGTATCTTACAAAAAGTGCTATCAGACCTGGAATTATTCCTGTGAAAAACATTATTCTCCATCCTATATCTATGAACTGAGATTCTGGAAGGGCGGCATATACAAAAAAATACACAATTGATGCCATCATAAACCCAAAGTTATAGCCACTTTGGAGAATACCAGAAAGTAATCCTCTTGAAGACTTGGGGGCAGTCTCCATTGTAATTACAGCACCACTTCCCCACTCGCCACCAGCAAAAAAGCCCTGGGTAAATCTTAATGCCACCAACAATACAGGAGCGAGCACGCCAACCATATCCCAGGTGGGTAACAAGCCGGTTGAAAATGTCGCAACAGAAAATCCTATTATGGTAATCATAATTGTTTTTTTTCTTCCTATTTTATCGCCAAAGTTTCCAAAAATTGCTCCTCCAACTGGACGCATTACCAGCGTTACAACGTACGCAGCAAAAGTAGCAAGAAGAGACAGAGTTAGATTGCTTGTAGGAAAAAAGAGTTTGCTTATCAGAGGAATTACAAGCAACATCAACACAAGATCGTAACCGTCAAGAGCCCATCCAAGAAAGGAACCTAGAAGTACTGATCGCTGTTGTCTAGAAAGATTCAACATTTTCGAATCTGCCTGATTACAATCTTGAAACTAATTATTGTTTCTCATCAATACTCATTAATTTTGTTTACTCGCATTTTGAATTAAGGTTATCCTTTGTTAGTCTACACGAATTATGATTGATTCACCGTCAATATGACAATCTTTTCCATAAAATGATGAACTGGGTTCATACACATATTTCTAATTCCATACTTTAGTATAATCACCATCTAGAAAATCCAGAGGAACAGCGATCCAGTAAAATTTCGTTGTTTGCACGTTCCATTAGTGAATCTGTGAGGTAGGAATCATGAAAATCATAGCCCTAAAAAAATAACAAATTTCCAATATTTACTATGTGCTCAATATACATTCTCTAATATGATCATGTTAATTTCTAGAAGGTTGTCTTTAATATCATGAACAAAAAAAATTTTGATTTGTGGTTAGCTAGTTTTTGTATTATAAGTGAATGCCAGCCTGTTGAATAATTTTCAAATCCCGGAGAAAGTGCATGGCCCATACAGCATGGCATGCCGGCATATTCAGTGAAAATGTAATTCTTTTTTTCTCCAAAAAGGCTTGTTTTTTTGTCAAATTGCAATGTTTCTTTTAGCATTTTTCCTTCAGAGTCAGCCAGTATCAATCCATCATTATCAACAATACAAATTCTAGTATGTTTTTTTTCATCCTCGTCTATTGGAGTATGATTAATTATTGTTTGAGAGAGAGATTCCCACTTGAAAATTACTCCTAAAACTCCCATTATCTTGCCTTTGCGGTTACCGTTTTCTCGTACGGCTGAAGAATAAATTATTGCCAGATTATTATTTACAAGAGGAGAACGGTGTACCGGCTCAAAACCAAATTCATTACCACTTTTTGTTCTAATTGCGCGTGTGAACCATTTTGCGTTTGCAACATTGGTGTTTACCGAGGAATATTCCGGATTACCGTTTGCTACGATGTTTCCTTCTGCATCAGCTAATACGAGATCATAATAAACAGTATAAGCCTGTAAAATCGCAGCAAGTCGTTGCGATGTAAACTCGGACGATTCTTTGGTTTTTTTAGTTAATCCATTAACTACGCTGCTACCACTGGCCCACCATCTCACATCAGCAGTTCTCTCATACAGATTACGATCAATTAGATCAATGTTGACCAAAGCCAGTTCAGCTAATCGGTTTCCACGATATTCCTTAGATTGTGATTTTATCAGATTACCAACTTCGATTATTTCCTTTATGTCCTTTCGCATTAGCTCGGTAATTTTTATTGTCTCATCTGATAATTCACTCATGTTTGCGGCTACTATACCAAAAGGCCGTCCAAAAGTTCCTGCGTGTGCAGCTTCAATTGACGCATTGACAGAAAGTACATGTGTTTTATGATTAATGTTATCTACTTTGTCAATTGCGCTATCCAGTTTTTCTGCAATAAGATCAGTAAATTCTACGACTTCTTCCAAAGTGAACTTTTTCTGAGCGGCTTCCGATACTTGCACGAGTATACTTGATACTTTCCATTAGAATCCTTTGCGTGATTACTTTAAACAGACATGGTATTTTATAGTAAAAAAATCTAGTTTCCCAGATAGAAACATTACATTTTGGCAATATGGTTTGTTTTTGTTATTTACCGTCGAGTTTTAAATTCTACATATTGCGCAGACTGTATTTTCTTGCGTTTGTATATGATGATTTTCTCCAAAATCTTTTAGAATATTATTAAATAAAGATTTGAAAAACAAATTACCAATGTCTCCCATTTCATGATTAATTCTGAGATAAGCCTTACCAGCTCGAAAATAACAGTTAGTCTGAACCGAATTCATCTGGAATGTGATTTTTTGTAAAATTGAGTTAATTCCCTCAATG
>JAENJF010000092.1 GCA_016844685.1 Candidatus Nitrosotenuis sp. | reverse complement strand
ATCTAATGTCTTTACTCGTTCTTTCCTACAATCATTAGATATGTAGGCGGATGTCGTGGTTTTGAACTTTTTAGTCACAACCCACCCCCGGCATCATACAAAACTTGATGGAACCAACTATGCACAATTTCCCTCGAGGGAATCAAACTAAATTTAGTATAACACTAGATAATCAATCTGATTATAATTATAATAAAGAAATTTTAGTAAAAGCGTTCTTGGCCTAGCATTAAATTCATTCTATTCCATGCATTGGAATCAAGTCCCTTGCAAATATTTTGAGCGATTCCGGGATTTCAATTGAAATTGCATCCTTCAATGACAGTCCCCTTGATTTTTTTTCATTCCATACTCTGGAATTAAAATCAGATAATTCATTTGTGAATTTTGTCATGTCTTCTGTATTCTCAGATTTTGGCAAAAGCTGCTTGTGAATTGTTTCTTTAGAGTATAGCTCCTGCCACATATGGTCAGTGATAAACGGAGTAATTGGCGCAAGCAACAACAGAATCGTAGACAGCACCTTATGGAGTGTGTAAATTGCCGCATTTTTCTCATCTTCCGTGAACCCATCGCCATACGCACGAGCCTTTACCATCTCGATATAATGCGCTGCAAAGAGATTCCATGTAAACTCGCGAATAGATATGGCAGGAACAAAAAAGTTGTACTCTGAATAACCCTTCTGGCATTCCAAAACAAGCTTGTCCAGTTCTGATAGGATCCACTTGTCAGAATCCGTTGGCTTGCCGTTTTGTACCACATCATAGCTGGAAATGAACCTGGAGACATTCCAAAGCTTGGACAAAAACTTTTTTGTAGATTCTATCTTTTGCTCATTGCACCTAAAGTCATATCCATGGTTGATCTCACTTGCACTCCAGAACCTAAAGGTGTCCGCTCCAAATTTCTGAATCACTGGCAACGGGTCAACAACATTTCCCTTGCTTTTGCTCATCTTCATTCCCTTTTCGTCAAGGCCATACCCCATAATCCAGGCCTCAGACCACGGGGCCTTTCCAGTAAGCTGCTCACATCGTAGTATGGTATAGTACAGCCAGGTCCTGACAATGTCCTTTGCCTGGGGTCTAAGAGTAGCTGGATAGGTTTTTTTGAAAAACTCCATATCCTTGTTGAATTTTGAAATAAACAAGGGCGACACGCTCGAGTCCATCCAGGTGTCAAACGTCCTAAATTCGCCAACAAACTCTGTACCATCACATTTGACGCATTTTTCAAACGGCGCAGTATCCTTCCACGGCGCATAATACTTTCCAGGTTCCGGCACGTGCGGCTCTGAGCAGTTCTTGCAGTACCAGATTGGGATTTCAGTCCCGTAGAACCTTCTTCTAGATATTGGCCAGTCTATACTAATGGAGTCAAGCCAGTTCATCAGGATTTGCCTGTGCATTTCAGGATAGAATGTTATTTTTTTGCCAATCTCCCTTATCTTGTCTATGGAATCCATCTGCTTTACATAATATTCCTCCATTGGTATGATCTCAATTGGAATTTTGCTTCGCTCAGATATGGGTGTGCGGTGCGATATCTCTTCAATTTTTTCAACCAAACCCACATTTTCCAAGTCTGCTATGATCTGGGTTCGAGCTTGTTTTACCTTTAGTCCTGCATATTTTCCTGCAGATTCAGTCATGGTACCGTTCATTCCTATAGCTACAATCTCTTCAAGCTTCATCTCTCGGAACAATGCAACATCATTCTGGTCACCATAGCTGCACACCATTACTGCACCGGAGCCAAACTCCATCTGTGCGGAATGATGCGTCCTGATTTTGACCTCTCTGTTTATGACTGGAACGATGATTTGCTTTCCGACAAACTCTGAATATCTAGAATCTTCCGGATTTACTATTATGGTCTGGCATGCACATAGCAGCTCAGGCCTGGTACTTGCTATGCTTATCTCCCTATCAGAATTTTTTATCTTGAATTTCATATAGACCAGCTTGGTCGGAATGTCCTGGTACGTTATCTCGGCATCAGCTATCGTGGTTCCTGAAACCCAGTCGTAGTTGTTTGGCCTTGTCGCCTTGTAGATTGTCCCTTTTTTCCACAATTCAATAAATGTGGATTGTGTAAGGATTCTATATTCCTCTGAATCAGTCCTGTAATAGTTGGCAAAGTTTGCAGATAATCCCAGACTCTTCATTATCTGGATCATCTCTGCTTCCAAATCATCTAGTGAGGATCTGCATAATTCGAGGAACTTGCTACGTTCGGTTTCCTGCATTCTGATTCCGTGCTTTTTCTCAGTGTACAGCTCGACTGGGAGGCCGTTTCGGTCTATGCCAATTGGAAAATAGACATTGTTCCCCGACATTCTTGCGGTTCTTGCAATCATGTCTATCTGGGAGTAGTGAGCGGCAGCCCCGATATGCCAGGGCCTTCCCGAAGGATATGGCGGAGGCGTGTCTATTACAAAATTTTTCTCAAGGGGGACAAAATCATACAGACTGGTTTCCTCCCACTGCTTTAGGATTTTCAGTTCAAGCTCTGGGTTCCATGACGTCTCTTTGATTTTTGGCTCCATGCTCAGGCCTTTGAGACTTTGGATATTAGATGTGCTCCCTTGTTGTAGCCTTCGTAGATGTACACCCCTACTGCCTCTATGTTCTTTGGAAGCCTTGGAACCAGAATCTTGATTATCTCAGTGGACAGGTTTTCTACTGTCGCCTCGCCCTCAAGCATGTACGCCGTGTTCTTTGGTACCTGCATGTCAAACATTCCGCGTGGCCCCTCAAATGTTATTCTATAGTGGGAATCGTCCTCGCTCTTTAGGTACTTTCTGTTTATGAAAAACTTGTGATCTAGAATAGTAATTGCCTCCTTGATTATTCTTTTTGCCTCCCCAAAGTCAATTAGCAAATTGTTTTTCATGTCACCTACCAGCTCGACAAAGACATTTGATGTATGACCGTGCAGTATGGAGCATTTTTCCACCAGCGGCAAAATATGCGCATAATCAAATGCAAATGACTGGTCCTCCATGAAAATGGAACCGGACTGGGCGTCTTTGGTATCATAGAATACAATTTCTTCAAGCTCCTTTAGTTTTGCAGCAAACTTTGGATGTCCTATTGCTATTATTTTGGCATCTGGCAGAAATTTCTTTATCTCTTTGTATTTTTCAATGTCCTGTTCTGAGTCAATCACCTCGATTAGTTTTCCATCATTCGTCTTAAAGTCTACAGTAACTGTTTTCCCGTTCACTGTTATCTTGTGCTGATAGGTATAGTCTATTCCTACAAATGACAGCATTTGCGATATTGACAGTTCCGTTCTTGATTTCAGTAAAGTTCCTTTTTTGTCGATATATCTAAAGTCAGAATCCAATATTGTTGGGCTTGCAGTCATTTGAAGAATTTGATCTCAAATCTGTATATAAATTGAATATGGTTTTTGGTCTTGTTACTGCATTCATTTTAAACATGGTTTGTTGGTGAGAAAAAGCACTAATATCTAACAACGGTTGTTAGAAATTGTATCCAAATCTCTATTCAGTGAGAAAAAGATTTAAAATCTAACTACCATAGTTAGATTATGCGCTTAAAACTCTCCACAATGCCCATGAGCCACGAAGAACAGAAGATCTACCTTTATTTAGAAAGCATGGGAAAGAACTCCTTCAAGGTTTCTGAGATTAATGCCAAGAAGCTAGGTCTTGAACAAAGTTACCTCTATGTTCTGATAGGTAGGTTGGAAAAGAAAGGATGGATCACCGGTGTGGGGAAGGGAGTGTATCTTCGTCTACCTGCAAGCACAGTGATTGGGGGAAAAGTGTACCTGGAAGATCCTTTCGAGGTAGCGTTAAAGATGTTCAAAGGGTATCTTGCCTTTCAAAGTGCTCTCAAAGTACATGGACTGAGTGAATACGAACCGTTCACGATTTACGTTGCTACTAAAAGCAAGTCGGAAACAGTGCCGCTACTGAAACATTATGAGATCAAAGCCATAAAATTCGGCAAACGATTTACTGGATTCGAAAAGACAGAAAGGTACATCGTGTCTACAAAAGCAAAGACGTTTTTCGATTGCTTCTATCACCCTAACCATGCCGGAGGTTAC
>JAENJF010000091.1 GCA_016844685.1 Candidatus Nitrosotenuis sp. | reverse complement strand
CTTTTCCGTCTTTGGCAGCAAAGTCCTGGGATTGTAGGCTAATTACGGCATAGCCATACTGGCTTATGTTTGATTTAATTTTGGCTAGCGCCTTTTGTGGTATTGTTCCACTGTAAAATGGATCATCATCTAGCAAATTTACAAACAATGCAGTACTTGGAACGTGTTTTAGCGAATTAGTGTAAGGCGGAGGATCTCTTGTAATGCTTGCACTAAAGTAATGCATCTTGTTTTGATTTACAGCCTCAATTGTGTTCTTGTTAAATGAGTCCAGTGGCGGGGTAAACGTGGCAGGTTTTACTTGCAGTACTTGGAATATTTTCTCGTTTGTCTTTTTGATGCTGGCTGCCTGCTTTTCTTTGTCATATATGGCATGATCAACATATTCCCATCCCCTATTTGCTATTCTGAGAGGCGTTTCACTTTGGATTTTTTCTTTTATCAGATTAATTGCTTTTGGATCATTCCCAAAGAATTGTCCGATTATGCTAATGGTGAGGGGGACATTTTTTTCTCCAAATTTGCTGATTGCCGCATTTTGCACGTCATTTAGGTAGAAATCCTGAATGTTGTCCATTCTGAATGCAATGCAGTTACAGTTTGGAATTTCTGTTTTTTGCTCTATGGGTTTGGTTTTGTTTTGAGTGTTCTTTGTTAATTGAGGCTTATCAAAATTTTCAATTTCTTTAATCAGAACTATTTTGAGATTTTCTTTCTTAATTTTGTCGATGAGTAACGATAATTGTTCTATCTGTGTTTGATTAACTTTGTTCTGATAACTTCCATCAGAATATAGTGAGAATTCATGTGGATGCATCATCACTACAGCATAACCATAATTAAAAATACTATCATGTATGGCATCCAAGGTTTTATCTATTGATTCTATTTTCCAACTCGATTCTTCTAGTTGTAGTATAGATGTTTGGCTTGCTGCAGGAAAGTGGTAAAAGTCTGATTTTTTGAATAGTGGCGGATTTGCTGTCTTTATGTGATAACTAATATGAGTGAAATTATTTTCTTGCAATACACTCAATGTGTCATTATTAAACAGGTTCTCCGGTGGGATAAATGTGATCGGCTTGACGCCCAAAACATCATTAATCTTTTTATTTGATTTTGCAATGTCATCTCCCTGTTGAGTCTTTGTTAATGAGGTCATGACGCGATGACTCCAGCTGTGGTTTGCAATTTCAAGATAATTTTCATCTCTTGCAAGCTCGTCTTTTATGAGATCGACTAGTTTTGGATCAGTGCCAAATGGGCTTGCGATTACACCCAAAGTCAGGCTAGCATTTTGTTGCTTGAATAGTTTTATCATGTCCATTTGAGCGTTGTTTAGGAAGTAATCTTGAATATCATCCAGTCTGAATGCAACACAGTTACAGTTTAGGTGGTCTGTGTTCAATTCCGGGTTGTGTATGTAGACTTTGAAAATATCTTCAGGCCCATTCAGAACAATGTTTTTTTCAGCTACTGTTTTTATCTGCTCCCCTTGACTAATTTTTTCTAATATCAGTAATCGATACGTGCCAACTTTAAGATTAGAAAAATACGCCAGTCCTTTATTGGATACAGGAGATTCAGAAACTTTGTTCTTTTTGCTATCAGTTAGAACCGCAGCAAACATTCCATCAGATTTTGATGTCTTGTTTTTTGTGTTATTATAAACTTCTATTGTGATTGATTTATCAATAACATTTGGCCATTTTGTAACTATTTTAAATTCTTGAGATGTGATTGGTTGTAGTTTTATTGGTTCGGACCTAAACTTTAGATTTGGATCCAAAGAGATTTCCGCAAAATAATAGTCAGTGTCCTTTCCAACAGGCTGTATCCAAAATCGGTTAGTTTGCCCATTAGTATCAGTTGTAGAGTAACCCCAAATCTTATTGTCGTGTGATTTTAGTGTGACTTGTGAATTTACAAGTGGAGTTTGACCATCATTATAAAAAATAGTTAGCCGCATTCCACCTGCATTCGGTATTGTAAAGTCAAAATGTTGTTGACTTTTTTGCAAATCCACATAATCAATATCACCATACATACTATTCATGTAAACTTCAATTTTGTATTTGTGGCCAATAGGCAATGAGGATATAAGATACGGATTACTTGGTAACGAAGGAATTTCTAAGAGCGGTGTTTTTTCAAAGTCTTTAAATATTTTTAATGATATATCTTTCTCCGGAAGACGATCACCAGCATCATTTTTTACTTCTAATTCGATAGAACCCGTTTGCTCACCATGAATAGCTGAGAAACCAATAACAAAAATAATTGCAACTAACGAACAAAGGGCATAGTGATTTATGGCCATTTTACCCTACACGACATTTTACAGATAGATGTTGGAGCCATCTTTCTTAAAATACAACAGTTAAATCTTTAGACTTTTGGCTTTATCATAGCAAGTGATTTCATTTTGAACAGACCGCCTGTTATGAGATTCTAAATCACAGAAAATGTGTGGCCAGCAATGAATATGATTATAAGACAAGCGGTTATTTTTGTCAAGCTTGCAAATCAGAGATATCATTTGAACAGAAAGTCATTCGAGACAATGACAAGTGGTATCATTCAAGCTGTGTTAAACAAGAAACGAAGAGTAAGGAATTTGAAAAACTAGATGATCAGTTATTTGAAAAACCAGTGAAAGAATCAATTGAAAAAATTGAGGAAATACCAAATGAAAACATAAAGAAAGAAGGAATTCTTTGTGCTTTCTGCAGAGATATAATTACAGATAATGAAGAATCCGTTAAAAGCAAGAAGAAAAAATACCATGTAGTCTGTTTTAAAATATACGGTAAAAACCCAATTAATTTAAGCGGTGAAGCACATAAGAAAGAAACTAACAATAGACCATCCTCAATTGATCCAGTTTTAATTATCATAACGTCCGGAATCTTTGTTCTTTTATTTTATACAGCTTACAGAATGTTATCAGGATTAAGCTTACTTGCAATAACCATTGGAATCGGACTTGCATTTTATCACATTATTGATTCTTCACGTACTAACAGAAAAAAGAAAAAACGTAACTTGCCATCATATTTTATTTTTATTACATTAATAATGCCAATTGTCTTCGGTGCAATAGTTGCATATGATGGATTTAGTGTTTGGTACTCCGTACCAAAAGCAATCATCGTTTGGGGACTAACATTGACATTTTGGAGCAACATGGTATTTGTCCCATTATCAGTATATAGCAAATCAAAAGATGTCGGTACCTATGGAAACACTTACAATCCATTTGTTAGTATCATTGTACCGGCATATAATGAAGAAAAAGTCATCAGAGCTACAATTGAATCGATACTTGCAACGGACTACCAAAGAAGAGAGATTATTGTAATTGATGATGGGAGTAAAGATAGGACATTTGAAATAGCATCAGAATACAAGGACCGAGTCAAAGCACTCCACAAGGAAAATGGCGGCAAGCCGTCAGCGTTGAATTATGGGTTGCTTTATGCGAAAGGACAGATAATAATCTCAGTTGATGCAGATACAATCCTTGCTCCTCAGGCTATTTCAGCTTTGGTGGAAGGATTCAGAAGAGATGAAGTTGGAGCACTTGCAGGCAACATCAAAGTAAGAAACAGGACTAATTGGATTACAAAGTGTCAGGCATTAGAATATGTAGCTGGAATCCAGATATTCCGAAGAACTCTGGATTTTTTTGATGCGGTTCCCATAGTTCCGGGGGCATTAGGCGCATTCAGAAAAGATAGACTCCAGAAAATTGGTAATTTTTCCAAAGACACGTTGGCTGAAGATTTTGATGCGACATTAAAGATATTAAAATCTGGAAATGAGGTAGGTGGTATTATCGACTCAAAAGCATATACCGAGTCTCCAAATTCAATCAGACAGTTCTATCGTCAACGAAAACGCTGGTATAGAGGAGACATGCAAGTTTTAGTTAAACATAAAGATTCAATGATGAACCCAAGGTTCGGAACGCTTTACAAGCTTACATATCCTTTAATGATAATGTCCATGTTTGTAACCCCGTTTTCAGGTCTTGTAGTATGGGTATTTGTTTGTCCTCGAGATGATGCTAATATTCATCACATTACAGCATCTTCAAAGTGCACTTGCAATACGAATTGAAAAAGAAGACCCAAAGCTGATTGCGTATTCGACATTTTTTGTCATAGGATACAAACAAATTATCGATGTTTTATTAATGAAAGCCGCTATCGAGACATTACTAAAGAGGAAAACGGTCTGGACTAGTGCCAAAAGGATAGGAACTGAACAAAAGTAGATTTAAACCGAGATTACTTTGTAATTTGGGCTCTCGCGCCAATTTGCAGAATTGATATCAAATTTGTTGTTACAGCTGAGACATTTGAAATTCCATTCTAATTCTGGGAATTTGTCTCCACAATCATTACAAATGTAAAAATTGTCAATTGACTTGTAATCCACACCCAATACCTTAATTTCAACAGAACAGTTTGGACATTTATCGTTTTTATAGGTTCGAGCAGGAGAAGTGTTGCCGCATGAATAATGCTCAATTACTTTGTCTTTTTTGAAATTAATGCTGTAACAAGAAGGACAGTGAAAGAACTGTTGTACTTTTATTGTTCCGCATTTATCACAACAGACTTCTTTGCTGGTACCAGATTCAACAATTTGGCCATTTTTTTTAAAAGTTTGTAAAATCGGCATAACTTCGGATTTAGTTTTTCCAAGAGAGTCAGTAATCATCGCCAAACTGACTTTGGAATTATTCTTCAGAAACGAGTGTATGATTTCCATAGTGTTGTCGAAATTACGTAAAGCATCATTCTCATTTTTGATTTTTCCCACTATTTGTTGTACTTCCTCAAGACCAAATGGTTTTGGCAAATAAGAATAAGCACCATATGAAATTACTTGTTTTACTTTTTCGTCGTTTTTTTCTCTTGATGTTTCTAGAATTACTTTGGTTTCAGGCCGAATATCCAAGATTTGTTCGATTATTGATAATCCTTCCATATCAGGAAGATTGTAATCTAAAAATACCAAAGGAGTTATTTCAGAAGATATACATTCTTTAAAAATATCAATGCCCTCTTTGCCGGTTTTCGCTATGTGTATTTTACTAAAGCCTAGTTTTTGCAAGAATTCTTTTAGTCTAATACAGATGGCAGCACTATCTTCTATAACTAGCGCTACATTTGTCTCCATATTTGAGTAATTTGAAAAAGAACTAAGTTAACATCAGTATGTTCAAAACAGGCAAAAAACATCCATAAAACTATGAAGTCTGTTGCTTTTTTGGCAATTTTATGGTGAATCTAGTTGGATTATTCGTAACAGTAATTTTCCCATGATGCTGTTCAACAATAGTTTTACAGCTTGACAGTCCAAGACCGGTACCAGTTTGCTTTGTTGTCACAAGAGGATCAAAGATTTTATGCATTAATTCTTGTGGAATCCCAGGACCAGTATCTTCCACATCAATTACA
>JAENJF010000090.1 GCA_016844685.1 Candidatus Nitrosotenuis sp. | reverse complement strand
CGCCTCCATAGCTTCGACCTCCACCACTGTAGCTTCTGCCGCCACCGCCTCCATAGCTTCGACCTCCGCCATAGCTTCTGCCGCCTCCGCCAAATGTTCTACGTGATCCTGCGTCTCGTTTTAGTGGATCTGGTATGTTTACCTGTATTCCAAGTTTTTCATTCAGGTCCGTCATGGTTGCCTTGATCTGTCTTTTTATTATATTAAAATCGCCAATTGATGAATACGATACTAGTGTGATTGCCCTTCCCTTGAGACCTGCACGGGCAGTCCTTCCAATTCTGTGGAAGTAAACCATTTCTTGATTTGGAACATCATAGTTGACTATTAGTGCGACTTCTGGTACGTCTATTCCTCTTGCTGCAACATCTGTGGCAACAAGTATGTCTGCCTGCCCTCTTCTAAAACGTGACATGGAATTTTCTCTTTGGTGTTGTGACATGTCGCCTTCGATTGCTACTGCGTTAAAGCCGTTTTCGCGTAGGTCTCTTGCCACCTCCCTTGTCCTATTTTTTGTAGAACAGAAGACAATTGATTGTGATTTTTTGTTTTCTTTAATGAAGTCAATTAAATACTTTAGTTTCTCCCTGTCTTTTATCACCAAAAATGATTGGTCAATTCCCTCTCCGCTAAGATCATCTGCTGAAAGGAGAAACTGTTTTGGATTATTCAGATAGTCTTCTGCTAGTCGAAGTATTGCAGGCGGCATTGTAGCCGAAAACAGGGACATTACCTTGTTTACAGGTGTAAGATCCAAGATGAATTTGATGTCATCAATAAATCCCATGTCAAGCATCGTGTCTGCCTCATCTAGCACAACATGCTTTACGTCCTTGAGCTCAATTGAGCCGCGTTTTAGGTGGTCAATCAGTCTTCCTGGAGTAGCAACGACAATTTCTATTCCATGCCTTAACGCATCAAGCTGAATGCCCATTCCCTGCCCGCCATAAATGGTCACGATTTTAATTCCTGTATGTTTTGCAAATTTCTTAAATTCTGTTGCGATTTGAACTGCAAGCTCTCTTGTTGGGGCAAGAATAAGTCCTTGGATTCCTCTACGCGGCTCAAAATTTTGCAGCATCGAAATGGCATATGCTGCAGTTTTGCCGGTTCCTGTATGAGCTTGACCAATTACGTCTCGACCTGCAAGCAATACTGGTATAACTGCCTCTTGGATTGGAAATGGTGCCTCAAATCCAATTTCCTTTAGTCCATCTACTATTGATTTTTTAATTCCTAATTGTTCGAATGTTGTCAATTTGTTTACCTAAGCAATGACAGAGAAAAGCTCATTGCTTATTCCGTCATTATAGCCTAATAAGACAAAGAGCTTTCTTACTCCTAATAAACCATTACTCTGCAAGTCATCTTCAACAAAATTGCAATCACTTGACGTTACTAATGCGCCTAAAACACATTCAAAATCCCAAGCTGAAAAAATTTAGAGCAAATACAAATCTCAATCTTTGTGAATCGGATGTGACTTTATCACCAAATAGTCAATAATGCCATCTTCAGATAATTTCTTCATCTTGATCATCGATTTGTATACTAGTGTTTCTACAAATGACGGATAAATCTCTGAAAACTTTTCTTTCATAGAGTTACGGTTTTCTATGTAATAGTCTGCAAGAGGTTGATATACGGACTGACCAATTTTTTCAATTCTTGATATTTCAAATCCCATATCTTTAATCTGAGTTTCCACAAGATCAGATGAATAATGTTGTGAGGTCCATGTGATATTTAGAATTCCAAGCTTAGAAAACAGGCCTTTTTTATTATTGACTACGGGAATTGCCATGACAAAATTTCCGTCATTTTTTAACATTCTTTTTACTTCGGCAAGAAAGCTTTTCAGGGGGTAAAAGTGCTGTGCGGATTCAAGTGCCACTATTCTATCAAATGATTTATCTGAAAATGGAATGACAATGGAGGTGGAATTTATCAGATGAAGCTTTTCCTTGGGAATAGACCTGTTAAGCTGTGTGCGATTGATGTTGAGGCAGAAAATTTCTAGTCTGTTAAACTGCTGTTTCCATCTTAATGCAGGCGAACAAAAGCCGCATCCAACATCTAAGAGATTTTTAGCCAAAGTGAATTCTGAGAATTCCGAAATTAGATCGCAAAGGCGTTCCTGGGCTTGCTGTGGCTGCGTTATTCCTTTATCCCACAAGCCAAAATTGAGCATATCTGCCCCGCTTCCAAGTTGCATGAGGGGGGCAAGCTTATCATAAATTCGAATTATGTCTTTTTCATTTTTTCGAAAATTCCACAAAATGATCTCAAGGGGGTTGATACGAATCATCTTACCTAATCCGTGTATATGGTAAATATGAGCCAATGAAGGGATTTGAACCCTCGACCATCTGATTACAAATCAGATGCTCTGCCAGGCTGAGCTACATTGGCGTGATTTTTTAAGAAAAGTGAGCGGTTTAAAATGTTATTAGTTCAAGTCTTGCCAATCTTTAATAGTACCACATCAAAAACTCGATAAATGAAGTACATTCCTCCAAAGAAACTCAAGGTTTTGACGTTGTTATTCCTTGGGACCGGTATTTGGGGAATAATTTTCGGCCTTGTATTTCCACCACATGTTATCTACATTACTATTTTTGGTACGATCAATTTGTGCCTTGGAGGATTGTGGGGGTATCTGTTTCTGACTCAGGAACCAAGATCATCTAGTAAGAGTAAAAAATAATGCGGCTACAACAAGTATGTTTGTTGTAAAGTGCATTGCATATGAATGATTGATTCCTTTTTTATCATAAATGTATTTGAACAAAAATCCAATTGGTATCAAAAGAAGCGCCATGTGGACTTTGATTCCCATTGCAATGTGTGTAAATGCCCATATGAGGACCATTTTTTTTGATTTCCTAAAGTAAAGCTCTTCGGCATGATTGATGTGGATGAACATGTAGATCAAAATAGGTACAAACGGAAGCACTCCCCAAAGTCCTTCTTTTGCAAACGGGCCAAACGCAATGTTGTAGCCAAGCCAGCTCCAATTCAAAATAGGAATCTTTTCTGCAAGTGGATACACAAACAGAAAATACGCAAGCATTATTCCAAACGGGATTGGTGCGTACACCATTGATTTTGCGCCTTTTACTAGGTCTAGCGCCCTTTGCTTTGTCTCCTTGATTAGGATAAGCGAGGTCGCAACTGTGAAAATATAGTATCCAATAATAAACACTTCTGATTGGATTATGCTATCTAGCGTAAACAAGAAGCTATTTTGCATAAACCACATAGATACTGGTTAAATAATAACATGCCATATTTCTCTCATGCATGAAGGAGATATAGCGCCAGATTTTGAGCTTGTGGCAAACAATGGGGACAAAATCCGTCTGTCATCTCTCAAAGGCAAAAAAAATGTTGTTTTGTGCTTTTATCCAAAAAACCATCTTTTCATGTGTCCATCAAAAAAGGTCTTCAAGATGGCGCAAAGCGTTATCTCTGCATATGACGATATATTGAAGACTGACTCGGCTCTCTTTGCAATATCTGTTGATACTGTGGATGATCAGGCAGCCTTTGTAGCACAATATAACATTCCATACCTGCATCTCAGTGATGCCTCAAAAGATGTCTGCAAAAAATATGCTGGGCTGAATGTGGCCGGACTTGCAAAGCGCTCGACATTCATTATTGGCAAAAATGGTATGATCCGGAAAATTTTTCATAATATTGATGTTGAATCACATGGCAAGCAAATAGCACAGGAATTGTCTGGGATAAATTAAAAAGTATAAATAATTAAAAATAATCTCAAAAAACTGAATTGCTCGATTTAGTTGCAAAAAAATTATTCCTCACAAAGGGAAAAGGCGTCCACGAAGATAGACTTACTAGTTTTGAATTTGCATTACGGGATGCAGGAATTGCAGGAACAAACATTGTTCTAATTTCAAGCATATTTCCACCAGAGGCAAAACTAGTATCAAAAAGAGAAGGACTAAATCACATAAAGCCAGGTCAGGTGTTATTTACAATTTATTCACGAAACCAAACAAACGAACCACACAGATTGATTTCGGCATCAGTTGGAATTGCACAGCCATCTGACCCAAAAAGATATGGATATCTCTCAGAATATGAG
>JAENJF010000089.1 GCA_016844685.1 Candidatus Nitrosotenuis sp. | reverse complement strand
ATTGGGTGACACTGCAATCAAAACAAGAATAGTAGACAGCGGACCAGAGGTAGTGGAGGCACTTTTTACAAAGTCTGCTGATCTGGCATACTTGGGACCAGCCCCGTTTGTAATAGGATACGTAAAATCAAAAAGTGACGATATCAAAATTTTGGCGGGCGCTACAAGTGGAGGTGCAAGCTTTGTCATACAAAAGGACTCTACAATATCTACTGCCGCTGATTTGGATAGAAAAAAGATCGCAGCGCCGTTCATTGGAAACACGCAGGATGTCTCGTTGCGCCATTATCTGGAACAGAATAACCTAAAATCATTGGAAAAGGGCGGAACAGTTACGATATATAACATTGCAAATCCTGAAATCTACACTTTGTTTGCTAAAGGCGATATAGATGCAGCGTGGGTGCCAGAGCCTACTGCCACAATGCTAGTTGAGCAGCTTGGAGGAAAACGATTATTCAAAGAAGAAGATACTTGGCCAGATAAGAAATTCGTCTCTGTTTTGCTTGTTGGGAGGACTGAATTTTTGGAAAAACATCCTGACTTGGCGGCAAAATGGATTGATGCTCATACAAATACCGTAAACTGGATTAAAGAAAATCCTGACAAAACCGAATCTATCTTTATTGATTTTTACAAAAAACACACTGGGAAAAAATTATCTAAAGATATTGTCCATGGGGCATTTTCAAATATTATGATTACATCCGATCCAATTCCAAACTCAATTAGCATGTTTGCAGAACGGGCCAACGAGCTTGGCTATCTTGGCCGTTCTGGGTATAACTTGGACCACATTTACTATAATAGAAATGAAACAAAGGCGATATCATGGCAAAACTAGAAGCAAAAAACATTGTAAAATATTTTGACCATGATGGGCAACAGCTAAAGGCACTGGGTGGGATAAACCTCACAGTAGAGCAAGGCGACTTCATATGTCTGGTTGGGCCATCAGGATGCGGAAAATCCACCTTTCTTAGAATAATTGCAGGACTACAAACGCCAGAAGAAGGACAAATCTTACTAGACAACAGACCAATTCTTAACACTGGGCCAGATAGAATTTTGGTGTTCCAGGAAGGTGCATTGTTTCCATGGCTAAAAGTACGAGACAATGTGGAATTTGGATTAAAGATTGCAGGAATTCCTGAATCCGAACGACATGAAATCTCTCAGCGATATTTAGACATGATGGATTTGACAAAATTTGCAAATTCGTATACGTATCAGCTATCAACCGGAATGAGACAAAGAGTGGCAATTGCCAGAGCACTGGTCATGGATCCAGAGGTATTGCTAATGGATGAACCCTTTGCTGCACTGGATGCGCAGACTCGTGATACTCTCCTAGTTGAAATGCAAATGATTTGGCAAAAAACAAAAAAGACAATCATATTTGTCACTCATTCTGTTTCAGAAGCTACGGTATTGGGAAACAAGGTTGCAGTATTTACCCACAGACCATCAACAATTAAAAAAATTGTCAATATAGAAAACAAAAGACCGCGCCTCTCCGAAGATGAAACCCTCATTAAATACCAACAGGAAATACTTGCTGAGCTAAGACCCGAAGTAAAGTCAAAAGGAGACGAGCAATGAAACCAAACGTTTTAGCAAAGAAAATTGTGTTTTTTGTTGGAATAGTTCTTGTGTGGCAAATTGTGGATATGGCAAACGTGTGGCCGGACAAAATATTTCCATCACCGCTCGAGGTTGGTGAAAATCTGTGGTATGGTGCATCAGATGGAACACTATTCTATGGAATAGGAACTAGCCTTTGGAGACTGGCAATAGGCCTTGCA
Source organism: Candidatus Nitrosotenuis sp. (assembly GCA_016844685.1). Lineage (GTDB taxonomy): Archaea > Thermoproteota > Nitrososphaeria > Nitrososphaerales > Nitrosopumilaceae > Nitrosotenuis. The sequence continues at coordinate 2,334 of JAENJF010000089.1, read as the reverse complement.
ATAGCAATAGCAGGTGGAATCATATTGGGTGTGTTTATGGCGCGAGTCGAAACAGTAAATCAGACAATTGGCTCTATCGCACTTGGACTGCAGTCGATTCCGTCTGTAGCATGGAGCCCTCTAGCAATAGTTTGGTTTGGGTTGACCGATGCTGGAATTATTTTTGTCACTATAGCTGGTGCAATATTTTCAGTTACAATAAACACGTACACTGGCGTCAAAAACATCAACCCTGATTATATTGCAGCAGCACAAAACATGGGCGCAAAGGGAGGTCAACTAATAACAAAGGTGCTGATCCCGGCTGCATTTCCGTATATGATTTCTGGATTCAAGCAGGGCTGGGCATTTGCGTGGAGAGGCGTGATTGGCGCAGAATTATTGTTTTCATTTTTGGGTCTTGGCTTTTTGTTAAATGTCGGGCGACAGCTCAGCGATGTCTCCCAGGTAATAGCAATGATGCTTGTGATAATGATTATTGGTATAGTAATTGACGGGCTGATATTTAAAAAACTGGAAGACAAAGTCATGTCAAGATGGGGACTGCGCTAGTCACTTTTATCTACTCGAGGAGAATCATCTCTTAATCTTCAAAGACACTAAAAACGCAACAATGCAAATTCCAACTGCAAAGTACATGACAGACACATTGTTATAGTAAAATGCTATTCCGCCTGCAACCACTGGGCCAATCACATTTGCAATTGATATGGTAGAGTTGAAAATTCCGGTGGATGTTGATTTTGGGTTGTTCTCCATTAGATGGATGCTTCCACCGATGTACAAAAATGCCCAAGTAATGCCTACTAGTGCCATGGATGGAATTGCCATCCACCAACTAGTCATTAGCGCCATTCCCAAGAATACAAACACGGTAAGGCCTATCCCTATTTTGAATTTGGTTATGTTTTTTGTTTTTATCTTTGATGCCATTAGATTCATCAAAACAAACGATGTTACAGTGTTTGCCACATACACAATTGATACTTCGTACAATTTGGCGTGAAACGCCTCAGTTAGGACAAGTGGGAGAATGGTCCAGACAGATGTTGCACCGATATGTCTGAGAAGTAAAGACAAAAACAGATACTTGTTTTTTGCAATGACTATTCCAGTTGTGCCTTTTCCAGTTTCTTTTTGTATGGTATAGTTTGGCAATCTGGATGACAGTGCAAGTCCCACCAAAAAAAAGCCCGCACTTATCAAAAATATTGTTTTTTCATTATTTACAATTCCTGCTGCCACAATTCCTGCTAGCCAGCCTAGTGCATGAAACGATATGATTGATGCAACCTTTGCCTTGTCTTTTCCAGATTCATAGGTATATGCAAGCATTGCAGGAACAATCATTCCACTTGCAATTCCTGCCCCAAGTCTAGCCAAAAGCAAGTAAAACGAATTGTCAGCAAAGTAATGCAATCCAAAGGCTATAGCTGAGCCAATAAAGCCAATCTGGATGAAAATTAGCCTTTTTCCATATTTGTCTGAAATCCTTCCAAAATACATGCTCGACATTATTTGCGCAAAGAAAAATGTGGCAACTGCAATCCCGACCTCAAAGATGGAATTTGTAAGGTTCTTTGCTAAAATGGGCATGAAAACATAAACTATTGAGACTCCGGCATGCTGGAAAAATGTCGCACCACGTACCAAATTATTGATATTTTGTCGCATGTGTGTGGTGCTAAAGTGTAGAATAATTTATGTCAAGATATTTCTAAAGATACTGCAGGAATTACTCTCAGGTAGACATACAATGCAACCCAACTCAAAATATTGCACTAAACTAACATTTTGAATCATTGCGATGAATCATTCTTGGATAATTTTGCAATATTCCATAAACTGAAGACTCTTTAGATTTTTGTATTGGAAATAGGTGCAGCGGATTTTTTGGGCTTTATGGGTTCCTCTAAACTTGTAAATAACAAGAACTTCGTCATCGTCCTTAAATTTATCTTCAGATGACAAGTTGCAACAAACAAACTCTTCTTTAATATCTTAGGTAAAAAACTTTTCTAATATCATAAATTTCTCAAAGTTGAGAAATATTAATTAACTAAATGTGTAATAGAAAGCATGCAAACACAAGTGCAGCCTGGATCGCAAAAACAAACTTTTTCGATGTTTTCAGAGTTGGAGAGAAAATCTAATCTACAAAAGGCATTCTTCATTGTAAAAAAAGATGATGTTTCAATTACAATTAGAATTAATGACACCGAATTAACAGATAAGATCATCGATGTATATCTAGACAAAGATAGCCGAATTATTCTTTATAATCTGAGATCACCAATGACAATAACAGAAATTGTGAAAAAGTCAAAACTTCCT
>JAENJF010000088.1 GCA_016844685.1 Candidatus Nitrosotenuis sp. | reverse complement strand
CAATTCAGTAGCTGGTTTAGCTTCTGGCTTTGGTGCCGGTTTTGGAGCTTCTTGCTTTGGTGCTGGTGGAGGTGTTGGTTTTGGAGGTGCTTGTGTTGGCTTTGGTGCTGGTGCCGGTTTTGGAGCCGGTGGTGGTGTAGTCGTTGCTGGTTTAGTTTCAAGTTGACTTGCTAATTTGGTAAGTTTTTCTTCCAACTCGGCAATCTTGGTTTCTAGATCCTTTTTAGTTGATTTAGCACTAGACATTTGAATTAACACAAGGATTGGGGTTTATTTACATTTGGGTAAATCCCCGCTTTGATACTGGATCAAATTTAATAGATGCATTAGACTATACTAGACGTTGGACGATTTCGAGCGAGAGTTTCCAGACTTTGACTGGAAGAATACACCTGCCTACAAGCACCCAAGAGGAAAGGACTGCCCGTGTCCAAAGCACGAATACATCAGAGAGCAGATTAATTTTGCAAAGACAGTAAATCAGTCAAGCAAAGAATCGGCCAGAGTCACACTCAAGTTTTGCCCCGAACACTACAAGGTCTACATGGAAGAGGTGATTCCTTCAATGCCGCTAAAATACAAGATTTTGACAAAAATTGCACTAAAAATTGGCGCAATCCAGCTTGAAAAACTAACGCACATGCAGTCAGACCTTTGCTTTTACTGCAAGTTTGGCTCAGGTGGACATGGAAAAAAATCAGAGCTCCCGCCGATTCAATAAATCAGATCTAAAACCAGTCTAGACAGGCCCAAGCAAAATTTTTGGCTTGTTTGGAGTATCATGGTGGCATTTTTTTCCGCAGAGGGGGCATGTTTTTCTGTCCAAAAAAATACACTGGCAAATGTGTGATTTCAGGTAGCTTTCTCCAGTTTTTGTGTACTCGCCCGTTCCATTGCAAAAAGGGCATTGTGCGCCAAGAAGTTCAATTGTTCCGCCACCCTTACAAACTACACACTTTTCCGTGCTCAACTATCAAGGTTTGAGCCATTGTAATTAAAATGCCTTTGTTAGACAAGTTACAGAAAACACAGTGCCTAGTCAAGCTTTATACAATATTTGAACAGACCAGCAAGTGTGACAATAGAGGACACACCGGAATTTATCAAAGCACTAGAAGATGTTGGGGAGCTAAAAAGAATCAAAACACAAGTTGATGTAGATTTAGAAATTGCAGAAATTCTAAGGAGGACAATGTATGCAAACGGTCCTGCAGTATTGTTTGAAAATGTAAAAAACTACGACATGCCAGTTTTGGCAAACGCGTTTGGTTCCATAAAGAGATTGCAGATAGGATTAGAGATGTCAGACTTTACGGAAATTGGACAGCGAATTGTAGATATGACAAAAATGGAAATTCCGTCAGGAATATTTAACAAGCTAAAAAAACTTCCCGAGTTATCAAAGATGGGAGAAATTTTCCCAAAGCTCGAAAAAAGCGGGCCGGTAACTGAAGTCTTTGACGAGTCGCCATCATTTAACAAAATTCCAATCCTAAAGACATGGCACAAGGATGCAGGTCGGTTCATAACATTGGGTCTTGTTGCAACAAAACATCCTGAGACTGGAGTTCGAAACCTTGGCGTATACCGAATGCAAATAGTAGACGATAAACACGCACTCATGCACTGGCAAAAGCACAAACGTGGTGCACATCACTACGACATATCAAAGGAAAAAGGAGAAAAAATCGAAGTAGCAGTAATAATTGGTGCAGACCCTGCAACTGTGTTTTCTGCAGTAGCACCAGTGCCAGAGGGATTAGACAAGTACCTGTTTGCAGGAATTACGCGCCAAAGTGGGATCAAGACGGTAAAATGCAAGACAATTGATCTAGAGGTTCCTGCAAATGCAGAAATTGTTTTGGAGGGATTTGTAGACCCAAATGACATAAGAGAGGAGGGACCGTTTGGGGATCACACTGGATATTACACTCCAAAGGAACCGTACCCAACATTTACACTGACTGGAATAATGAGAAGACAAAAACCAATCTACCTTACAACAATTGTCGGCAAGCCGATTCTGGAGGATGCATATATTGGTAAAGTAATCGAGCAGTCGTTTCTTCCACTGATTCAAATGTTCCAGCCAGAGGTGGTTGACTTTGCAATGCCAGCTGCCGGATGGTTCCAAGGAATGGCAATCATTTCAATCAAAAAGCGCTATCCAGGACAGGCAAAAAAAGTCATGATGGGACTTTGGGGCCTAGGACAGCTTGCACTAACCAAAGTCTTTGTGGTAGTAGATGACGACATCAATGTTCACAGCATGGATGATGTCATTTGGGCAATAACTACACGGGTGGATCCTGCACGAGACACCACAATCATCAACAACACTCCAACTGATACGCTTGACCCCGCATCTCCACTTTTGAACCTTGGCTCAAAGCTTGGAATCGATGCGACACAAAAGACAAAAGAAGAGGGATTCCAACGTGAAATCCAAGAAAAAGTCGAAGTGGATGAAACAACAAAGAAACTTGTCGATTCCAAATGGTCCAGTTATGGACTCTAGTACATCTGAACTGGATTGTAGAAATTGTCGCGCTCTTCTACTTGGTATCCAATCTGATGAATGGCATCAATAATTTTCTGGCCAGTCAATTCAGTCGAGCGCGCACCGGTACACGACACTACCTCTTCTCCAATTAGAGTTCCGCCAAAATCATCCGCGCCATATTGCAGTGCGATTTGTGCCATACCTACACCGTTAGTAAGCCATGATGACTGGATGTGAGGAATCAAACCATTAAAGACAAGTCGCGATATCGCAATCATTTTTAAAAGATGCGTTCCGCCAGCCCCATACAGTACAAGACTTTCTTTTTGCATCAAGGTGTTGTTTGGCTCAAAGCTCCATGGAATGAATGCCATGAATCCCCTGGTTTTTTCCTGTAGTTTTACAATTTTCTCAAAGTGTTCTGCAATATCACTTAGTGATTCGACATGGCCATACATCATAGTTGCAGATGCCGGCAGTCCAAGGGAATGAGCCTCCTCCATTATTCTAAGCCATTCATCACTTGAGATCTTTTTTGGACTGATGATATCTTTGACACTGTCAACTAGAATTTCTGCACCGGCTCCTGGGATAGATTGCAATCCGGCATCCTTTAGTCTAGAAAGAACTTCTTTTGTCGACGTCTTTTCTATTTTTGATATCATGTCGATTTCTGATGCGGATAGTCCGTGGACTCCTATCTCTGGAAATTTCTTTCGAATCAATCGAAACGCATCTTCATAGTATTCGATTCTAAGGTTTGGGTTGTGTCCTCCCTGAATCAGAACTTGTCGAATCTTGAAGAGATCCCACGATGTCTTGATTCTGGCCTCAATTTGGTCAAGTGTCAAAGTGTATGATTCAGAATCTCCGGGCGGTCTGTAAAATGCGCAAAACTTGCAGTCAGTAATGCAGACATTGGTATAATTCAAAATTATATTATTGACAAACGATGCCTTTTTTCCGAACTTTTTTTGTGTGATGTGTCCTGCAACAAGACCCATCAGATGCACGTCTTCTGACCTGAGCAGTCTTAATGTATCGTCAAAGGAGGGTTGCATGTCACGTAGTGAATTTTCTAAAATATCACCAATATCGCTGGAATGGATTTGTTCAGTGATTTGGCTCAATGGATGTAATTTTATTGGTTTTTCAATATTATTTAATCCTTGACTGGTTTTTTTGATGCTGGCACTCAATTCCAAGTTTGATCACAGCACGTTATTTTTAATTAGGGCGCCTTGAGGAGATCCGACATGGTCAGTGGATTCCAGATAAGAATGGACCGGATTTTACGCAAAGGCAAGATGCTTTGCATTCCAATGGATCATGGAATCTCAAATGGTCCAGTGGAGGGACTTGAAAACCCATCAGAGATTATCCAAAAATGTGAACATCATGGGTTGACTAGTATCATAGTCAACAAAGGAATCATAAAATCACTGCCAAGATCATTGAGGATTGGTATTTTAGTTCATTATTCTGCAAGTACGTCTCTTTCAATGTCTCCAAACAGAAAGATGCTAACAGGAAGTGTTGAGGAAGCACTAAGACTTGGGGCCGATGGGGTATCACTTCACATCAATGTTGGCGGAAAAGAAGAGCCGGAAATGCTAGAGCAGCTTGGCAAAATTTCAGAAGAGTGTCACAAG
>JAENJF010000087.1 GCA_016844685.1 Candidatus Nitrosotenuis sp. | reverse complement strand
ATTTCTGATGCGCTACTGCCAACATTCTCTGGATGAAAATCCGACAACACTCTTGAGCTTTCCTGGCCTATTCCGCTGACAGGAAAACTGCCTACATCGGAATCAGAATTTATTATTCCAGAGATATATGTGGAAACATCGCTTCTTTGCAATCCGTTTGTGTTTGCAAGCTCAAACTCTTCACAAACAACATTTAGTGAACCAGAAATGTTTGTTATTTTCTGATTTTGCGCAGAATTGATCATTTCCTGTGTAATGTCTGAGGCGTCAACTGCAGTCATTTTCCAAAGCCTTGAGTCGTTTACTTTTTCAAGACTGATGCATGCAGAGTCATGCGGAAATGCCTTCCAAAATTTTCTTTCTGTGATATTTTTGGCTGATTTGAGTGCACTATCTACAATTTTATCTGGTTCAAGTGTTGTTGTCTGGGCACAAGAGATTCTTTTTTTGTGTATTAGGCGAACGCCGAGTGATTTTTCATGGTTTTCTTTTATCTCTGCAATCTCTGAATCCGTTATTCTTACTGTAATGATTTTTTTTGAGCAAAGAACCGATTCACATTCATCAACACTTGCTTTTCTGGCATAGGATACGACATCGCTGCAAACCGACAATCTTAGCTTGACCTTGGGTTTTTGTATCTGAATTTGTCGATTTTTACAAGTTCAAAATACGAGCCAAACCTTGAAGCGTCTTCTACTTTATCAAGCTCATCCTCAGGTGACTCTGAATCATATTTTTTGATGATCTTATATGTGGTTGTTCTCTGGGCTGAAGTTCTGCCAATTTCTCTGACAAGGCGCCGAATTTCCCTTGGTCTTAGAAGCTGACCGTGTTGTGCACCAGCTGACGTTGAAATGCTTTCATTGATTAATGTGCCGCCAAAGTCGTTTGCACCCCACATTAGCAAAAGCTGTGACATTTTCTGCCCTTCTTTTACCCATGACATCTGGATGTTATCGATATAGTTGTTGAGCATTATTCTTGCAATGGCATGAGTCAGCATTACATCATTTGCGCTTGCCCCGCTCTTGATTCCGTCATGTAAGCCGTGTATGTACATTGGTGCTTCTGTATGGATAAAGTTCAGAGGAACAAACTCTGTAAAACCGCCCGTTTCCTTTTGAATGTCTCTTATTTTTGCAATGTGTTTTACTCTATCCTCTAGAGATTCAATGTGGCCAAACATTATGGTCGATGTAGAATTGATTCCAAGCTTGTGAGCAGTCTTGATTATTTCAGTCCAGTCAGAAACGCTGATTCTTCCAGGAGATATCTTGTCACGAATTCCCTGGTCCAGTATTTCTGCGGCAGTACCAGGGATAGTATTGACTCCTGCATCTTTTAGTCTTGAAAGATATTCTCTTATTGAAACATTTGATCTTGTTGCGCCGTATAGGACTTCTTCTGGGGAAAATCCATGTATATGGATATCTGGAATATCTGCCTTGATTGCAGTGCATATTTTCTCATAAAAGCCTCCATCCATGTCTGGCGGAAGGCCCGCCTGAATGCATACTTCGGTTGCACCAAGACTGTGTGCCTCTTTTGCACGCCTCACAATTTCCTCTATTGGTAAAAAATATCCTTCGTCTTCTCTAAAGTCTCTGCTAAATGCACAAAAGCCACATTGTTTTATGCAGACATTTGTAAAGTTGATGTTTCTATTTACCACAAAAGTTACAATGTCGCCAACTCGTCTTTTTCTAAGCTCGTCTGCAACCATGCCGACAAGGTGAAAGTCAAGTCCTTTTGCATCATAAAGATATGTTGCCTCTTTTATGGAAATCTCTTTTTCAGAGAGTGCGTTATTTAGCGAATCGGCCACTAGCGGGTCTGCATCTTTTAGTAATGAATCAACGTTTGAAGTCATTTCCAACATTCCTTTTTTACCATGCCGTCCCCATCCATGATTTCTGACATTTTATCATATATCTCAGAATTTACCAAATGCATGAATTCTGGATACACTGGAAATCTTGCCTTTAATTCATAGCCTGCGTTTTCTGTATTTTTTGTAACGTACTCGATTTTGGGCCAGCTAAATTCAGGATTGACATAGTCTGGAGTAAGTGGCGATATCCCACCCCAATCGTTTATCCCCACTTGAAGAAAGCTTTGATATGAATCCGGTGAAAGATTTGGAGGAATCTGGATGTTCATTTGCGGCATTATTACTCTGGTTAGTGCCACGATTATTTTGAAATAGTTTTCCTCTGCAGATGCAAAGTCTCTCATTTTGGTGTCTTGCTTTGGTTGAAAGTTCTGCAAAATAACTTCTTGTATGTGTCCGTATCTTTGGTCTAGTTTTTTTATCTCAAATATGGAATCAATTATTTCTTTTTGTGTCTCGCCAATTCCAATTAGCAGTCCAGTAGTCATTGGCATTTTTATTTCACCTGCATTTTCTAGTACATGAATTCGTGCTCTTGGGTTTTTGCTTGGCGCAAGATGGTGCGGCATGTTTTCTTCAGTTAGGCGCTCACTAGAGTTTTCAAGCATCAGGCCCATACTCGCGTTGGTTTTTTTGAGTTCACTCATCTCTGATTTTGTAAGGTTGCCTGCATTTGTATGTGGAAAAAGGCCTTCTGACAATGCGATTTCTGATGCATGGATTAGATATTCAAAAGTACTTGAAAAACCGTTTTTTTTGAGCCATTCTCTTGCCTCTTGGTATTTCTGTTCCGGTCTTTCGCCTGTGACAAAGAGTGCTTCAACGCATCCGTATTTTTTTGCAAGTCTTGCTAAATCCGTGACATCTTTTTTATTCATCATTGAAATCTTTTGCTGGTTTGGCTCTGATTTGTATGTGCAATAGTCACAGACATCCCTGCAAAGGTTTACAAGATTAAAGAATGCCTTTTTTGAAAATGTAACTGTTTTTTGTTTGTGCTTATTGCGGAGCCTTGTCGCCGTACCATAAAGCTCAAACGGTTCCTTTTTTGCAATTTCAAAAATCTCACATGCGTCGGTTTTTGTGATTCCCTTTCCGTCCAGCACATGGTTTAGCAATTCACAATCAAACACGAGATCATTCAATGTAAGAGATAATTTTGAATTCTAGTATTTATTTTTGTGTTGAATTAGTTGAATTGTTTGCTAATACGCTTGGACTTGGCCTCTCCTCAAGGGTTATTACCATGCTGGTAACTCTTCCATCACGAAGAATCTGAAGTGCCATTTCATCCCCGACTGTCTTGTCACGCTGTAGATGAATCAAAATATCGTCAATTTTTCTAACGGTGATGCCGTCAACTGACAGTATGACGTCTCCCCCCGTCTGATAATTGACTCCATCTACTTCGGTTGAATTGGTAGCTCCACGAAGGCCTGCCTTTTCAGCAGGGCTGTCCTTTAAGACATTAATTATCAAAAAACCACGCGCATCTTCAATTTTGAGCATGTCTGCAAGATCCGGATCAATATCTCTTCCAGAGATTCCAACCCATGGATGATGGTATGCCTTTTTTTCAATAAGCGTTGGAATTATTTTTTGTACGGTTCTTGAGGGAATAGCAAATCCTACTCCTACAAAGTCGCCTGTATCTGACTGGATTGCCGTATTTATGCCGACTACTTCACCTCTCATATTCAAAAGAGGCCCGCCAGAATTTCCCCGGTTTATTGCAGCATCTGTCTGAACTATGTCTGGAATTTGAAATCCTATGTCTTGTGACGGAAGTAATCTGCCGATCTGACTCACAATTCCAGACGTCATAGAGCCCGATAGTCCAAACGGGTTTCCGATTGCAGCAACTTGCTCTCCAACTTTTAGTGCCGAGGAATTTCCAAGTGTAAGGGGATACAGTATCTCCTCACCCGCATCTACTTTGACAACTGCCAGATCTGTATAGAGATCCTTTCCTATTAGATTTGCTTTAAATGATCTTCCGTCCAAAAATGTAACAACTATTTTTTCAGCATTTTCAACTACGTGTTCGTTTGTTATTATGTGGCCTTTCTTATCATATACAAAACCAGAACCTATGCCTCCTCTCTGGTAACAACGGTCTTTGTTGTCTTGCTAATTTCCTCAATCGTTGGAGTTATCTGCGGTGGATTTAGAATTATGCTATATGCGACAAGTATTATTACTACACATAACAGACCAGAAACAATTACATTTGACTTGTTCACTAATATGGCAGTTTACGAATGCTCTATAATCTTTACGTGAAAAAGTGGTGAGAAAGCCCACGCCCTTTAGGGTTGGGAGATGTCAGTTGTTATACGCTGATTGAATTTTGCATATGATCTTTCATGGAATAAACTCTGCCTCTCCATGAAACCGACATACTTGTTTTAGCTTGTAAAATTCCAGCAAGAAATCCACCTACAATTATCAAGCTGCCTAGCGGACAACATAATGCGTGTACAAATCTAATGTGTAGTTCCCGTGCATCAAGTGAGCCTGCCACATAAACCAGACCTGATGAAATAATCGACACTGCAAAAAGGGCGGGAAATGATTCCGAATGACCAAAAAAAACAGACGAATAAGCTAGAAGCACAAATGGCATAAAAAGCAAAAACAACACTGCAAAAAATATCCCAACTGCGATTCTGGCATTTTGTAAATAGAGTGGTATCATGAGTCTCTTTAATGCATTCCAAAGAGTAGACCGATCCCGGGCCCAAACTGCATTAATCAGGTGGTCCCCTCTTACCATTTTCATTTTAAATCCTGACTCCTTTACCTTTTTTCCAAGTGCCCCGTCTTCAATTATCTCCTGTCGTACGCCCTGATGCGTTCCTACTTTCTCATAAGTGCTTTTTTTAATTATGAAAAAACTCCCAAAAAAGTACCCTGTCTTTTTTGAAGGATCATTTACCCTAAGTGCGGAAAACCGCGTGTGCAAAAAAGTTGATAGCATTGGAAGTGTGATCTTTGTCCAGTTATCAAGGCAAATCATTTTTGGAATAGCTGTTAATGCGTCAAGATCAAGCGACAAAAGATGAGAAACGGCAAGCGAAATTACATTTCTTGAATGCTCTGTGTCAGAATCTGTAAACAACAAAATCTCCCCAGTTGCAACTGCATATCCTTCCATGCATGCCCAGTTTTTCCCCATCCATCCATCAGGCTTTGGCCTTGCACTGACGTGAATCACCTTGAAGTTTTTTATTGCATGGTCTTTGATTATTTTGCCAGTTGAATCAGTCGACGAGTCATCAATTGCAATTATCTCATAGTTTTCATAATCTTGGTCCAGGAGAGAATCAAGACATTTTCCAATAAATCCTTCTTCATTTCTTGCAGGTAAGATAACTGAGACCTTGGGGCTTTTGTGATCCTTTAGAGGAAATTTATCCAAATATGGTATATTTCTAAATGACAATACCATTGATTTTATCAACAAAACCCAAGTGCCAGCTACGCCAATTAATATTGCAATAAATGCATAATTTATGACATCAAGAAAATCCATCTTACTTCTCGATTTCTTGTTTTATTGATTCAAGTGCCTGCTCTGTGCCGCTTTTTACGTGTTTTTTGATCATTCCCGTGAACATTCCCATCATACCTGAAAGCTTGATGTCCCATATGGCATCAAGCCTAGTGTTACTTCCATGAGGTGTAAGCCTTAATGTTTTTGTACCAATTAGAATTCCTTCTGTAAATTCGGCATGAATCTTTTCTTTTGGATAAAATGTCACAGTTTGCATGCATTTTGAATCCTTGAATGCAATCGTAACTTCTCTTGTTACTGTATTGCCTTCCTTTGAAATGTTACGTACTTGTTTTGTTCCCTTCCAATATTTTGGCTCATTATCAATGTCTGAAACAAAATCCCAGACTTTGTCGATTGGAGAGTTTATTGTAGTGGACGCCTCGATTGTTGCCATGCTGTTAAGTCATTTTAGCTAAAATATTAGTCAATCTAAGATGATTCGCTTGGACTAAAGTCAAAAACAGATTTCTCAGTTTTGCCGTCTGCAGACGATGTTATGGTGTATTTTCCTGCCTTTTCCCATCCGGTTCCACCAGCAATGACAAGAGTTGAAAACTTGCCGTCTGTCTTTACTTTGACTATTTCAGTCCATATCTCCTGTCCGTCTGGATCACTTATTGCAAGGCTTGTAATTGTAGATTCTTCATTTCCTGAAATTGAGATAATGTCTCCTTTTGCATAAGATGTTTGATCAATCTCAAGTGCATTTGTAGCACTTGGCCCAACTATTGCAGTATTGTCTTGATTCATTGCTACTACACTTATTATCAAAACGGCAAAAACAACAGAGGCTATGCTGATTACGGTATTTCTTAGCTTTTTACTATCATGCACTTTTTCAATCGGCTTTTCTAGTCTGACTTTTTGATATTTCATTTCAGGGATATTGGCTGGTGGAGGCGGTGGAACAATGCGTTTTTCAGGAATCTTTACTATTCTTTCTGGTTTTTCGGTTTCTATGGGCTGCATATATCTGGCAATTAGTCCATCTACGTATCTTCTGTCTTCTATTGTAACCAGTTTTTTTGCTTCAAAATCCGCCTTAATCCGTGATAGGCGTCCATAATCCCCATGGCCTGATTTTAACAAGGCATCAATATCGTCCGTAAAAAACTGACCCATACGGTTTTTTCATGTTGTTTTTACATAAATTAATTGTGTTGTTATTGTAATGGTAATGTACAAATAATATTTCACAATAGGCACTGTGTTGGTGCAAGACTCTGAGTATTTCCTCTTTAGCGTTACTGCCGTTCACAGCCCAGAATCATGTCCTCTAAACAACAAACATAGCCAGCAAATCTTTCTGCAGCTAGACTCAAAAATAAAACAAAATCTGAAAAAATTTAACATAAAAAGACTGGTTGACTTTTACGTTTCCGTCTTGGAACATCAATGTACACTAATCATTGAGGCAAAAAACGCCCATGATATTGAAAAACTATGCATCGAAATAGGAATGTCATCATACAACACAATCAAAATTGTACCGCTCAACAAGTTCGATGCCGTGCTCAAAAAAATCAGAAACGAACAAAAACAAGTACGGAAATAATCCTGGAAGGACTTTAACATGACAATAACTTATGATGATTTTACAAAGCTGGACATTCGTGTTGCAAAAATCATCTCAACTGAGAAAAT
>JAENJF010000086.1 GCA_016844685.1 Candidatus Nitrosotenuis sp. | reverse complement strand
AAGGCTGCTAAGGAATGCGCAGGAGGATGCGGCAAGGCTGCTAAGGAATGCGCAGAAAGACGAGTTTGAAGATTTCCCTAAAACAGAAAAGCCAACCTTGAATAACGAAGAACATACAATACGCAAAAACAAATTGTACGCAGTTGGTGAATTGTCGTCCAGATTAACACATGATCTGCAAAATCCTTTATCGATAATAAAAAATACTTTGGAAATTCTAAAGCTAAAAGACCCCAAATTAGATGCAAAAACAAAAGAAAACTATGATAGAATTGAAAGAGCAGTTACAAGAATGTCTCAGCAGATCAAGGAGGTTCTTGATTTTGTTAGGACTGGTGATTTAATGCGAGAAGAGACTTCAGTACTTGAATTGTTAAAGACGGTTATTGAGGATTTAGATGTGCCAAAAGGAATTCAAGTAATTTTACCCTCCCAAGACGCCAGAATCTTTGTAGATGTAAAGCAAATGCAAACAGTATTTTCAAATTTGATATTAAATGCAATTCAGGCCATGGACGGTAAAGGTAGGATAATGGTTCAGATTCTTGATTCAGATGGTAATACGGTGATCAAGGTTATTGATAATGGGCATGGTATAAAAAAGGAGAATTTACGCCATATTTTTGAGCCGCTGTTTACTACAAAGCAGAATGGAACTGGACTTGGACTTGCAAGCTGTAAAGCGGCAATAGAAAATCATGGTGGGACAATAAATTGCGCCAGTATTGTGAATAAAGGAGCTGTATTTACTATAAAATTGCCAAAGTTCTAGGAAGCCTAAAACAATAATATTGTTTGATAGTTGAGAAAATTCAGATAAATTTGCTTAATTTAGGAATACTCATTTCTGGTCGAGGAAGTAATATGGAATCAATACTCAGGGCAATCAAAAAGCAAAAAATACCGATAAATCCAGCAGTAGTAATATCAAATAATTCAGATGCCATTGGACTCAAAATAGCACAGAGACTTGGAGTTAAAACAGAAATTGTTGAAAGTAGGGGATTTACAGGCAGTAGATTAGATTATGATAAAAAGATAATACAAGTTCTTTCAAGATATGGGGTTACAGAGAAAAACGGCCTTGTTTGCCTTGCGGGGTTTATGAGAATTATCAGTCCAGAGTTTATACGAAAGTACAAAAACCGCATGCTCAACATCCATCCTGCAATATTGCCTTCTTTTCCAGGATTACATGCGCAAAGACGGGCAGTAGAGTACGGCACAAGATATTCAGGATGTACAGTTCATTTTGTGGATGAAGGAGTTGACACAGGACCGATAATCTTGCAGGCAATAGTCAAGGTAAAAGATAACGACACCGAGGGGACGCTTTCAAAAAGAATTCTTGCAAAAGAGCATGTAATTTACCCTCAGGCAGTCAAATTGTTTGCAGAGGGGAAGATCAAAATAACTGGAAGAAAGACTGCCATCAAGAGTCGGGGCCGCTAAAAAAATACAGGACGATTAACTCTTTTTTGTTACCAAAAAACTTGTGTGGCATATTTTTTTGAACATAATATGCCTTTCCTTCAGATAGGTCATAATCCTTGTTGTTTATTTTCAAAAATCCATCACCAAAAATCACATAGTATAATTCGTCTGAATCATGTGGCTCTTGAGTATCTTCTTCGTTTGGCTCCAGCACCAAGACTCCAGCTGCAATGTTTTGTTTATTAATAAATGTGTGAAAGTAACCGTCAGATTTTCTTATCTCATCAATGTATTTTTTTATGTCAAACTCAATCTTCATGTGGAATCACTTTTTTCGTTTTTTGTTATTTTTCTTTTGTAATCTATGTATTAAAAGTGAGAACAGTGCGCCAGCAGGAATGCCAATTATGGTTCCAAGGCTGACATATGGTGCTAAAAAGAAATTCCCCAGCCATATTCCGCCATCGGTGGTGAATTCCATGAATGTACGCGGCCTTAGTAATAACGATACAGTTTTGGATATTGTTCTTTCAGTTCCTGCGTCATCAGCATATTTGACAGATACTTCAAATGGTAATTTATGCTCCAGTGTGATTTCAGTTGGATTTGTCACTATTTGTGAATGAATTGATAGAGGCGTGTTTTTTGTAATTGTTGAAAATGTGTGTGTTGTTTGACCCCTAAAGGAAATGTCGCTGGGGGATTTTATTTCAACTATCACATTTTGTATGTCAATATCCTTTGAGATTACTTCTACATCAAAGGGGAATTCCGCATTTGGAAATATTGATTCTGGGGTTGCAGTATTGATCTGCACTTCCGGGAGTCCCTTGATCTCAATAGGTATTGCAATGTTTTTTTGCGTTGCAGGTAATGGTGTTTCATTATGGCTAAGTAAAATCTGTGAATACAGTATGTTCAGATAATGTGTTCCCAATTGCGCATCACTAGTAGATTTGAGATCAATTGTACCGCCATATGACCCACCAGTAGAAAGTCGATTAATGACCAGAGTTCCATTATTGACAAGAATCGAGTCGTCAGGACTAGTGAGGATGAACTTTATGTCTTGTTTATCTTCCCAGCCATTGTTTTGGACAAGAGCAGAGATTGTAAAATCCCGTCCTAAAATCACAGAATCTGGATAAGTTATTGTCACCTCTACACTTCCTTCCATAGTTTGTTTTATTGTAGATGCATCAGCGTTATAGAATACAACAGTTATGAGGAAAAGCGTAAGAACCAATAAGATTTTGGATTGATGCATTTATTGATCAAGCCTTCTCATCTTAATGTAGATTGAGTGTGTTTGTGTTTTAGTTCTTTTTGCTTGTTTGCAAATGTATCTGCCTTGTCATATTCTTTGGCAAGCTCTTCAAAAAACCTCTCTGAAAAACCATTTTTATCTATAGGAATGGTGTCTTTTTTCATTTAATTTATTAGAAAAAATCTTGAATTTAAATTATTGACTTTGTTATCTTGCGGGCATTAATTGATTGATGCTCTTTCTTGTAGTGTAGCAGTCAGTTCTATTATGATTCCATTTCTGTTTATTTGCAGTATCACTTTGTCACCAACGCTTTTGTTTTCAGAAAGATACAGGATTAAATCATCAATGTCCCTTACCACATACCCGTCGAGTGCAGTTATTACATCACCGCCCTTTATCTCTTGATTAATGTTGTAGGAAGCCTCTTGTATTCCTGCTTTTGCGGCAGGTCCATCCTTCACTATAGTTGTGACAAACACACCCTTGTAGTTTTTTGCAAGTCCCATCTTTTGTGCAATGTCTGGTACAAGGCTTGTTCCAGATACGCCAAGCCATGGATGTGCGTATGCCCCCTTTTCAATTAATGATGGTAAAATTCTCTTAATGGTGTTAGACGGCACTGCAAATCCTATTCCAGAAAACTCTCCAGTCGTAGATTGGATTGCAGTATTGATTCCAATCACTTGCCCATTCATGCTCAAAAGTGGTCCGCCAGAGTTTCCTGGATTTATTGCGGCATCTGTTTGTATTACGTTTGGTATAGAATATCCAGATCCTTGATTTGGTAAAAGGCGGCCCATCTGACTAATTATGCCAGTAGTCATGGTATCACTCAGGCCAAATGGGTTTCCTATTGCAATTACCTGCTGACCTACATCAAGCAAAGACGAGTCTGCCAATGTTAGTGGGTTTAGCTGTTCATCTGAATAATCGTCTATGATTTGTAGTACTGCGATATCATTGAATGGATCTGTACCTATCACGTTTGCCGAATAGATGTTTCCATCAACAAATCTAACATCGACTGCTTTTGCACCGTCAACCACATGATTGTTGGTAATAATGTGACCTAGTTTGTCATACACAAATCCAGAGCCAAGTCGTGTTGACTGGCTTTCAAGAGGATTGCCATTTATGATAATATTCTGATTTACGGTTGATACCTTACTTGTTATTTGAACAACAGAGGTCTCCACCTGTTTGAAGATAGCAGTTAGCGAACTTGTGCCGGATTCAGGGTCATGATCTATTGTTAAAACTGCGTTTTTCACAGTTTCTTGAATTGTATCCTCATTTTGTGCTATAGTCTTTGTCTCTACAACCTTTTGCTCTTTGGAAATTAGTTCGCCACTAGATGTGTGACTAAAGTTTGTCGTAATACTGAGCACAAGTAAGACTGAAAGAAGCCCAATTACTGAAATTTGAATTTTTTCTCGATTGTTCATTTTTCTCACTTTAGTTTATATTGAATTATTGAGTTTATTGTCGGAATTTACCTATTAACTATTGCGTAGAATTTGTA
>JAENJF010000152.1:1600-3117 GCA_016844685.1 Candidatus Nitrosotenuis sp. | reverse complement strand
CTCCAACTCAGAAGTTCTTTCTTGGTTCTGTTGATGATTAATCCATATTTCTTGGAATATTCTATAGCTTTCTTTGGACCGCTCGGGTCAAGCCACATTAACCCCTTTGGAGATTTACGCGGTATCTCTTTGTCAATATTCTTCTTTATGTCGAGAATATCGAGTATGTACAATAATCTCCTTTTAACCGACTCATTCTTCATCTCTCTTGAATAATCAACAATCTTTGTAAAGTTGATCTCGTCCTGTGACTCCCAAATCCCCTTAATCACTTCATCAATACCGCCGCAATACTTTGGGTAGATCAAACAGTCTATGATTGTTTTTTCCTTGGATGATATTATGAATTTCTCTCCACCAATTTCTTCTTCAACTGTACCAAAAAATTTCTTTTTTGAAAATGTAATAAACTTGAATTTGAGTGATCCGAATTCTAGATTCTTCTTTCTCTTTGTAGTAACTACGAAGGTAATGCTTGGCACCTGTTCCGTCATACCCCAATAGTTCAATGCCGACCAGAAACCTATGTAGTAGGGTTCTACTATTTTTGATGCTATTACAAAAGGCATTTCTGCCCATTTGCCGTGATAACCTGCCTTTGCCGGTATCAGAAGATATTTGCCACGTTCTATCTCTTCTATCCTTCCCTTTTTTCTGAGTCTGTATAGAACATTTTTTATCGATGCCTCGCTAGTTTTCAAAATTCTACGTGCATCATCTGTTTTGAATACAAATTTTCCTTCCTCTTCTAGGGTGAATAGCAGCCTTAATTCTCTTGGCCCTAGCTTTAATTCTCTTGTAATCATAGTCTCGTCTAACAAGACTATGGTTACATATGTATTAAAATATATCTCTTGTAATGATAGTCTCGTTAGACAAGACCTCAGTTACATATGTGACATAAAATCACGCACAACTGATGGTATCTAATACCAAATTTCTCTACAAATCCAACATAAGCGGTGGACATGTGGTTGCTGCTGCCACATGATTATTTTTGCTTTCATATGCAACATACGGCAGATCTCCTGGCATCTATCGCAGATTCTTTTGCAGCGGTTGCAGGTGTGGTTCTTGCCTGCAGGACAAATCATCCACAATTCTTATTTTTATATTACAAATACAAATAACCAAGAAAATGCAAGAAAATTCAAAACATGCAGCAAAAATGATTTGAATGGCAAATAGAAAATTTACAATTCTTGTAACCAAGGATTCGGATGAGGGCTATACGGGCAAATGCCTTGAGCTTCCTGCGGCAATAAGTGAAGGCGATACCATTGAAGAACTAAGGGAGAATATGACTGAGGCAATCCAGCTTGTCTTGGAATGCATTGAAGATGATCATTCTGCTGATGAAAAAATTATAATCGAAATTCCTAGTCCGGTTTAGCTGATTCTGCACTTTTTTCTGAACCATCTGTCCACAATTCTTATTTCTAATTCAATCAAACTGATACAAAGTGACAGTCAAAGAATCCAAAAAATCAAAAAATACCCAATCAAAATGTGGTGAT
>JAENJF010000152.1:0-1578 GCA_016844685.1 Candidatus Nitrosotenuis sp. | reverse complement strand
TCAAAATGTGGTGATGGCTCATGCCTTGCTTGCAATCCGCTTGACAAAAAGCTGGCAAGAGTGCTATCAAAATTGGACTATAAAGACACTGAGACCCTACTTGTGAATCTGACAACACCAATTCAGCACAAAATCTCACACTATATTGGAAGAAAGAAAATACCACAGCTGGAGGATGCCAATAATAACATAGAGAGAATAATTGGGCATTTACAAATACAATTGCTAGACAAAAAACCAAGAACAAAGAAAGATATGGTGGACGCAAGCCCCATTCGGTCCATTCACGTTCCAGACCCACAGAATTGAATCTCATTGAATAATATAATGAAATATTTTTGAGTTCAAATCCATGTGGCGAATCACTTTAACGGGGCGAAGATAAGGAGGTTACATTTGACTATCTAAACCAATCAAATTTCTCTTGTTTTCTTGTCTAGACAATTCTCTTTGTTCTTGTAAAATCTTTTAGGAATTTGGTTAGCTGCTCATTAAACTCATTAGGATTTTCCATGTTGCTCATATGTGCTGCACTCTCAATGATGTGCATCTTGGAATTTTGAATCCTATTGTGCATGGTCTTTGCCGCAGTCGGCGGTGTAATGGTGTCATGTTCGCCTACCAAGACAAGTGTTGGAACGTCAATTTTAGAAAGGGCTTCTGTGGTATCTGTCCTCGCTGCCATTGCAAGTAATCCGCCACAGATGCCAATCGGGTAATTTGATAGAATCATTCTTCTTGCCTCGTCTACGATATTCTGCTGGAAGTAGCACGTCTAAGTCTTGCTTCATTTGAATCTGCTGATGACGTCGTATCGCACAAAATCAGGGCATTGAAGCGTTCCGGGTTTCTCTCAATAGCTCGAAGTGCAACGTACCCGCCCATCGAAAAGCCACAAACAACTGTCTTTGTTATTTTCAAGTAATCGAGCAATGCTATCAAATCATCAACAAATAGTTCAAGTGTGTATTGTCCATCGCCAACATCGCTTTGACCATGTCCGCGAAGATCATAGGATATGACGCGAAAGCCGTTTTCTTGTAACAATGCTATCTGCGCTTTCCACATTTCAGAACTAAAGGGAAATCCGTGTATCAAAAGTACTGGCAAAGATTCATTCTTGCCTATTTCATTGTAGTAAAGATTTATTCCATTGACTGAAGCTAGCGTATTGTTTTCCCACCGCTGTCAACAAACGTTTGGCCATTCATAAGAAGTATAATTGCATGATGGCATTAAAGCTGCGCATGTAAGGTATCAAGTCTCAAATAGTACAAGTAGATGTGATGTGCTGAAAATATAACAAAAGATGCAATGTGTACAAATTTTCTAGGAAATTATGATATATATGATTAAAGCAAAACTAAAAACAAGGATGTTTGTACACTAACATATGAAAGAAGCAAGCTTTGAAGCAGGCGACCTTTGGTCACAATTGAGACAGGCATGGACGGAATTTCAAGATGCCAAAAATAAAAAAGACGAGGAAAAAATGAAAAAGCTGGAATTATTTATTAATGAACTTCAGGAAAAACTTGGAATTAAAGACGAAAAGGACAGTTACAAACAAGCTGCATA
>JAENJF010000025.1 GCA_016844685.1 Candidatus Nitrosotenuis sp. | reverse complement strand
GCTAGATGGTTCTGTAAAGTCTTTGGCTGGTAAAAACTATTGATCGTTACTAAGCTAAAAACACAAAGGAATTCTTAATAATTTTTGTAAGATAAACGGTATGTTGAATGCATCTACTTGTCTTATCCAAGAGGCGGGAGTACATCCTAAGGGGATGAGCAGAAACATCGAAATACGTGATGCGGAAATTCACAATCGGAAAAATGAGGTTACCGCAACTATGATCGATTGTGAGGGGTTGGTGAGGTTCGCCAATCCTCAAGGTCTCGCAGGTGAAGCGATATGTGGGTTTTTTCCACGAATGCAGGAACGTAATTCAAATGAATCACCAATCCTGATAGTCGATGCGATAAAGTTAGGTCGAGATGAACAACCGTCGATTTGACAGAACCCGCTAGATCACAACACAAATAATCACTAGTCAAGAAAAGTCACTGTGCGCATAGGATTAGTTGGAACCGGATTACTTGGCAATGCAGTTGGTCTGCACATTTTAAAATCAGGATATGAACTTACAGCATTTAACAGGACAAAAGCCAAGACCAAACACCTGCAAGAAAACGGTGCAAAAATAGTTGACACGCCAAAGGAGGTTGCAGAAAATTCCGATATTGTTTTTACCATTGTGAAAAATGCAGATGTGGTTAGGAGAGTATCGTTTGGAGACAGCTGTATCTCATGTGGAAAACATGATGGGTTGGTGGTTGCAGATATGAGCACGATAAACCCAATTGAATCAAAAGAAATAGCAAAAGAATTTGCAAAAAAGGGAATCATGATGCTGGATACGCCAGTCATGGGAGGGCCAAATGCCGCAATAAAAGGGGAACTTGTAATGATGATTGGAGGAAACAAGGAAACATTTGAAAAACACAGAAAAATTTTTGATGTAATTGCAAACAAGGTATTTTATCTTGGAGAAAATGGAACGGCACATGCAGTAAAGCTTGTAATGAATCTCCAGATTGCCATGCTTTCACTTGCATTATCAGAAGGAATCACACTTGCAAGAGGAGCTTCAATTGAACCCGAAGTTTTCCTACAGATTCTCAATTCAACTTATTTTAAAACAGGAATGAGTCAGACCAAAGCCTACAAGATGATTAAAGATTCGTTTGAGCCTACATTTACCTTGAGCAACCTCAAAAAAGACCTGGATACGATAAACCAGACGGCTCAGGCTTTTGGATTGGAACTCCCCATGGCAAAAAAGGCAAACCAAGTATACCAAGATGCTGTCGAAAGGGGATTTGGCGACTTGGATTATACTGGCATTCTAGCATACATCAAAGAGATTGCGAGATCAAATCGAGTCTAAATTGGCAGTGTCTCTTTTTTTTCTCATATAAGTGCGATAAGCAAGACCAACAACTACGAACAAAACGGCAGATATTACAGACCAGCTAATAAGAGGCACAATCTGTATTTCCGCCATACGGTATGATTGATTAGGAATAAAATAAATAGATTTGATATTTCACCATATACATGGCTGAGATCATTTGCAATGACTGTGGAAAAAAGATGTTTCACGAAAACGAGGAAACTCTCAAAATTGAAGAATCCATTCACAAGAAATTCTGCAGGAAAAAAGCAGGCGACGACTATAGCTACATGCATAGAGATTCAGATCATATGACAACTTTTGATTCTGAGCGAGAAAGCGATGCAAAAGGCAAGTCCCTTCTCAAGTAATGAGTGCTATTGAAATTTTCAATCAGGGAATAACAGAGCAAAACTGTGGTAATTCAAAAAAGGCGCTAACTCTCTTTAACAGAGTCTTAGAATTAATTCCAAACCACGTTGATGCATTAATAAAAAAAGGAAACATCCTTGGCAAGTTTGGAAAATATGTTGATGCAATTTCAATTTATGACAAAGTCATCGAGATAGAACCGCAGAATGTTCTGGCACTAACAAACAAGGGACTTGCATTGCATTATTTGGCAGCATATGATAAAGCCATCACATGTTTTGATAATGCCCTAAAAATAAAACCAAATAACGTAATTGCGTTGTACAACAAGGCTTCAAGTTTGATAAAACAGGGCAAAGTAAAGGATGGTCTTGAAGTTTTGGAACGTACGATAAAGCTTGATTACTCTTTCAAATACAAGGCAAAGTTTGACGTTGACTTTGAGCACATCAAAACGAATAACGATTTCAAAAAAATCATCCTCTGAATTGAACGGTATGAATGCAGTTCAATGCCAAAAACTACAGATTATAATATTCAAAAAAACATCATACATAATGGTAAAAGAGTTAAATTTTGATATTGTCATAGTTGGCGCCGGTCCTGCTGGCTCATCTGCCGCTTATTCGGCAGCAAGAAATGGTGCAAAGGTTGCATTATTAGAAAAAGAAAGCACGGTTGCACAAACAGTGAGAACGAGCGGAGTCACATGGATTGATACAATCAAAGAATTTAGCATCCCAGACGATTGTTATAATCCAATCAAAAACTATGCGTTTTGTTCACCAAATAATGAGGTCAAAATATGCAACAGCAAACCAATGGCTGCAGTACTGGATGTGAGAAAAACATACAGGTGGCTTGCAGATGAAGCGCAAAAACAAGGAGCTCAAATATTTCTCAACACTGCAGTTATTGATGCCATCAGAGATTCAGACGGAAAGATATTGGGAGTAAAGGCAACCTCAGAGAAAGAAGAGATCAAATTTAATTCAAAAATAGTAATTGACGCAAGCGGTTTTCAATCAGTTGTTGCAAAGTCACTTGGACTTGTGTCACAGTGGAAGAGATTTGGTGCAGGTGCAGAATACGAAGTTGTTGCAGAAAATGTCGATTCGGAAACATGGTGGTTAATGGTTGGACAGCAGTATTCTCCTGCAGGATATGCGTGGATATTTCCTCTTGGAAAGAACACAGCAAGAATTGGGGTTGGAATAGGCAAACCCGAATCCATGGTGGATCCAACAGAAAGACTAGAGAAAATAATGGAAAAAAGGCTTGGGCCAATTGAATCTCTTGGCAAGATAACTCCAATAGAATTCCATTACGGATTAATTCCAAATGAGGGATTATCAAGAAAAACAGTTTATGACAGTCTAATTTTAGTTGGGGATTCTGCAGGACAGGCAAACCCGCTTGTGCTTGAAGGAATAAGGTACGCAATACGCTTTGGAAGGGTTGCAGGACAAGTTGCTGCAAATGCAGTATCAATAAATGACACATCAGAAAAGGCACTTGCGCCATATGAGGAAATATGGAAAAAAGCAATCTTTGCAAAAATAAATTCTGCCTCGAAAGTCCAAAGCAGATGGATTGGTCTTTCAGACGAAGAATGGGATAAAGAACTTGACATCATAAAGGAGTTAAGTGTTGCAGAGTTTCTTGATTTCATAAAAGCGGAATTTGGTCTTGCAAGTATTATCAAGCTTGCAGCCCATCACCCAAAGATTGCAGTACGTCAGCTATTCAATATGGTAAAAGGCGCTACAAAAAGAAGCTAGTTTACGCGGAAAAAGTCAGACACTAGTAAATTATGATACTCTAATTGAGCCACATATGTTCCAGGTAAATACGGCTTGCTTATGACTTGGTTAAAGTATCCAGATGTGTTATCCTTTAGTGGGATTTCGTCTACACGGTTTCCTTTTTGATCATAAATGTCCACGTAAATGTCCTCGCTGAATGCAACGGTCTTTTGTATTGCTCCAGAAAGGTATAGGCTGCCGTCTTGAACATATGCTTCAATTACTGCGTTTCGTGCTCTGTTTGGGAGATATCTTTCAATTAGATGTTGCAATTCAGAA
Source organism: Candidatus Nitrosotenuis sp. (assembly GCA_016844685.1). Lineage (GTDB taxonomy): Archaea > Thermoproteota > Nitrososphaeria > Nitrososphaerales > Nitrosopumilaceae > Nitrosotenuis. The sequence goes on along the minus strand of JAENJF010000025.1, from coordinate 6,974 downwards.
AGTTTTGCCGATGCGGATGAAAAGTCCTTGTTATGTAATGCATTTTTAATTTCATCTATCACGGGAACAAACTTGGCTGCATTTGCCGCGTATCCAGAAGATCCAAAGGTCTCAATGAAGGATTCGAGTTCCTCAAATTCTCTTGCCACATCCACGTTTTTCAAATCATCCGAGTCGTACGTGTTTGATGATTTTTCAGGTACGTCAACAATTTGTGATGCCTGTACGTCTTGCCATTGCAAGGTGACAACATACAGTCCTGGCTCAATTGGTGCATGCCACTGGGTGAACAGCTCTCCCTGTCGCGTGTCACTGAATTTCAGAGTACTGTGTACATTTGCATCCATATCATAGACTGACAAATAGAGGTTTTGCCTTGCACTCATGATTTGTTTATCTAGTGCCCCACTCATCACCCAAATTTCTTTTTCAGGGCTATAGGAAATATCAAAAATTATTTTCTTGTTGTTGAGAGCTAGTTTTTCACTAAGGAAATTTCTGAGTTCCTTGATTTTGACATCGGCATCAACAAAATTGCCGTGATCTACAAGATCATACACATTCTGCTTTAGCTGTCCAAATTTTACAGTGTGTTTCTCAAAGTCAGCATTATAGAATCGGGTTGCAAATTCAGATAGTTGTTCTAGCTTTTTTCTGTATTCGATTCGTTTTATCTCATCTACAGTATATCCAATATCTGAGCCAAACGGATCCTCAGCGTATTTTTTTGAGACCTGCTGCCATTCTACAGATAATGCCCTCACAAGATTGTCAGCACCATCTAAATCCTTTTTGACTACGAGGCTTCTTACGGCACTAAGTCGTTCCTTCAGTGAACTTGTAAAATCAGCATACCCCGGAAGAAATCTATTGTGTGTGGTTCCCAATTCGGCCAGATTTTCAATTGATTTTGCTCTCTGCAGGATGTCAGATGCACGTATTTTGTACGCATCTTTTGTGTAAGAATCAAGTTTTGCTTTTACTTCGGATTCATTTGTGCTTGCCCAAGAGAGAAGGACTTCAATTTTATCAATCCGGTTTGTAGCTGGGTTTCCTTTTTCAAGCTCAATTGCAGTGTTTATTATTTTGAGTGCGTTGTTTATTGTAACAAGGCTATCATAGTCTGCCTGCAGTTCTGCTTTTACCTTTAGTTTTTCATAGTCAAATTTCATTACAGATAACGGACTGCGTTTTTCTCTTAGTTCGTTTATGGCATTATCAAACGCCAAAACAATATTGAGAGTTTCATCCAAGTCGGCGTTTTTGACTTGATCAAGTAAGGATGCAAATGATTCAACTAGTTGTTGGTTTGCCTGGTTCTTTTTTGAGAATTCAATTGTGCTTGATATTCTTGACGATATTTCTATTACATTTTTCATATCAAGTATTTCTTGTTTTACTGAGATAATATCGTCAGGAGACGTAGCACTGCCAAGGCGTGATAACAAATCATTTAGCTTAGGCTCAATTAGTGTTGCCAGTTCCGATTTTTGGTCGTCGGATGATACGAATCTATCTACTTTGTCCAGATTACGCAAAAGCAGTGTTGCGTCATATAGTTTGTCTACCTTGTCTTTTTGCTCAAGGAATTTTTCTAGGCTTTCTTTTACCAAGAGGGATTCCCGTATGGTATTCCATTCTGTGCTGATCATGCGAATTAACTCATCGTCTCGCTTTAGTGTTGCATCAAGCGTGCGTGCCTTTGTCAGCAGATCTACAAGATTATTTAGTTCCTCAGAATAGATAGGTCCTGTTCCCCTTGCAAAGATGAATCCGAGTTGTTCTTGCAGCGGTCTACTCATAATAGAATTTGATTTTGTCATCAAATTAAGCAAAATTGTATTTAGTTCCTCATAAGTCAGAGATTGTTGCGTAGGTACTTTTTGTGGATCAACATTTGTGATTTGCACATAGACATCATTTAGAACTCCAATTGCGTTTTTGTCATCACCGATTTGTGAATAAAACATGGCATCAAAGGTTTGCTTGTCAATCTTTTTTGCTGCTGCCACGTCAAGCGTGCTTGCATCAACTAGTTTCTTTGTGCTCTCAAGCGCAGTTTGTATTGCTGGTCGAAACTTGGGGTTCATATCTAAAATATCAGATTCGTCAAAATACAACACAAGTAGATCAGAGTAGAGATCCTTTAGTTTTGAAACAGCTGATGATGAGGGTTTTGTTTGGTTTAGTTTGTTTTCAAGTTCTGTAATTTTGTTTTGGTCGGCTGTTTTTTTGATTGAATTTATTTTTGATTCAATTAGGTTTATTCCTTGATTAGAATAATCGAGTGCAGATTTTTCTTTGATTTTTTCATTTATTATACGAAAAGTACTTGTTTGTGTAAATTCCCCATAGAAAACTTTGATTTGATAATTTCCGGTCAATCCGCAAATTCGTCCAGACAGAGGTGCAGCATCTGTGATAAAGTGCCCATTTGAGAGGGATTTTATTTGCTGAATTTGGCAAAGCTCGCCATTTGGATTTATTATTTGTACTACGACTGAAAGCTCAGGTGAGACTTGGGACACTTGGCCAAATATGAAAATCTGTTCTCCTTTTTTATAATCCCCAAACGTGTCAAGAAGAGAAATTGCAGGGGTTTGTCCGTGTGCATATGATGGAATGAGCAGCATTGCAAATAGAAATAGAACAATACCTACTCGTCGCACAAAGATCAGATGGTAAAAAAAGACTACTTAAGGGTTAGGTAGTAATCATCAGATTAGGCAACTAGTACTTGTTTTAAAAAGATGCCATTTCTAATGGCCAGATTTTGCCTAGTTTCTTCTAGTCCAAAATTAAAGCAAGAGTCGTGGACCTGTTCCATTGTGCGAACACCGCATTGCACACAAATCAGGCTTACTGGTTTTCTACATTCTGCACAAATTGTGCATTTTGCCAATTCTCCCCCACATGTTCTGCATGATTCGTCAGGCATCTTTTCTCAATGATGATTTTGATTATTTTGGATTTAAGACTTGAGTAGAATTTATTCATAGAAATTATCAGTGTTGTTTTTGCAAGTGTGTTTTAGATTTTTTTACGTATACTATGATACCAATTATTATAATTCCAAGTGTTATTGATACCAATCCTAGATTTTCAGTTTTTTCTGTTTTTGAAGAATTTTGTATTATTGTTTCAGTATGATTTTGAGTAGTCGCTACAGCAAAAATGCTTGTTGTGTAAATGTCAGGCCTCAGAACTGAGTCAGATATTGCATACAGTTTCAAGTCGTTCCCACCAAGTGTCATTTTTTGTGTTTGTGCTGCAGAGAGTGTGATTTTTGCAGCATTTTGATCTACATCCAGTATTCCAATGTCTACTTCTTCTCCTGCTCCGGTGCTAACAAAATAATAGATTTGCGTAACATCGCTTGTTCTGATTGGGACCTCAAGTTGTTGTCCTAGGACGATTTGAGTTGGAATATTTATTTGTGTGATTTTTGGCAGATTCACTTTTTCAAATTTCCCCCAATGCCCAGCTTCAAACGGATATGTAGAATCATTAAAGGATCGTACAGTAATCGCTCTTGCTTCAGGAGAGTAATTGTCAAGGTAGAAAGGACCATTACTTATTATGGCATGGTTTTTGTTTTCTATCCACTTTATTGCAGACTCGTATCTTGAATCATAATATTGTGAGGTATTGTCAAATGACAAAAGCGCTTCTGGCGCATATTTTGTTTTTTGAAACTCGTCCAGTATCTCTTTTACCATTGATGTGTCACGTGGAACTAGTAATGAAAGCCAGTCCAGGTCTTTTGCTTGCGCATCAGTCCTTGAGAACGATGCCTTGCCATCAAGAACTATCTTTTCCATAGCAGCAATAATTTCCCACGGCATGACTGGCCAGACGCCTGCCCATTCCGCAATTTCAGAGTCATCAAAATGCCAGTAATTGACGTACACCTCTATTGTGTGGTCATCTATTGGTCGTATTCCAACAAGTGTCTTTTGTGATTGGCTTGCCTGCGGGGAGTATGCAGAGTCAAATGTCTTGTCATTTTCTGTTTGTGGTGAACCCCATTCAGATGAAAAATATGCAGAATACAAAACATCGTTCATGTCCATTTTTTGCCCACTGTGCCAGTTACCCCATGTAAGGTCAAACGTAACCTTGCTTGTGGCCTTTACTCCGGAGCCCACATTTGTCCATTTGTGTAAAGTCGGATCCCAAACTATTGCATCATATGGAACATCAAGGTATCCGCTTGGTCCCTCAGTCTCAACCTTCCAACCTTCCCTAACAGAAAAGCTTGTCCAGAGTATGGATTTTTAAAAATGCCTGGATCATAAAGCAGATCCCAAATATTTTTACTGTAAGAATCAGCCAGCCCTCCAATCGGATTCCATGCCCCTTGATAGATTTGTTTTACACCAATTTTTAGAGTATCATCATTTGATCTTACATTGATTGGAGTTAGTCTATTTGTTATGCCTCCCCCAAAATCGTTTATGACGCCACTGATTCTTTTATTTGTAACAAATGGATCAATCTTGCTTGCAAGAAAGACCCTGACAGATTCTCTGACCCCTTCTGAGACTGCATCGCGAATCAGGTTTTTTCTTTCTTCTGCAGAAGTAAAATTGCCAGAATAGATTTTTTGTGTTATATCATCAAGATACGGATTGTTGTAGTTCCAGTAAGATGGATTGTTAAATCCAGGCATGTTTGAGAACCATGGCGCATACATTTGTGCAGGCCCAAGCGAATCATATTTTACAAATGCAGATCGTCCAGCCCAGCCCTCTGTGTATAGGTTCCACTTTAAATCAGACGGATTTGAGCCGTAGACTATAACATATGCCTTGTTTAGGTCGCCAAAATCCTTGTGTACCACAAAACCAATCTTTTCCATCTCAGTTGACAGAATTTCTCCAATTGACTTTCGTATTGGGTCATCGTTTCGAATAAAGATTGTAATTTCTATTGGCTTATTGTCGTAATACCATTTTCCTCCAGTTTTTTGTGCGCCTTTTTCTGTCAGAATTTTTGACATGACGTCATTTACATATTCAGGATTATATCGAAAATGAAATTTTTCTATTTCAGCAAGGATTGATAGATAGTCGGGATCATATGGACCATAATTTGACACCATTGGTATCCCATACCCACCCATCAGTTCGTCTACTACAAGTCTTCTGTCAATTAGATAATTTAATGCAAATCGGATTTCCTGATTTGAAAATGGATTGAACTTGTCGCCTTCTGCAGGATTGACAAGGATGCTGTATGAGCCACCTGTAACATAAAACACATTTAGATTTTGACGGGATTCGGAGGTTTCCAGTAATTCTGATGGGATTCTATAATAATACATGTCCAAGTTGCCATTTTTTACTTCTTCTAGTGCGTTGCTTTCATCAAGATACTGGATGAATTGAATTTCGTTTACGTATGTGCCTTTTTCTGCATAAACGATTCCAAATGAAAATGCTAAAAATGAAAATGCTAAAAATGAAATTAGTAAAAGATTCACAAGTCGTTTAAGAGTCAATCTAATTTAAATCTCCTAATTGTTTGGTTTATTCCAAGCTTGGAATGAATGTTGTTTGTATGTAATACTTAAAATTCTAAACGGTTACAGTAATTCTGTTGAATCGGAAATTATGGCTTGATGGATTGGACGGAATAATACCTGGTGGAATTTCAACGGCGGATTTTTCCAAAGTTATCAACACTGATAAAAACACAGCAATAAAAATTCTAGAAGAATTATCCAGTAATAACATAGGTAGATTTGATGGCGAAATTATTGAATTTGTCCAAAGTGATAAACTTAGGGCAGTAATGTTGGCTTTGGAAAAAGGAGTTCTTGCTGATGAGGCTGCAAAGCATCTAGGTTGGAAAGACTTTGAGGGCCTGACAGCACAGATTTTGGAGTCAAAGGATTTTGCCACAATTAGAAACTTGATTCTTACAAATCCACGCATGGAGATTGATGTTATTGGAATAAAGTTTGGTGTTGCCCTGCTAATTGACTGTAAGCACTGGAAACGTCACAGCCAATCTACGTTGGGAAACGCAGTACTAAAACAAGTTGAGCGTGCAAAACATTACGTTGCAAAAACCAATGGAGCAGTCGCAGCTCCTGCCATTGTTACGTTGTATCAGGACGCGGTCAGCTTTATCAACAGAGTTCCAATCATTCCGATATTCCAGTTTGCATCATTTGTTGACGAGTTTTATGGGAATTTAGAAGACCTTGAAACTATAAGAACAGAGTAGTAAGAAAAAAGATAAAGCTCCCGATAGCAAATCCTTTTGTTATCTTTAATGAATTATCAACTGCCCTAGAATAATCCTCGTATACAGTGGAGCCCATTATTTTGACGTCTGCTTTGTGTTCTAAAATTTCAAATGATGCTGGGGCTAGTTTTTTTTCTGCGTCGTGCGCAACTTTTAGATACCATTCTGCAATGTCTTGAGATTTAGCAATCTTGCCAAACTGATAGTATCCTTGACGAGTTCTGACCCTAGTTGCGCTATAATGTGTATCAGAGGTACAGATTTCTAAAAGATTAAGGTTACTTTTAGCAAAATAGTTAACAATGTATTCTCTTACACCATTTTCCATGTTATTAGAATCAGCCCAACCAAGAAAATATTTTGCGTTGTTGATTTTAAGACACAATACTCCAACACCGCCCAACCCAAGGTCAGGTGAATTCAAGTTCATATGATCAGAATTTCCATATCCAAACTCCAGCGAATATTTTTCCTTTGTAATCAGAGTGTCAAGGGCAGATTTTGCTGCTTTTAGCATATCTTCAGAATCGGGTTCTGAGATTTCTTCACCCATTGCGTTGTGACAGTCAATGGTTAAGATTCGCTCGAAATTTCGATTTTTTGCAAATTGTTCTATTTCAGTTTTCACATAGATTGGAATATCTTCCATTCCATGTGGTGACAAAGATAAGAACAAAACTGCAGATTTCTCAAAGAGCAGTCCAACTACACGTGATTTG
>JAENJF010000024.1 GCA_016844685.1 Candidatus Nitrosotenuis sp. | reverse complement strand
CAAAAGTAATCCCCGAAGAGAACCGACAGATAAGATGTCGTTGCGGTCACAGAGAAGACCGCGATATCAACGCTGCACGCAATATTTTGTATAAGGGAATACCAGTTGTGCAGCTAAGAGGCCTGCGGCTCAGGCCAGACGCACCACAAGATGTAGTCAAAAGATGCAAAGCAGATTGTGGTGAGTCAGATCAACCAATCGTAGATTTGACGAGCTAGTTATGACTAAAGTCCAGCTTTCGGTAAAATTTCTAATAACAAAAACCTCATTTTCTTTCCCCCGCATCAAAAATACTCAATTCCAGGGTGTTTCAGGACTGGAAATGTCAGTTCCGCTATGCGTTCCGCTTTGAAGTTTCAGAATGTCCCTGATTAATCTGATCCACTATTACTAAGCATGTCAAAACAACAATACCGCTCAGAAATGGGCATAATGGGTGATATCTTAGATGTCGCCATGGATGGGGGAAGACAAGGAACCATTGTCTCCGCAATATCAAGAAGAGCAAACCTATCACACTATGCTGTGATAGAAAAATGTGAAAAGCTATCAAGCGCAGGCTTGGTGGAATCTGTAAGGACAGACAAAAATCGCCTTTATACGATAACCGAAAAAGGCCTACAATTCGTCCAAGAATTCCGAAGATTCCAATCTGTGCTTGATTCCATGAATCTAAGGTATTAGAGCATGAACAATCAAGAGGTAGTACTCTGTAGCCTGCAGGAGGCCTCCAACGTCGAGGAGGGAATGATTTTTGTAAGGATTGCAGATATCATCATTAGAATGCTAAAGATACCGCTCCTGGCCATAGGCATAATCCTTACAGTAGTACTACCTGCTCAACACTCGTCTGGCTTGATGAAAACACTTGATCTTATCATTTATCCTGATGGCACTACTCATATTTCACAGCAATCTCCAGCCGATTCACAAGACCCGGAGCTAACAGTAAAGCTGTTTGGAAAAACAATTGATAATTTTGTGGTTCAAGACCAGGATGGGCTGTTACTAACATATGAAATCAACGGCATGGATGCCAAAATCCAAACATTTGGAGCCTCCTCCGTTTCTATAGATTATGATAGTTATGACCTTGTTTCAAAAGCGGGTAAAATCTGGACATTTAAAATTGATTCCCCAATAGACTACACTTTGGTGATGCCAGAGGACACAGTCATAGTTGGAATGACTAATTTTCCAGATCTAGTTGAAACAATAGACAACAAACCACATTTATCACTGTCAAATGGGCCAAATGAAATAGATTATTTCTTTGGCGTTTCAGGACCGGCACAATCCGCTTCAGAATCAATTGCAAAATCCAAAATTCTAATTGAGCAGCTAAACAACGATGGAATCGAAACACCGCTAGCAAAAGCAAAGCTTGACCAAGCAGTTTCAGCATTTGATGATAAAAAATATGCGGATGCCGACAAATTGGCATTAGAGTCAGAACAGATTGCAATTCAGGAACAAAAAACAGCCCAAAACACTACTAACTCAGCAAACAATACATTTGATGCTTTGAGCAAAAACATAGTTGGCATTGCTACATCCGTTGCTGCAATTGGAGGAGCAATTACCACAATCACATTAATCATAAAAAGAACCAAACATGCAGTCAAAAAAACCATCGAGCCTCTTTTGGATAGCAAAGAAACAAACACAGAACCAGAAGGCGAGATCAGTGCAAATACGGCCCAATCAGAACAAGAGATGAGAGAAGACGACAAAAAACTTGTTGCCTTTCTTGTCCAAAACGGGGGCCAGGCGTTTGAAAAGGATTTGCGTAAAAAATTTCTCCTGCCTAGAACCACAATGTGGAGAGCAGTAAAACGTCTTGAAAGACAAGGTATTATTGATATAGAAAAAAAGGACTTTCAGAATTTGGTAAAACTAAAGAAAAGGGAGAGCATATGAAAACAAAACTTGTTTTGATTATTTTAACCGCCATGGTTGCAAGCATGATATTTTCTGCAATACCAACAGTATTGGCAGATTCTCAACTAGACTCCCTTGTTAATATTGCCACACAGGCAAGAACCCAAGTAAAACTTCAGCTAGATAGAGCAGATCATGTTCCAGGTGACATCAGGGCGTTATATGAGCAAGGTAACTCTGAAACCGAACTATTGATTTATTCAGTAAAACAGCAGGACATAACACAATCAAAACAGCACTTTTTGTTGGCAATGAAGATTTTCAAGCAAATAAGCATGACACTCTCAACTCAAACCGCTGCCCCAAAAGCTGCAATTGTACCGCAAACTTCATCGCAGACTCCAACAGCTGGCGATATTGATTACAAGATTTTAATTGACAGAACTGAAAAATATACCAACACACTAAAAGCAATAGCAACAAAGAACAACATTTCAGTTGATTTCACAAAGCTTGATGAACTAGTTCAAAGCGCAAAAGCAGGTATTACATCAAATGATATGGCATCTGTTGAAAAAATATTTAGAGAAATAAAAACCACAATAATTGATATTCAAAACCAACTTAAGGAAAAAACCAGCCAAAAATCAGCTGATAGAGCCAAGTCATTTGCAAACGAGTACATCAACAAAATTGATGCATTACTCAGTCAAGCAAAAGAACTGGGGCTGTCTGACGATGATGTGACAAAGCTAAAACGAGTAAGAGAGGAGCTCTCTACAACAAATGATCCATCTCAAATTATTGTCAAGGTAAAAAGAGTAATTACAATTAACATTGAGCTCAAAGACACAAAGTCTCAAAAGGCCATATCTGATACAAACAAGCAGGCAGACTCGGCTAAAACTGAAAACATTCCTGAAAAAACCACGACTGGAGATCAGAACATAAAGCAAGAACAAAAACAAAAGGAAATCAAGGCTCAGAGAGTTTCGTCTATAGCCAAACTCGAAGCAAGACTTGCAAAGCTTGAACCGAGCATAGATGACAATACCCAACCAAAATTCGATAGCGCAAAATCACTACTAGCCGAACTCAAAAGTAATACAAATGACATGGACCAAAGAACATTCAAATCATTAGATTCTCTGATTAGGGAAATCGAAAGCTACGTGGATTCTTTACAAGGCACAAAGGATGATTCTCATGACAACACAGATCAGAACACCCCAACAGATTCAGGCAAAGCAGACACTCCAAATTCATCAGATTCTGTCAAACCAAATCTGAAACAAAAACGCCCATCAGATCAGAAAGTCCAATAATCGCATAAACTTCATATACATTTTCTAGATCAAGCAAGTTACATGGCTTCTAGGCAAATTACTGCCGGTGTAGGAATACCAATGATTGTGGTTGGGGCATTAATGGCATTTTTGTGGGCACCAACTAATGTAGAATTTTCAGAAATCATAGAATTTGTTGGCAGCCTAATTGGAATACTAGGAGTCGTCTTCTTTATAGCTGGCCTCTTCTATACAAAAGAGCCAATAATCTCCTAGATTCGTTCAGTACCAAATCTAATTGATTAAATAATGACCTAAACTAAATCGTCCTACTTGAAAGTCAGACTATTTGAGATATTCACTTCGCTGGAAGGAGAGGGAATTTTGTATGGAACAAAAACCCTTTTTGTTAGACTAGCAGGATGCCCATTTACCTGCTTTTATTGTGACACAAAAGAATCGCTTCCACTAGATTCTGGACAAGAATACAACCTTGATGAAGCATGTGATCTCTTGGACAAACACCTTCAATCCAAAACATACAAGGTAAATTTTACTGGGGGAGACCCCTTGATTCAACACGAGGCAGTAGCAGAGCTTGCAAAATACATAAAATCAAAACACATTCCAACCTATCTGGAATCCTCCTGTTTTGATCACAAAAGATTCAGCCATGTTTTGCCCTACATTGATTTTGTCAAAATTGAGCTAAAAACACTTGATTCGGAATTTGTTGATGCAAAACATTATTCTACACTTTTGGAAAATGCCTTGGAATGTCTTAGATTGGCAATCGCCTCTGCAAAAACAACCTACATCAAAATTGTTGTAAGTGCAAAAACAGAATCAGAACCGTTTGAAGAACTAGTTCAAAAAATCTTCAAAATAGCTAGGCCTAATGATCTTAAGGGATTTATAATACAACCGACCTACGGAATAGCAGAACCAAATTTGCCAAAACTTTTAGCTTTTTATGATTTAGTGTATCCACATTATAACGAAGTGCGTGTAGTACCACAGCTTCACAAACTCATAGGAGCACCATGAACAAGGATAGAGTAAAAAAACTCGTAAGAGAGCTAATCATAGAATTAGGTGAAGACCCGACACGGGAAGGTCTACGTGGAACACCAGAGAGAATAGCTGACATGTACGAAGAAATCTTTTCTGGATATGACTCTGACTCTGAACTCTCAGTCCAGTTTTCCGAAGACTCTGATGCAGTTGTTGTCAAGGACATTACGTTTTACTCAATGTGTGAGCATCACATGTTGCCATTCTTTGGTAAAATTAGCATAGCTTATCTTCCAAATGGCAGAGTTTTTGGAGTATCAAAGCTTGTACGTCTTGTAGAAAAACACGCAAAACGACTCCAAATACAAGAACGAATGACAAAAAACATTGCAGACGAGCTATTTTCCCAGGGAGTCAAAGGTGTAATAGTAATGTCCGACGCAGAACACCTTTGCATGAAGATGAGGGGAGTAAGAAACAACGCAACAATGACATCTTGTGCGTATCGTGGAGTCTATGAAAGAAAAGAAAACAGGGAGGACGTCATAGCCATGATCCGCAACCCAAAGCAGTCTCTTTTTTAATATTTTACGGCTTCCTAAAATCATCCATAAATAACACTATTGTGTAAATGTCTCGCAGAAATCAACGGGATGTACTGATTTTTTTAGGTCTTTCCATTTACGATTCTGTGTAATCCAGGGATCTGTCAATTAGCTGTAAACCTCAGCTCAACACTTGACATATGGAACTGCATTAATTCCAGAATGTCCAAAAACAATGCATTGCCTGTCAAATCCATAAAACAGGACTTTGAGCCAAACACAGAACAACTACAGATGATGGATATTTTTCGTCAAATGGTTAATGATTGTATACGAATCGGTCTTGAAAACAACTGCTTCACACAAGAAATTATCAATACTGACATACAACAAACTGGAAAACCATTCCATCATGTCATATTACAAGCTGACGGCGATATCTCAGGCCTGCGGCAGACTATCACAGATGAAAAAAGACATTAGAAAAGGCAGAAAACCAAAATCCCCATACATACAAAACCATACCTTGTGTCCTACTGTGGATTCAAAATCAATGGAATGCTTTTGTCATTTCCCGTACGGCGCAGGGAGTTTTGCAATCCTCAAAGTGGCACATGTGAAGCGATGGGGGGAACCCGAAAGAACCGGTAATCCTCAGAGTCGATGTGTCAAAGTGTAATGAGATCTGGAAATGACATTGTCATGCCCCATAGATTACGCAGAACACTATTTACACATAACCCAAAAATTAAATAATCTAGTCTAAAGGCAATCTATCGTGGGGGCACACAACAACATACACATTCCAAAGGAATCATGGCCATACTGGACTTGGTTTGCAATAGAGTTCTTCATAGTTTTAGCAGTCGGCGCCCTAAGCTCAAGAGAGGTAGTTAGACTATTTGAAAAGACATTTGATCCAGGCATGCAAAACTGGTTATTCTTTGGAATAATCGGTGTAATCTTTATCGCATGGTACATGGGAATTAGAAGACTAGTTTTCAAAAGACCAATTCTGGAAAATCACTGGTAAATTAATTCAAATATTTTGTCTTGTCTTTGATTTTTGCTTCTTTAAAGGCAATTTTCCTGTTTCGGCAAGATTCACATTTTCCACAATGAAGTTTTGTATTGGAATAACAACTCCATGTCTTGAAAATATCGTCACCTAGAGTTTTGTATCCAATTTTTATGAGCGCGCTCTTTGAAAATCCCCCGGAAAAAGGAGTCCAAACCTTTACCTTATTTCTTATTCCAAGCCTTATTCCGTCAATCTCCCCCTGATTGAATGCCGATTCAATTTTTTTTGAAAAGGCAGGCCTGCAATCAGGATATTTTGTATCATTAGTGTGCGCGCCATATGCAACAAGTGAGGCATTTAGTGTAAATGCCCATGCAGTTGCAATGCTCAAAAAGACCCCGTTTCTTATTGGAACAACTATTGAATAATCAAATTTTTCAGGAAGTGATTTTTTTGTATTTGTCAAAACGTTACTTTCGCCATACAGGGTTTTCATAAACCTAATATCGATGATTTTGTGCTGTTTTAGCTTTAGGGTTTTTGCGACAAATTTTGCAGAACTGATCTCTTTTGATGCACGTTGGCCATAAGAAAATGTAATTCCATACAGATCAAACTTTGGCTTAAGGTATGCGCCCATACACAAAGAATCCAAACCGCCACTAAGTACTGCAACAGCCTTTTTCTTCAAATCAGCACCCAATCATTTTTTGAGTTTTGCCCCGTTACTTGGTTTACAAATTACTACAGTACAGTCTATTTTTGCAGAAGCAAAACCCTGTTTCATAGCATTTGCAATTTTTTGCAGATCAGACTTTTTTGTTGCAAATGCAATTACTGAAGGTCCGGCACCGCTAATTGTAACACCTAGTGCTCCTGCTCTTAGGGCGTTTTTCTTTACTGCAGAAAATCCTGGAATTAGATGCTGGCGGGCAGGCTCTACTATTATGTCCCTAATTGAAGTTCCAATTAGATTCGAGTCTTTCTGCACAAATCCAGCAACAATTGCTGCTGCATTTGAAAGATTAACAATAGAATCTGCAAGTGTTATCTTTTTGGGAATCACACTTCTTGAAACCTCTGTCTTTTTTGGGGGGACGTCCAGTTTTGGCACAGCTACGCACAATCTCAGGTCGTTTGGAGGTACAATTTTTATCACATTTAGCGGATTTGTTCGAACTATTACAAATCCGCCCAAAATAGATGCAGAAACATTATCGTAATGTATGGAACCAGCACTTGCCATTTCTCCAACTCCTGCACATTCGACAAGAGTATTTGCATCAAGATTCAGCTTGAATAGCTCATTAAACGCAACTGCAGTTGCGGCAGCCGATGCAGCACTACTGCCCATCCCAAATCCCGCAGGAACTCCTTTTCTTATTTTGATCTCAATGCCGCTTTTAATTTTGAATTTTTTTATCATATACTGGACCACGAGTCCCGCAGTATTTTTTTGGGGTTCTGTAGGAATTAAATCAGAAGTTATTATTTTGATTCCTTGTTTTTTCTTTGTTAAAGTAACTTCATCAAAAAATGCATCTAGCGCTAACCCAAATACATCAAACCCGGGTCCCAAGTTTGCAGTTGAGGAATATGCCCTTGCTGTTATGCTAAAAGCCATTAATCCCCCATATCTTCCCCTTGGTTAAGAATTCTACTCAGCGCGCTTTCCAAGTTAATCATTCCGTCACCAGTTACATTTGACACTGGAATCAATCCTTGAGAAAACCCTCCGATGTTTAGACTTCTTAGCAAGTTTGTAACAAGGACGTATGTCTCACCGTCTGACTCTAGCGAGATGGTGTCTTCTAATGTTTTTACGTTTGTTGTCCATTTGAGAATTTCTGATATTTTGTCTGCAATTAGATCAGTCTTTGTTAGAACGTTGATTGTTGGTAGATTCATCCTCAGCTTTATGGAAGTGGCAAGAAGAGCCATCGATACAAAATTTACTGCAGTTGTAATAAGTACCCCATCATACAAAAACAAATTTACCTTTTCATCGGCGTTGAAATTTTTAACAAAATAGGGGCCACTTGTTCTGTATGCAAATAGCTCTATTTGGCCCGGAGTATCAATAATGAGATAATCCGGATTGATATTATCTGCCTGTTGTTGAATCTCATCTATTTTTGAGGCAATAAGATCACTTGCCATGACTAGTGCCCCATTTGGCCCAAGGTCATACTGTTTCATGATGGATACAATATCAACTGAATCCCTAATGTCAATGTCAGGCGTGTATGGCATCGATATTACTCCGGGATCCAAATTGAGTATTGCCGCGAATGCTCCGTTTCTAGTATAGTATTCATGAATTTTTGATGTCAGCGAAGATTTACCTGCCCCGGCAGTTCCTGCAATAAAGATTGCTTTCAATTTCTCAAGCTAAGTGTTGATGGCTTATATTTGAATCAATTAGCAAGTCACTAAAATGAACTGGCGAATCATAGCTTTTCTAGCTAGTCTTATACCGTTTCTAATAATTGCAATTCAATTCCACATAAAACCTCAGGACATTTTTGCAGTTGGAATGATCAACTTTCTTGCGGCATTTGCGGCAATAATGTTCAAACTTTTCCTACAGGGCGTAAAATTTCACTACATAGTACGAACGTTTCATGGCTCTCTGGAATCATTGTGGAGAACAATTTTTGTTAGAATTGGAAGCGAGTTTGTCACCATGACAACACCAATGTTTGTTGGAGGTGAGGTAGTCAGAATATACTGGATGAAAAAAAGGGGCATGTCCACAGCAAAAGCATCATGGCTTGGAATCTTTGAAATAGTCACAGAGGTTCTTGCAGCAGGTATTTTGTCAATACTGGCAGGAATATTTGCATTAGTTAATGGCTACACCATAATTGGAATAGTCATTCTTGCCGTTACAATTCCTATTGTGGGACTTTGGGCTGGATTGTTTTTCCTTTCATCAAAAAGAACATTTCATGTTCCGAAAACATTTTGCAATTTAATAATTAAATTCAGAAAAGAAAAAGGTACTCGGTATATAGAAAAGACAAACGAATGGATGAACGACATATGTACTATGAGTAAAGAAAACTTTCAATTAAAGCAGGTAAAAAAAGCATTTTTCGTAACTTTGGTGATATCACTTGCTGCCTGGGGAGTTTTTGGCATATCCTTTATGTTTATTGCAGAAAGTGTAAATGCAATTGATCCAATCAATTCCATCTTTGCAGTCATGGCTGGAAACGCAATTGGGAACCTTCCAATAACAGTTGGAGGATCAGGACTAACAGAACTTGGCATCTGGGCATATCTTAACCACATCAATAGCTTTACACTAGAACTGCCAAAAAACAACACAGATTGGAACACAATCATTGCATGGAGAATTGCAACTTATCAGATTCCAATTCCTATTGCTTGGTTTCTGTTAATGAAAATGGCATTAAGAAAATACAATAATCCTCAATAGAAATTTATCTTTCACAGAAAAGGATCAAGATGTGTCATTTAAGGGAAAAACAGTTGTAATTACCGGCGCATCAAGCGGAATAGGTGCAGCATCCTGCATTGAGTTTGCAAAAAGAGGCGCAAGTCTTGCTTTGGTTGCAAGGCGAAAAGAAAAACTTGAGGAACTAGAAAAAACACTTGCCAAATTTGACATCAATACGCTGGTCTGTGAATGCAATGTCTCAGATAAAATGCAAGTTCAAAAAATGAGCTCCCAAGTAATAAAAAAGTTTGGGAGAATTGATATTCTGGTAAATAACGCAGGCTTTGCAATCTACGGTAGAGTCTCTGATTTGACAATTGAAGAAATTGAATCACAAATGCAGACAAATTACTTTGGAATGATATATTGCACCAAGAATTTTCTTCCAAAAATGCTTGAGCAAAAATCCGGCCACATAGTAAATGTCGCATCAGTTGCTGCAAGCTTCGGCCTTCCGGGAATTGCGTCTTACTGTGCATCAAAATTTGCAATGCTTGGCTTTTCAGAGGGATTAAAACATGAACTAAAGGGAACTGGAATCGGAGTAACCGTAGTCAGTCCAATAATGGTCAGAACCAGCTTTTTTGATCATCAGTCATTTGGACAAATGCCAAAATATTCTCCCACATCACTTAGTGCAAAAACCGTAGCAAAAGCAATAGTTTCTGCGGCAAACTCACCTAGACTTGAAATAATTGTGCCGTCTGTTGTTCGTGGCGCAGTATGGGCAAAACACACATTCCCATATATCATAAATCCGATTCTAGGAAGCGCCTTCAGAAAACAGATGGCTAAGTAATCTATTCTTCTGGTTCGTCTGCACCATCAGATGCGACATCTAGCAATTCCATTTTTTGCATTTCAAATTGATATATTGCATCCATCTCGATTTCTTTTTCTTTTTTTAGAAAATCTACTACTTTTTTACTCAGTGGTGCCTTGAACAAACTAAAGGTAAACTCGTAAACTACTCCTTTTTCACACTGACTTGGCTTGATATTTTTTGGAAGATGCATCGTTACTATGTGTCTGCCATCTTCAACTTCCTCATACAACTGGGTATCGATTCTTTTGTCTTCCTCGTAAATTTCTAAAATATAGCCAGTCCTTGTAAGCGATTCGGGCTTTTCAAATTTGGCATTCTTTATTTCTTCTATTGCCCACTCTGGCATACCATCCTTTTTTGTCATAAGCATCTAGTCTAGATTTTGTCTTTTTTACTTTTTTGCCACCATTCCAGATAGTCGTATTGTTTGTCTTCACGAGTTGATTCTCGTCTGTTTAATTTGTCTCTAATGTCGTTTACTCCTTCTCTGGTAGCATAGAGGCCACACTTTTTGCAGATAAAGTGCTTTGTTGCAGGATCAAATTTCATAGGAATCTCGATTTCTTCTATGATTTTTTGGATTCCCTCTTGACTTCCGCTTTCAGCCTGACGTTCAAATGCTGCTTTACGTTCTTTTGCAAGGCATTCTGGGCAATTTACCAATACTTTAATCAAAAAATTTTTCCATAAAAGCGTTCCCACATAGATTTTGATCGCATG
>JAENJF010000151.1 GCA_016844685.1 Candidatus Nitrosotenuis sp. | reverse complement strand
CATCAGTGGAATGTCTTGGGGAAACACAACTGATGTGTCAAATCTGTTCTCAACAAGATATCTGTCTGCAAGGGAAACTGCATGATTTACCCCACTTTCATTATCTTCATAGATCTGGGTTGTGTTGAATCTCTTGGCAATCTGCAACGCAGTTTCGTCTTTTGATACCAAAATGGACTTGGTTATTATCTTGGATTGCGATATTGATTCTAAAACCTGCTCTAGCATAATCTTGCACAGCTGCACAGTTTTTTCCTGCGAAACCCCAAGTCTTGACTTGGCATTTGAAAACGTCTTGACCGGAATTATTGCTGCTACTTGCAATCTATACGCGTGCGTTCTTTAGAACAAAAGATGCCAGTGCATCTTCAGAGATTTTATTTGTCATCTTGATACTTGTGTCATATACTTTCATATCGAGATTTTGAATTTTCTTTGTAAGCAATCTGTCCTTAGAGTCAATCACAACACTGCCACAAACATCAGAATACATCTGAGCTATTCCGTAAGGAGACACCTCAATTCCTGCCGCTTGCATGTATTCTGCAGCTGGACCAGTAAATGCCTTGTTCCCAAGAATAGGGCTCACAGCAACAACCTTTCTTCTGTTTTTTGCTAACTCTTTTCGTATTCCCTTGATTTGTAGCATAGGGCCGATGCTGGTCAGGGGGTTGCCAGGTGCAATTATTACCATCTCAGAATCATGAATTGCGTTTACTGCTTCTGGATTTGGACGTGCCTTTTCAGCTCCAATATATTGAATACCTTCAACTTTATCCTTTCCCTTGTACTTGACCCAGAATTCCTGAAGATGCATCTCTCCTCTACTTGTGGTGATTCGGGTTTCTATCGTGTTATCCGTAACTGGCATTACCTTTGCCGCTACTGCAAATTTTTCACACATCCATTTTGTAATATCTGCAAGATTTTTTCCATTCTTTAACATGTTAGTTCTAATCAAATGTGTAGCCGCATCTCTGTCGCCAATTCTGAACCATGTTTCCTCACCAAAAATTTCCATCTGTCTTAGAAATCCAAATGTATCTTTTCTAATGCCCCACCCTTTTTCATAGTCTAGTATATCTGCAAGACCGTAGATTATAGTATCAATATCTGGGCAAACATACAAACCGTACAACCAATAGTTATCACCAACATTACAGACTACATTTACATCTCTTATTTGAGAGATCAGGCCTCTGACGAGTTTTACAGAACCGGTGCCGCCAGCTAGTATTGTTATCATAAAATCTGAAAACTCCTTTTTGGTTACATCCATTGATCAATATTACCTTTTCAATACTGAACCTTTTTTAGTTAGATTTATTAGCGCGTTGACAGTAATGCCCCTCGTGAACGCCGGCACAATTTTTGTATTATCGTTTTTGAGCATATTGGTTATAGGAACTGTTTCTCCTGCTTGGGCAGCTCAGCCATCAAACCCATCATTCAAATTTCAAAGAACCATTTTCATGGAATATCCTGAAGGCGGAGAAATAGCCGATGTTCTGAATGGCAAATTCAATTCTATCTATTTTACTGCAGATTCTAGTACACCCGGAGTCCAAGCAATAATTGACAAAATTAATGAGCAATTACAAAGTAAGCAAAGTACCGTTCGAGTTACTGAACTCAAAATTGAATATGATGCTGAGATGACAGGAAGAGGCGACAATACCTCAGTAGATTACAAACTTATTGTAACACCAACAATAGACGGCTTTTTGATTCGTCAATATATGCCGGAAGCAGGCTCCTCTCCAGCGTCTCCTGCATTGTTTGATGCCATGTGGAGAGGAATCAACGTAGACGGCGCATTCCCAATTACAACTGAGGATTATGGTGATGTGGAGATTAATCTGCCAATTTCATTTTTCACAAAGGAATTTCCGGATGTCGCTGCAAAAATTGTGGGCTCTGAAGCAGAAAATATCTTATCCATGAGTCTTATTGATGCATCTGATATTGGAAAACAACCACTTGGAAACTGGCACTTTTTGTTTGACCCGACTGGCATTTCTGCTGAGACAAGCAGATTTGGATTCTCCGGCGCAAAAATTGTAGTGTCATCATTTACAATGGGTGAAAGCAGCCTAAGAGAGGGCCAGCAAAGAGAAAAAGAATTTGATGGAACGTTTACTACTGATAAAACTTATAACGCAAGATCCGTGCATGCCGCAGACAGCGCAAATGTTTTCCTTGCGGGATATGCATCACCTGATATATTTGAAGGCCGTGAAGTATTTGGTGTAAGCGCAACAGCTCCAACTGGCGCAGCTCAAACATCGACTGGCTCATTCCCAATTCTCATAATATATGGAATGGCGGGTATGGCAGCAGTAGGTGCCGTTGGATTCTTTATATGGAGTAACAAAAAGGCAAAGCGAGAATCTGAATACATTCAAACGGGAATTGATCCAAAACACCTTAGGGGCATAACAACAAGTGAGGCTTCAGGTGGATACCATACCAACAGAGGAGAAGCTGAACTTGCAACCGACGATGCAAGTTACAAGCAACACGAAAGTGTCTATGAACAATCAAGAGGCTCATTACCAAAGGGACATGAGCAACCAAAAGAGGAACCAAAATCAAATTCTTCTAGGGGCTCAATGCCAAAAGATTGGAAACCCTCCTAAACC
>JAENJF010000085.1 GCA_016844685.1 Candidatus Nitrosotenuis sp. | reverse complement strand
TTCCTTTAGCCATTGTTCTGGGAGGCAAATAATGTCTGTCTCTTGTTTCCCAAGTTTTTCCACTAGTTTGGAAATCGAAACAATTCCCATTCCATTAGAGTCATACGTGCGAGTCTGAACTATGCCTAGCTTTGTCAAACACACTTGCTTTCACTTTGACCTAATTAATCTCTAAACTCATCGTGTCCTCGCCTGACAAGATGGCCGTATTTAGTAGGATTACTCCTTTCGAGTACCCATTACAACTTTTTCATATCATATCAAAAAAAACCTGCTCCAAACTAAATAAAACAGCATTATTTAGTCAACTAAACTTGTCAGTATTTGATTAACAAACCTCTTTCTGAAAGGTAACCATTGGTTCATATCAAAAAGGTTGACATTTTTGGCTTCAAATCGTTTGGGTTTACAAACAGTACGGTAAACTTTGAGCCAGGACTTGTGTCTATTTCAGGTCCAAACGGATCTGGTAAAAGTAACATACTTGATGCGATAATTTTTGCACTAGGCGAAAACCGACCAAAGATAATGAGAGTGGACAAGCTCCGATCTCTAATCCATGATATAGAAGGTGCAAGACGTGGGCCAAAGATGGCACGAGTGAGCCTCCACTTTGAAAATTCCGACAGAAAGATCCCAGTTGATTCCAACTCTGTTGTTATAACAAGAGAAATGGATGAACATGGAGAAAACATCTACTATCTAAATCAAAAACAGACAAACCGTAACCAAATCCTCGATCTATTAGATGTTGCAAATGCCAGCCTAAATCAGCTTAACGCCGTGCAGCAGGGAACAGTCACTAGAATTTCTGAATTTACAGCAGAGGAAAAAAGAACCGTAATCGAAGATCTGATCGGTTTATCCTATTTTGATGAAAAAAAGTCAGAATCCATCAAACAGCTAGAAGATGCTGACAGGCGTCTAGAAATCGCCCTTGCAAGAATGGATGAAATCAAAAAGAGAATTGATGAGCTGGAAGTTGAGAGAAACCTAAAGCTAAGATACGAACTGATAAACCGTGAACTTGGGCGTTTTCATGCAATTTCTGCATCAAACAAAATGAAGGTAATCCAGACTGAGAAACTATCAAAAGAGCGCAGCATGCACTCGCTTGTGTCTGAGACAAAAAAGCTTGATGAGGAAAAAACTACAATCAAAAAAGAGATATCCGAATTAGAGGTCCAAAAATCCTCATTCATGGCAGAAGCAAATGCCTACAACCACGCAAAGGCGGCAATCGACTCTGAGCTTAGTGCCGCAATGCAGCTGTATGAAAGTGCCAATACCGAAACCCTGACAAAAACACGAAGGCTAAACCAGATTCAGGCCCGTCTTCCAGAGATTGTAATTGAATCAGAAGTACTTCAACAAGTGAGGCTTGCAATAGAATCCCAAATTACCGAACAAAGAGCATCGCTTGCACAAATTAGAGAAGAAAAAAACCAGATCTATCAGGAAGTAAAATCAATAGAATCTGAAATGTCTCTGGTATATAGACAACAAGCACAAGTCATTTCACAAAGAAAAGAGGTTGATGCAAAAATCCAAAGCCTAACAACAAAGATTAATCAAGCAAAAGTAACATTTGGAAAAATAAATTCTGATATCCAAGATGTGAAAGCAAAGATTGACGGTAATCAACAAAGACATGCTGATATCCTAGAAGAATCAAAAAAACTCGAATTACTAAAAACAAGACTAGAATCAATTAGAACAAATCACAAGGACACAATAACGGAATTAAAATCAAGAATTTCCACTCTAACAATAAAACATACAAAAATTGAAAATGATGTTGAAGAAATTTCAACTATCCTAGAAAAGGCAAGTAAGGCCGCAGCACAGTATGATGCAAAAATCAAAATAGTCAAAGGAATAATGCACGAAGATTATACCATTGCAAACCTCAAAGAACATAGCGTAGAGCTTGGAATAGAAGGACTTGTCTATGAGATGATATCTTGGGATAAGCAATATGAGCGAGCAGTTCTGGCCGGGGCATCAGACTGGATAAAGTCTTTTGTAGTTAGGGATTTTGCAACGCTTTTGAGTCTGGCTGAAGTTGCGCGAACAAGAAAATTGCCAAAGCTAAAGATAATTCCACTAGAGGCAATTCCAAACTTCCATCTGTCTTTACCAAATGACTCTTCTGTTGTGGGAGTACTGTCTGATTTTGTAAAATGTGACGAAAAATATGCACCGCTCAAGACATTTTTGTTTGGAAATGTAGTTCTGGTAAACTCGAGGGATGCGGCAATCCGTATCTCAAAATCCGGCTACAAGACTGTGACTATTGATGGCGAGTTCTTTGAAGCAAAGGCAAGTGCCGTAATTATTGATATAAACTCCAAGATTTCAAAGCTCACAAAAATCATTTCAATGAGCACCTCAGTTGATGGTCTTGTTCAATCGATTACTTTGCTCAAAAAATACATACAAAAGAAAAGATTCTCACTAAAAAAAGTAGAGGGAATAATTCAAAACTATCACGGCAGGCTTTCAATTTCTGAAACCGGGCTCTCAAATGCTGACATGAGTTATTCTGACCTGAAATTCAAGCTAACCTCAATTGACAAGATGAAATATCAGCTTGAAACAAGAATATCTCAGCTTGAAAAACACCATGAACGACTCTGTATGGATCTTGCAAAAGAGGAATCATACCTTGCATCCCTTGATGAAAGAATCTCACTTGTACACGATAACTATGCTGATGGGGAAGACAACCGTATTGCGGGTGAACTTAACCGGCTAAATGAGAAACGCACATCTGGTATGGCAAGACAGTCAACTATCATAAATGAACTCAGGGAAAAAGAATCCCAAGTTGCCACTTTATCCGCACAGGAGCTTGGTGAAAAAACAAAGATGAAAAACCTCCATGAAGAACAATCATCTCTGAATCATGAAAAACACGAAATTGAATCAAGACTAAACGTATTGGTGAAAGAAAAGGAAACTGCAAACGAAAACCTAGTAAAACTAAGAGAAAAAGAACAAGTTCTAATTTCGACATCCGGCACGTCAATATCGAAACTACAGGAATTTGATGAACAATTAGGCAAGCTAAATGAAAGGGAGCGATCCTTTATACGAGAAATTAACTCGCGCGAAAGGCAGTCTGATTCTCTATCCAGAGACATTCATGACATTGTTGAAAATGAAGCAAAAATCCAAAAAATTCTTGAAAAATACGGTTATGAAGAAATCACAGAAACATTCGAGGTTGACTCTATGCTGCATTCGCTCGAATCTGAGGCGAATTCCCTTGCATCAAAACTCAATGCAAGTGCGCCTGAAACCTACCTTGAGATATCACATGGATATCGCTCGATGTCTGATAGAAAGAACGAACTAGAAGAAGAAAGAAACGCAATTGTCAAGTTTATTGAAGAAATTGACAAAGACAAGCGCCAGACATTCCTTGACGCATTTGACAAAGTAGACAAGGAAATCCGCGAGGCGTTTAACACCATGACTGGAGGACAAGCTTGGCTTGAATTGCAAAACGAGGATGATATTTTCAATTCTGGAATATCATATATGATCCAATTCCTAAACAAACCGAAAAGAGAATCAACATCGATTTCTGGTGGAGAAAAAACCCTTGCGGCAATTGTATTTGTTTTGGCTCTGCAAAAGCTCAAACCTTCTGTGTTTTATTTGTTTGACGAGATTGATGCACACCTAGATGCACCAAACGCTGAGAAATTGGCTAAAATAATTGAACAGCGTTCAGTTGGCAGTCAGTTCATCATGGTATCCCTCAAGGACTCTGTTGTACAAAAGGCCAAACTCATCTATGGTGTTTATCCAAAAAATGGTGTATCGCATGTTGTTACATACAAGGACAAACGAATGCCGTCAATTACAAGTTAATCTATAACGATCCAAACAAAATACAAAAAATAGGAAAAGTGGTTCTATTCCCCTAATTTAGCAAAACAAGCAACTTTTCTCTCATTTCCGATATCTTCTAGTCCTGGCTCAGTTTTGCATTTCTCAAAGGCATATGGACACCTTGCTTGGAACCTGCAGCCTTGGTATAC
Organism: Candidatus Nitrosotenuis sp.; assembly: GCA_016844685.1. GTDB lineage: Archaea > Thermoproteota > Nitrososphaeria > Nitrososphaerales > Nitrosopumilaceae > Nitrosotenuis. The sequence continues at coordinate 330 of JAENJF010000085.1, read as the reverse complement.
ATCGATGTCAAGCGGCTCATTAATTCTGATTATCTTTTCTTTGTACAGGTTGTTTGGGTCGGGCTCTGATATTGCATCAAGTAGTGCCTGCGTGTATGGATGCATTGGATGAAGTAAAACATCATTAATTGGACCAATTTCAACAATTTTCCCAAGGTACAAAACTGCAATGGTGTGACCAAAGTATCTAGCAGTTGCCAAATCGTGCGTGATATAGACAAAGGAAATGTTGTATTTTTGTCGCAAACCCTCCATTAGTTCAAGGATTTCAGCTCTTACTGATACATCGAGCATTGATACTGGCTCATCAGCAATGATCAATTTCGGCTT
>JAENJF010000023.1 GCA_016844685.1 Candidatus Nitrosotenuis sp. | reverse complement strand
TCTATACACTGTCATTTTTCCTGGTGGAATGCCTCCACCATATGCTATGCCCATTTCAACTACAAATGGAAAGCCGGAATATGCAGATGCGCTTCGCTGGTATACCTCATGAAAGTCAGGCTTGAAGAACTGTTGGATTCCCTTTCTGAGTGGTTCTTCACCTAGTGGCGCAAGACAGCTTGGGTCAGGCGTTAAAAAGTCCTCGTATTTTTGTAGCGAGTCACTCAGCTGGACTAGCTCCTCGTTTGTAAAAGAGCCAATTCTTTTTTCTGCCTTGAGGTTTGCAAACTCGGCAAACTTGATTGCAGTTGCCTGGCCGATTCTTTGGAATCTTTTTGTCAGAAATGTCACCAGAGAATCGCCCTGGACAGTATTTGCCAATTGTTTATAGTACACACTTGACTTTGGCATCTCAACTGTTACTGACTTGGCATCTCCAAAGTCATAATATGTGAGACGTTTATGCACAAGATCAATATCATCAAGTCTAATTTTCATGATTTTGTCAAAATCCATATTCAAAAACGACATTACTGCCACTATCACCCTGACGGGTCTTGATAGTGATGACCATTTTTTTTCTGCGCGTGCCATTATTCCCTCAAAGTTCAGGTTCTTTTTTGAAAGGCCGAGTTCTTTTCTAACCTTTGCAATCATAGTATTATCAAGTACTGGGACTTGGTAGTGAGTGTCAGCTATCATTCTTCTGATGGTTTCAACATCGACCCCATGTGGGTGTGGCCTTATGATGGTGGGGGCAATGGGCATACTGTCTACAATTCTTTTGTATTGGAATTTTTCGCCTTTTGGATCATCGAATGTTATGGTTGCATATGGAGTGATAAGGGATGTCTGATAAACATAATCGCGTATTTTTAATCCAGCTTTTGAGTAATCTCCATCAAGTGTTATGCTGACATTTAGTCCTTTTTTGTTTGTTTCTTTTTGTGTGTGTTTCATGATTACTGGTTTGTTTTTTTGTATGTCAAGCATCATCTCATATTCGTGCAGTATTTTTCCATCAACTGAGCTGGACACTGTAACTGGCTTGTTTGTTGTGATCTGTCCATACAAAATTGCCATTGTTGCGCCAAGCCCAAACATCCCCCTTGCCTGCTTTAGGCCAAATTTTGAACCATAAAGTACGGTTCCAAATGCGAGTGGGATTTGCTTTGAGTCTATTCCAGGCCCGTTGTCCTTTACAGTCAGGATGTATGGTTTTGGATCTGGCTTTTCTGGTTCTACTGCTTTGATATACAAATGAATGTCAGGAAGTATCCCTTGTTGGTCACATGCATCAAGTCCGTTTTCGACAAACTCTCTTACTGCCGTGTATAGAGACCTAGTCGGGGTGCTAAAACCTGCCAGGTCTCGGTTTCGATAAAAAAACTCACTTGGAGATATCTGATTGAATACTTCTTTAGACATCTTTGTTTTCCCACAATTGCATTCGGTCTATCTTTTGCCTTCTACGATCCGCTTCGAGTTTTCCATACACCACGCCATGCCGGCTCCCATTTGATATTGACGTGACGGCAGCTACTGCCATCTTGATTTGGTGTGGTTCTCCAATTATTGAAACGGTTTTTCCATAAACTGAGATATTTGTATTAGTAAGATTTTCCATGTTTGTCCTTGCTCTACCTCCCTCTCCAATTATTCTTCCTTTTATCCTTTCAATTTGCTGTGGCGATTTTCCTGCAAAGTCTCGAAGATCTATTACGTGTAACAAGTTTTCGCCAGCTAGTAGTTTCATCGCATTTTCTGGGGAAAAACCTCTGCCGATTGCAGATATGATTTCCATTGCCTTGAATGGCTGCATCTCGTCGACATTGTCTTGAGTCATTATTTCAATTTCTCCGGATTCACCATCTATGTTTAATTTAACAGAGCAGTTTTTTTCAATCTGCAGTTTTACTTTTCCAGACTTGCCAATTAACGCACCTACCCGGTCTACTGGAATTCGAATTATTTTCTCAAAGCTCATGATATCATTTCAGACAGAACGTCTGTTGGGTTTTTTACTGTCAATCCTCGCTTTGCAAAGAAATAAGTTATATTTTTAATGTCTCTTTCGAGGAAGTTTTGAGCATTAGGATGTGTTGTGTCAACTGCCGATCCAAGATCAAACAAAATTAGACCCGAATCAGTCTTAAAGACATTATACTCTGAAAAGTCACCGTGGACAAGCCTTGCATCCCGGTATAATTTGGTCATAATATCAATTGCCTGGGTGTAATCCGATTCGTCAATCTCGGTTTCGTGAAGAGTCGGGGCGGGAACTCCGTTTTTCCCGATAAATTCTAGTGCCAGGACGTTTTTTGACACATGGATAGGTTTTGGGACTGGAATGTTGTTCCTTACGCATTGACGGAGATTTCTAAATTCCTTTTTTGCCCACAGATATACCATGTTTCTTGTCCCGTGCTTTAGGCGTGTAAAGCGAGGATCCCCAATGATGTAGGGGATGCGTTTTTTGAAACTGACAGTAGACACCAAGTATACTTTAAGCGCGATGTTCTGCCCATCAGGCCCTACTGCCCAAAACAGAACCGATTCTTTTCCTGCTTTTACTATGCCGTTCACGTATGAGATGACTTTTGCATTTATCATTTCATACATTGTAAACATTGTAGATTTGTCCAGGACTTGGTTTTCGACTTTGTTGCTGTTGAATCCATTTTCTAGGACCTTGCGCTTTTTTGCAAAAATTTTTTCAAACTTGGCTAAATTGTCATCAGAGTCTGCAAACTTTTCTAGCTCATAATCGGTGTTTTCAAAATCATCAAGATCATCAGAAGACATAATGAATTATCTTAGTTTCTCGCAAACTAGAAATCTTTTGGAAGATGATCATTGTTCTTTAACCATTCGACTTGTGACAGGGTAAATCTCCAGGTGATATCTCCTCTGTCCTCTTGCTTAAAATCCCAAGGAGCAATAATTACAACATCGTTGTCACGAATCCAAATTCTTCGTTTTAGTTTTCCTCTGATTCTTCCACGTCTTGTTTTTCCGTCAGTACATCTTACCAAAACCTGATCACTGCCCAAGAGCTTTATCACTCTGCCCAAAAGCTCGCCTTCCTGTGGCAGTTGGATATCTTTTAGCTCACTTTCGTTTAGTACTTTTCTTTTTCCCAATAACTCAAGTAGCCGAATTTTTGTATATAATTGTGGTGATTACATTTTAAAAACAATCAGAAATGGAACGCCGTCAATTTCTTTTACACCTTGTCTTGCTCCAATTTTCAGATTAATCGACATCTCAATTGTTTCCTTTCCAGCCATGTTCAGTATTGAACATTTTTTCATCAAATCCTCAGCTTCGCTTCTCCCTATGATCCGCTGCCCAAAATAGCTTTTACTGATGTTCATTTGAAAATCATCCTTCTTTAGAACTCTGCCAAGCAATTCCTCATCGCAAATATTCAACATCATGTTGTTTTGGTAATTGGTTGTGCGGATTGAAAATTGCATTTACGCATATTTACCTTTGAGTGAGGATTTTGCGCCGCATGCCTCACACACGAGGAACGTTATTCTGTTTTCCTTTTCTATTTTGGTGTCTGGGCTTTTGCAGGCTGGGCATTCAAGATAGTCCTTTACATAAATTTGAAACAAGTTTACAAAGTCATGTGGAACTCGTCTTCCAACAAAGATTGCCTTTTCTCCGCTCCTCTCAGCTGGTGTTGCAAACTCTTTTGACAGGTATTGCAGGAACTTGTCAGGGTCGCGCCTTAGTATCTTTGGAAAGTCCAAGAAATTGCGCAGAATTGTTCTTTGTCCTTCCCATATGACATCTGGTGACGGAAGCTCAAATCGCTCAGTGCTGTCTGATTTTCTTTCAGATATCTTATCCTGAATTCTCTTTAGGAGTTTTTCATAGTCTAATTTTGCCAATAAATCGATAAAGTCTGATACCTATATGAGTTTAAGTTAAAAAGGAGGATGTGGTCTTTTGCTTTTCTATTCCATCTTGCCGATTCGAAAAACGTTAGTTCCACATTTTGGACAAGTGCCTTTTACAGCTGGTCGTCCGTTCTTGAGCTTTGTTTCTTTTGGATTTTTTATGTCTCTTTTTGCTCTACATTTGACACAGTAAGCTTGAACCATCGTGAGCAAACTAGGTTGTGCGTGTATTTAGGAAGATGATGTAAAAATTATTTAACTATACGATTAGATGACTCTGAATTTATTTTCCGAATTTGCCGCCAAATTTTCACTCAATTATATAGTAGTTTGTGATTTTAGCCAAATTACGGATCAAAGATCGTAAAATAACACCCAAGGCAGAAAACCGCTCTTTTTGAGAGCTGCAATGCCATTATAAACAACATTTTCCAACCAAATTAAGTTGAAACAGAAAAAAGGGTTTATCATTACAGTGATAATACTTGCTGCAATTACGGGGGGCAGTTTTACAATTTGGCTAGTGCCGCAAACAACCCAGACAAAATTTGTCATCTCAGATGCCAAAGAAAATTTGGATGAAATCATAGAACGCCAAAAGACAGTCTCAGATTCCATATCAGAGGAACTTGCAGGGATGCTAAATAACCAGATCACACCAGATGACTACATCAATATTGCACAGATTTCATCGTCACAGGTAAATTCCTTCATAATCACCATTATCCAAAGCGACGTTCCAGAAGAATGGCGCGAGAGCTATTCAGCATACACTGATTTCTTACGAGCTTACAACTCGTACCTTCAGGAAACCATAGTTATCGCAAACAAGCTAAAGGAAAATTCAGGTGCAGACATTGCAAAAGATAAGACAAAGATTGATTCTATGCTAAATGACGCAAACATGATAGCAGATGCATCACTGAAAGCAAGACCCTAAGCCATGGCTAGATTCCTATTTCTAATATTTTCAAAGGTTGGAAATGGTTAATAGGTAATTTCGTAGCACATACTAGCATTGTCCCTAAAAGATAGCAGCCTGGAAAAAAATCTGGAAAACCTCAAAGCAAGTAGGTTACTTGTCATATGTGTAGATAGGGATGACGATGTTGGAGAAAAGGCAGGAGTTCTTACTCCAGTAGTTGGAAGAAACGCATGTATTGAGGCAGCTCAAAAGCTTGCCCTAGCGGATCCTGAAGATGCGGATGCAAACTCGATTTTCTTTGCAATAAAAACATACGAAGACTTGGCAAGAAAAGGATACCAAGTTGAAGTGATCGTAGTAGCTGGGGTGGGGGATAGGGGAGTCCAAGCAGATGAAAAAATTGTGCGCGAAGTAAAATCAGTTTTGGAAAAGTTTTCTGCAAACGGCGCAGTCATTATATCAGACGGTGAGGACGACGAATCTGTAATTCCAATCATACAAAACGTAATTCCAATTGTTTCAGTGCAGCGTGTGGTGATGAAGGTAAGCAGAAGCGTTGAGTATTCCTATGCAGTCTTTGGAAAATATCTAAAGATGATTGCCTATGATTCAAAGTATTCCAAGTTCTTTTTAGGAGTCCCAGGAATTCTTTTATTAATTGGAGGAATTGGGGCAATATTTGGCTACACTCAGCAAATCTTTGCGGTTTTGATCAGCATTTTGGGCGGAGCGTTTTTGATTAGAGCATTCGATGTGGATAGAGCATGGTCCACATGGTCAAAACCCACACCTGCTGGCCTTATCAGAATGTTCACAGTGGTTACAGGTACAATAATTATTCTGGCATCAGTTCTCTCTGGGTTTTCTGCAATTCACACAAACATACTTGATCCAAAGATCCTAGGTTCCGGCATTCCAAACATACTTGCAGACAGGGTAACACTTGGCCAGTTCATTGCAGGAGCATTACCATTTTTGTGGATGGGAATTGGCTCAATATTTGGCGGAATTCTGCTAAGCAATTGGCTTAAAGGAAGTCTCAGGCGGATAACGGACGTTCTAAGGTTGATTGTTTTGATATCGCTGTATCCTACGATATACCAGTTCACAAATCTTTTGATATTTGATGAAAACTCGTTTACCTTGATTCCGCCGTTCCTAGCAGGCCTAGCAATAACACTGATATCGGCCACCCTCTTATTCCGCAAGTATAGGAAGAAGAAAGGTGGAGAAGTTTTAACAGAGTAAACTGCCACCAAGAATTTTAGCATCGTCTGTCAAACCATCTAAATATTGCTGGTATTACCTTCGTTTGATCCAAGATGAATGGAATAAAAGAAACAACACTTTACCTCTCCGGCTTTTACAAGTTATATGCACGCAAACTCGAAAGAGAAATCAAAAAGGAGACCATCCCAAATCATATCGCAGTCATCCTAGACGGAAATAGAAGATGGGCAAAAAAGGCACTTGCTGCATCAGAAAAGGGCCACACCAAGGGGGCAGACGCTGTTGAAAATCTTCTTGACTGGTGTGAGGAACTAGACATCAAGATAATCACCCTGTATGTCCTGTCTACTGAGAACTTGGAAAGAAAGGACGATGAGATAGAGTATCTGTTTCAGCTCATACACCAAAGGCTTGAGAAGCTATACCATGATCCCAGAATCCATAAAAACAAAATGCGGGTAAAGGCAATAGGTAGAACCGAGCTACTGCCAAAGTTCATCAACGATATACTAGAAAGATTAGACGAGGCAACCAAAAATTACGACAGACGTTATCTGAACATAGCTATTGCATATGGAGGGCAAAACGAGCTTGTGGACGCAATAAAAAAAATAGGAACAAAAATCAAGGAAGGAAATCTTGAAATTAACGACATAGACAAAGGTGTGATAGAGTCCAACCTCTATACTGCGCACCTTCCTCAATCTGCGCCAGATCTAATACTTAGGACGTCGGGAGAACAGAGATTGAGCGGATTTTTGCTGTGGCAGAGCGCATACAGTGAATTGATATTTTTAGATATTTTGTGGCCGGAATTTAGAAAGATTGATCTCATGAGAGCCATTCGAATTTTCCAAAAGAGAAATAGGAGAGTCGGGAGATAAAAGCAATGTTTGACGAAAAATCTGCTGGAATCTTGCTTTTCAGAGAGGATTCTGGCAAAAAGATGTTCTTGTTACTTCATTATCCTTCAGGCCACTGGGACTTTATCAAGGGAAGAATAGAAAAAAACGAATCCCTCAGAGAGGCAGCCCTCAGAGAGGCAATGGAGGAAACTGGAATAACAGACATTGAATTTTCCGAGGGATTTGAGGAAAAAATACAATACAGCTACCAATTTAATGGAAAAGAGGTAAGAAAAGAGGTCGTGTACTTTTTGGCAAAGACAAAGACTGCGGATGTCAAAATTTCACACGAACATTTGAACTATATCTGGCTTGAATTCAATGAGGCATTACAGAAAACAACGTACCAAAATGCCAAGAATCTTTTAACAAAATCAAAAAGCCTAGTATTTAGCTAAATTAAACAGCGACTTGGCAGTTTTCTCTGGATTTTTTGAATTAAGAATAGTTCTTCCAACTATGAGATAATCCGAGCCGGATTGAATTGTCTTTTGTATGTCCCCTCCCTGGGTGCCAATCCCTGGAGAATAGATGCTTACTTTGCCCCTGCTTTTTTTCTTGCAAAATTTTACTATGTCGGGAAATGTCGCACCAACTATAACTCCATCTGCTCCAAGCGATGTCGCCCATTCCAAAAACAGATGATATAGAACTGTCTTTTTTGATTTTAGTTGGACTTGGAGCTCATATGTCAGCTGCGCTTCGGGTGAGCTCATATGACACAAAGAAATAACTCCGTTTCCATTTTTGTGCGCATATGTGATTAGTTTTTCAAGATTTCCTGGACCCATCATCGGGTTTACTATTACTGCGTCAAATCCCAAATTCCAAAGTGTTTGTGCAGTTACGTTGTTTGTATTTCCGATATCGTTTAGCTTGATATCTGCAATTGTCTGCAGATTATAATCATGTGCAATTTTGTTAATCCCTGAGATCTGTTTTTGGCCAAGGGGCAACAAGAGGTGAAAGTTGAGCTTTATTGCACATAGGTATTGGTTTAGGGCCTTGATGTTTTTGATTGTCCTTGATTCAATGTCGGCAATACCGCTGTCATAATCATTTGCAAGAATTAGGGGGCTTTTTTCAGAAGAGATTTTTTTGATTCTGTTCTTGAAGCTAGCCATAGTTGATTACAGGATGTGTCTCTTGGAGCTTTATTATTTTGATATACGAATAACCGTGTTCGTTTAGGTTATCAGTAAATACGGGAACGTTGCCGTTATGCATTGCATACTTTAGGAATGGATGCTTTGGCTCAGAGTCAAGCGCAAAATGGCAAAAGTATGAAGGCCCGTCCTCATTAAAGTTCATGAAAACCCCAAGCAGCCACTTGTCATTATGCGGGAATGCAAAAAGCGGAAATGGTGCCTCCTCGTAGCCATAGCTTAGTTTTGCAAGGCTTGCAAGGTCTTCTAGTTCTAATAACTCATACTTGTCAGGCTGGGTTTCCTGCATCGGTATCAATGACGCAGGCAGGGATTTTATTTTGACTATAGGAGAGTAAATCTTTGTTGATTCGGATATTGCGTCAACTACGCTTGCCTCTTCTTTGCCATTTTTGAAGCCATATGAAAGATAGTGGCCGAGCCCGTTTGCAGGAACAAAGTAGATTATCGGGCGTTCTTTTAGCAAATCCATTTGGATTGAGAGTATTTTTTTGCCGTTGTAATCATGAAGGAATGATATGCGTGGTGTTCGCTCAAGGGCGCACACGAGACGTGAAAAGTCTAACTGGGATGCAAGCTGAACATAATTTGGAGATTTTGGTTTTTCCACAAATCCAATAAAAGTATTGGCAAATTAAAGCTTGGCAAAAATTTTCTGAGCTACACGCGCAGATCAATGATGTCGTCAACACCTGCACCAGTACCAATTAGCATGACAGGCACATTTACCGCGTCTTCAATTTTTGTTACGAATGATTTTGCCGCGTCGCTTAGTTTATCAAATGATTGCATGTGTGCGCACTCTGGAAACAAAACGTCTAGTTTTGTCAAGGCAATTTGTGTTGCACTGTTCAGAAGTATTGCTCTTTTTGCGAGGCTGAAATTAAATTCAGCTGCACGCCTCTGCCTGCCTGTTACCGTGCCTACTTCGGACCATCCCCTTGAGGCTGTTTCTTGCGCAGAAATCTCGTTTTCTAAAATGCCTTCTCCCACGCGTGTCACGTATGATTTGAACACGACCATTACATCGTCCACATTTTTTGGCCCAAGGCCAATATCTGCACATATTCCAGAGGCAGTGACATCCTTTGATGTTACAAATGGATAGCTTCCATGCCACAGTGAAAGAAACGTTCCCTGTGTTCCCTCAACTAGAACGGCCTCTTCATTTTCAAGTGCAGAGTTAATCTCGCCTGGAACATCCGCCAAGTATTGTTTTAGGGAATCGATTTCTTTTGCCATTTTTAGTGTCCTCATTGCCCTATCTGCGTTTGCAGGGCCCGTTCCAGAACCGGTGCTTCCAATTTTTTCCTTCAGTCTCCCCCCAGAATCTGCTTGCAGGTGACTTGGTTCTATTATGCCGCAGTTAAAATCAACAAACGTTCTCTTTGATACATCAAATTCTGAGATTTCTTTGTGGAGTACGTCCGGGTTTATCACAACTCCGGGTCCGACCATGAGCCTTGCCTTTTTGTTTAGAAATCCGCTTGGCAACATTCGGACCTTGTATTTTTTGTTCCCATCTTCAATTGTGTGTCCTGCATTTGGGCCTGCACCTCCCCTTACTACTATTGTTGGGTTATCCTTTTGTGCAAGGTATGAAATGATTTTTCCTTTACCCTCATCTCCAAAAAATCCACCAACTACAACTGTCGAAGGCATGTTTAGCTCAACGTTTTGACTTATTTAAGCTAAATTATTGGAAATCGTCTAATACAATTTATGTCCCAGATCATAATGATCCATGACATGTCTCAACCAAACCATGCAGGCAACATCATTATTAGTTTAGCAAGTCTTCCTGATTTTCTTCGAAAACCGATCCTGAAAAAAAGAATGGAGGAGTTCTTTTCAATGAATTCCCCAGATAGACAAGAGATCATAAACAATGCACTTGAGGCAGGACCGACAATTCCCTTTCCAAACTTTTCAAAACTGTTTGCCACATGGCTTGACATACTTGCCACAATATCAGAAGAAAAAAGAATCATGATGTTTACAGCCTATATTTCAGAGATTACAAAAAACCCTCAAAAACTAGTATTGTTCAATTTGGATGGAATTCTAGAGATTTTCTTGTCACTTGACAAGTCAAAGCAAGATACCATTTCAGGTTCCATTAGAAACATTATTCTCACGTTGTCAGAAGAGGGCAAAAAAAGATTATTTCTCATAATGCCGCAAAGCGCAAAGGCGCGTCTTGGAATCTAGACTTGTGGCTTGTCAGGCTTGCGGTTGTCCTCATTTGCAAAGTCTATGACATCGCCTTGTGGTGAAAGTACGCCGGCAAAGATTTTTTCGTTCTTTTTTAGCAGTTTTCTGTGATCTGGAAGAGACATGTCCAGTCTTAGTTCGTTCATTACCATGATTCTGTATTCCTTCCATTCCTTCCAGCACTTGGTACAGCACGGATAAGTGGCAGCTGTTGGTTCAAGCTGCTCGGAGTCAGGAATTTCGGATTTGCATTTTGTGCACATTTTTGCCATGCCTATGATCTAGACGACGGTGGATGAATCGCAGGTAATTGCATAATAACCATCTTGCTAAATACAACAAATTTAACAAAACACCCAATGTCAGAGATAGGCAAAATGGAAGAAGGTCGTGCTAAAAATATGAACCTCTGCCAGTCACCACGTAAAGCCGAAACTGGATTGGGTTCAGACATACTACTGCGGGAATTCACGCTTGCGGAGATCAGAATCTCGGTCGTTGAAGCAGGAAGAGGCTGCCGGACTTTCGGTAGTGGTTCACTCTTTGAGAATAGATAATAAGCAAAAAACCTAAATGTATTATGTGAAAATAAAGTGCCCCAAGTGCAAAGAAACAGCAGAGCTTGCATCAGACTTTACCTTTGTTAAATGCGATCATTGTAATTTGGACATTTCCTATGGCGAATACGTAAAGTATGTTGCTCATAATGATGTCACATATTCTGACATACTTGGGGATTATGCAACGAGTACCGAAGGTCAAACAGATGGAACACTTGACGAATGGAATTAACTTTTAAAATCGGCCATACACACAGTTGATGTAATTTGGAATTTTTTCTTGAAAACATATTGAATTTAGTTGGATTTGTAGTTGGATTAATAATTGGAATTATTTCCTACATTGGTTTTAGAAACACTGGTAGTCCCACACTGTTCAGACTAACACTTGCTTTCTTTTCAATAGGTGCCGGATTTTTTATAATGTGGTTAGGACAGACACTAGATATTTTCGTATACAAAACAGGGCATATCGAAAGATGGGTACAGACACTTGGCATTGCAATCCAAACTGTCGGGTATTTTTTTATTGCATTTTCACATACGATAAAATCATTTTTCCCAAAATCAAACTATCTTAGATCAATTGGAGTAGTACCTCTGTTTTTAATTTCGTTTATCTCGATTGAAAACATCATAAGATCAATTTCGTTTATCCTACTAGCATATGGCGCAATTGAAACAATTCTTTCGTATTTTGCAAGCAAAAGAAAGACTGCAATTTTGGTTGCGTGTGGTTTGTGGGCACTTGCGTTTGGCGAGTTTCTTGGGTGGTATTATTTTGTTTTCCCGCAATCAATTTTGAACGTGGTTTCAATTTCAATGAAAATTGCCGGCCTGATAATGCTGTTTATTCCAGTAACAAAGGTACCACTAACTAGGATAAAGTTTGACGAGAACCTGTAGGCTCAGAATCTAGGCAATAAAATAATTTTGTCAACTATTTTTAGCCTGCTAATATATTGAAGGACTGTGTGTGAGTATCTTACATAGGCTTAGATATGTCATCATACAGAACGCACATGCAAATAATTGGCGATATTCTCCTAACTGCCCGAGACGACACGCCAGACGAGCAGGGAGCAAGCATTACGTATCTTATCAGAAAGGCAAACATTTCACATGGCAGAATTTCCAAAATTTTGAACAATCTTGTTGCACAGGGATTATTGGAGCAGTCAAATTCATGCGGCGCATGCAAATACAAAATAAGCCATGTCGGAAGAGAATTCCTGCAGGCCTACAATACGTTTAACAAATTTGCAGACGGTTTCGGTCTGATCATTTAATCAAAATCCTCGTCTTCCATTTCATCTTCTTCGTCATCTTCAAAATCATCCTCAAAGTCGTTGTCCAAATCCGGTTTTGTGCTCAACGACAGAATAGATGTTTGATTCGTTATTTAATTTTTTGAGAAACTGTCAAACAGTATAATTACTGAATGAAAGAAATTCCAAATTACATTTGGACTTGATGGTTACTTGTGCCAGGCACTTTGAGGGAGAAACAAAAGAAGAGATCAGTACAATTCTAGAAGAGATGGGCGACTCTGAGCCGCAAATAACAATAACTGAAATGTCTGGAATCTTGACAGTAAAGACTTCGATTGATCCAAAAGAAATAGTAAAAAAAATTCATGAAAAAATTGAAAACGAGCCTTGGGTGATGCGGTACACCCTAAGAGTGATTCCAATTTTTGCCACAGTAAACACAGATGCGGAATCCATTGGAAATGCAGTAATGGAGCAGATTCACAAACTAAAGCCAGAAGACACCTACAGAATTACAATTGAAAAAAGACACTCTGGTATTTCTTCTAGTCAGATAATAACCCAAATTGCAGACCAGATAAAAAACAAAGTATCGCTTGAAAAATACGATTGGATGATTCTAGTTGAAATAGTCGGCAAGATATCTGGTGTTTCAATTCTAAAGGATGAAGACATACTTTCTGTGGAAAAAGAAAAGCGCATTAATTAAACCAGAACTGCTGCCTTTTCTACAAGCAGGTCTTCAAGCGGAGTATCAGAATCTATAGAGTCTAGGTGTTTTTTTGTAATTTTGAACTGTTTTTGGATGAATTTTGAATTGTCCCCAAATTGAATCTGTGAATTCAAAAACGGTGCAAGGGAATCATACAGTTTATCAAGTGAGGGTTTTTTCCCTATTGCAATTATTATAAAATCCTTGCAGTTTTCTATTCCAATTGTTTTGATTGCATCCGATATTTGGGTGGTGATTCCAAACCTCAGCAAAATATCGGTTTCAAGTTTTTTGGAGAGCAATGAATTGTGTTTTTGCGCAAAAAGCGAAACTCCAATCATCTTTTTTGCGTGTGTTATTCCAAGTATGTGCTTTGACGATATGCCTTCAAGAATCATAGTGGGAAAATTTTTTCGCGCTGAATTTAGAAAGTCATAATTTTTTCCAGATACATTTTTCACATGGAATAGTTCTGCGGATTTGTTGCAAATCTGAAACCTGTTTCTTGTATAAGCACCGCCGTGAATTATCGGAATTATGGTTATCACGTCGTTTGAGTAAAGTATGGTATCAAGTCCATCTAGTGCAGATGAATCCACGCCATTTACAGCAACAAGAATATTTTTTGTATCAAGAGTCATGGTGTTCTTGGGTTTTATCGACACAAGATGATCTAGCAAAGATTTGATTGGAATGTCCTCAAGGTCGACTGGCAAAAAATCAGTTCCAAATGACTTTTTGGCGCCACCCAATAATTTGATTGAAAGCAACTTTAATTGGTTTTAGATGATTGGCTAGATTAACTTGATTCTTTGATTGGTTCTTCGACTATCTCGATTTCTTCTGGCTCTTCGGCTACTTCTACTACAGCGTCTTCTAATGTTTCAGCCACATCTGATTCGACTTCAACTTCATCTTCAGATGCCAGTTCTTTTGAGGAGTTTTCGCGTTTGATGTATTTTGTAATGTAACCTGCGATTTCATTTTTCAAACCTTTTGAGCGGATGATAGAAACTTGTTCTAGGACTTTTTTGTTCTCGCCAAAATCGGCTGTGAATTTTGCGCCATATCGGTCTATGGCTTGCATTGAAAGTCGCTTTATTCTATCCACTCTCAAAGTTGATTGGTGGGGTTTTTTATACTATACTCCCAAGATATCTCTTTGAATTTTTTTCAAGCATCAATATGGATTCGTCGTAATCTTGTTGCAGTGTTTTTGATACACAAAATATCACACTGGGAATAAAGCTGATTTGTGCTGGTTTCATGCCAAAACAGTGCGAGAATCTCACTGGACCGTCTGTTTCAACTAAAATTTTATCTTTATCTGTGTTAGATAGTAGCACTTGCTTGTCTTGAGAATACACCATGACTGGCCCATATGATACAAAGCAACCAAGATCCATTGCTTTACTTAGCTGTTTTTTGTTTCCATCAAACCAGTGCAGTAAAAACCCAGATATGTCATACGATGGAATGATATCAAATATTTCATCAAGTGTCTTTCTAGAATGAACCGAGACTGGTTTTTTGAGATCTTCTGCCAGAGATAAAAGACTTGAAAAAACATCTTTTTGTCTTTTGAAATCATCATCAGTTTTGGCATATGTCTTGTCTAGTCCAATTTCGCCAATCCCATATATCATACCAGAATGCTCCTGGATTAGTTGAACCATTGATTCCAAGTTGTCTGCTGACTTTTCTGGGTGGATTCCAACAAAGGGCAAAACTAGGTTGCTCTTTTTTGCAAGACTGAGCGTTGTTCTAGATGAATCATTATCCATTGATACTGCGCATGCACGGATGCCGAGTTTTTTCATGGAGGCAAGAATTATCTCCATATCAGTTTCATATTCCGGATCAGATAGGTGAATGTGCGCATCAAGCATCCAGGCCATGTTTTTTGATGAATTGTGCTAGATACTTAAGTTTGCAGAAATCCATTACTGTGTGGAATTTTTTAGCTGTAATCTTTTATCAGAAGGGTATATGAGAACCAGCTGATGAAATCATCAGAGTTAGGATTATCTGCAATGTATAGAATTCTAAAAAAGGCAGGAGCCGAAAGAGTAAGTGACGAGTCTGCGGATGAGCTCAGACGTGTTCTAGAGGACATAGCCACTACAATAGCAACCAGTGCAGTTGACATGTCAAACCATGCTGGGAGAAAAACAATACGCAGTGAAGATGTCAAGCTTGCATCAAAGGCATTTGTGAAATCATAATCGATAGAATTTCAATCCTTGTCTTAGGTTGGTCTTTTTAGGCTTATATATCACAAAGGAAGTAATTGTTGCATGAATGAAAGCGACAAAAAATTTGTAGAAGAATTTGTCAAAAAGTATGAAAAACTTTTTGAGGCTTTAGGCAACGAAGAAAAAGATGATCTATACCAAGGCATAAAAAATTAATCTTTTCCCAATTTAGAAATATTATAAAAATAAACTTGATTGGCTTATCTGCTGTTTATTCATATCTAAAGAGTTTAATTCTCGTTGAATCGATTGGTTCAATGCGGTGAGGTGGCAGAGCGGTTATGCGTTCGCCTGCAAAGCGAATTTTATAGGGGTTCGAATCCCTTCCTCACCTCTTCATTTTACAATAACGGTTCCTTCCATCCACGGATGCAAATTACAAAAATAGTGAAAATCTCCTAATTTGCCAAACTTGAAGGAAAATGTTTGCCCAGGATCAATATGGCCGCTATCAAACATGCCATCGAATTTATCGTAGTAACCGCTTGTTACAGTGTGAAATGCCCTGTCTTTGTTTATCCAAGTTATGGTTTTGCCAGCATTTACAGTAATTTCAGGCGGGGCATAACATGAATTGGTTGTCTCACACCCAGGCCGCGATACTGACATTGGAATGACTATGTCAGATTTTTCCGGAATGATTCCAGTGCTTGCAATTTGAAAAGTGGCAAGAATTGTAATTATCAAGGCTAAAACTGCAGCCGAGCAGCAGGCTACAAGTGTCTTTTTCATCTCAAGTGAGTGGATTATGTGCTGTCTTTTTTATTTTTGTCAGCCCAGTCCCGATACATTATCAGCAGATCTTCAATGTCTGTTCCCTGCTCAGAATATGTCACAATTACGCCAAACTTTCCTTTCTTGTCATGACCCTTTGCGTAATAGCCCCAAAAATCGTCTGGGAGCCTCTGAAAGTTGGAGCCGTTCCCAGCCACGCCCAAGAGATTTTCTGCAATTGTCTGCAATACCTTGACTGCGTCTTCCTTTTCGATCATGTTTTGGTATTTACTCAGCCCTTTATTTCAACGAGTCTTTATGTGGTTATTATGTAATAACCAGCCTTTCTAAATACAGTAGTCCCAGACCAAGATGTGATGGAAAAAAATCCTGGCTTGTTGGAATACATCCCAGGTTCCCAGTCGCTGTCGCTCCAAAAGAAAAGCGAGCA
>JAENJF010000084.1 GCA_016844685.1 Candidatus Nitrosotenuis sp. | reverse complement strand
GAACACGCGTCTCAGCCGTGACAGGGCCGAATTCTAGACCGGGCTATACTACAAGGGCTTGAGTCTTTATGTAAAAATTCCTTTTTTAAAGTTTACATCTGGTGTTAAAGACTACTAAAAGACTAAATTATACACGATTGGCAAAACTGCGAAGGGTTCGTAGCTCAGCCAGGTAGAGTACCGGACTTTTAATCCGGCTGTCCGGGGTCCGAATCCCCGCGAACCCGCTTCAATAGTATTCTTTTTTGGGAATTAGTTGTTAACAGCAAAGTTACTTGAAAATACCAAAAGATAGCCTGTAAAGATCTAGGATGAATCTTGTTCTATTAGGGATTCAAATTTCCTGTCGCAAAGATGCCTAGACTAGCGACTTCACTTTTTTTGAAAGAGATTCGAGTGAGGACGTTATTTCGTTGCTTCGTTTTATGGTACCTATTTTATATGCATGAACCTTTGCCTTTCTGCTTGAAACCATTCTTTTTTGTTCAGAAATTCCCGAGGATCCCTGAGAAGTTCTATTTTTCAGCGAGGATTCCGCGTTAATTGATGTGATTATTTTTAGTATCTTCTTAGAATCAATGTCTTTTTCTTTTAGCGATTTGTTGATTTCTGGTATAGTTAATTGTGTGAGAGATTTTTTTGATTCATATGCTGCCTGGACTAGTCGGCCTACAATCTTATGAGTTGTCCTAAATGGTAATCCCTCCTTTACTAGTGCCTCTGCTACATCAAGTGCAGTCAGATATCCAGAATTTGCAACCTTTTTCATTTTTTCCTTATTGACCTTTAGTGTCGCAAACATTGCGTTTATCACAAGCAGTGCAGATATTGCAATTTTTGATGTAGACCATACTGAAGGTTTGATTTCCTGCAAATCCCTCCCATATCCAGATGCAAGGCCCTTTACAGTAGAGAGGACTGCCACTAGGTTTCCTATTACTCGTGCCGTCTTTCCTCGTGTTAGCTCTAAAATGTCTGGATTTTTTTTCTGCGGCATTACACTTGATGGGGATGAGAACTGATCTGATAGCTCAACAAATGCAAATTCCGAAGTAGACCATATTATCAAATCCTCAGATATACGACTAAGATTTGTCATTAGAATAGCTACAGCACTCACATATTCTACAACCACGTCACGGCTGCTTGTTGCGTCAATGGAGTTTTCTACTAGTCCCTTAAAGCCAAGCATCTTTGCGGTACTGTTTCTGTCAATTGGAATGCTTGTTCCTCCTATCGGCCCTGCCCCAAGCGGGGACTCGTTTATTCTCCCATAAGTCACATAAAGCCTATCCAAGTCACGAAACAAAACATCAGAATATGCAAGTAAATAGTGCGAAAAAGTACCAATCTGTGCCTGCTGAAGGTGCGTATAAAGCGGCATTGTGGTGTTGGTGTGTTTTTCTGAAAGTAAGACCAGTGTCTCTATTGTATCCAATATGCATTTGCACAAAATATTAATGTCATCGCGAATCTTCATGCGAATGTCAAGTGCCACTTGATCGTTACGTGATCTGGCAGTATGCATTTTTCCGCCAGTTTTGATTCCGGTTTTTTTTATGACAATGGACTCTATCAGTTCATGAATGTCTTCTGCAGAGGAATTATTTTGAAATTTTTCTTTTTTTAGTTTTTCTAGCGCCTGAAGAATTTTTTTGATTTCTAATTTGGTTATGATTTTATTTTCATAAAGCATTATTGCATGAGCTTGGCTTCCAATGATATCATAGAATGCAATTTCAGAATCGTCAGGAATTGAGGAAACGTAATCAAGTGTTTGCTTGCCAAGATTTTGGTCTAGTCGTGACCGATACATCAAACTAGGGATTATAATGGTTATATATAGCATAGACGCTTTGTCGCATATGACTCAGGATTTACAAGAGTTGAGAAGAAAAATTTTTGACGAATTATCAGGAATTGTAGATCCGGAGATAAACACATCGATTACTGACCTTGAGCTGGTAGATAATGTAGACATTGCAGATTCTGCAGTAAAGGTTGACCTGCACTTGACAAGTCCATTTTGTCCTGCAGTATTTGGTTTTAAGATTGCACAAGATGTGCATGATAATCTTTTGAAACTGGATGGAGTCAACGATGTAAAGGTAAACGTCTCAAATCATTTCATGGCAGAACAGATCAACAATCAGGTAAACAACAGCCCAAATCCAAAAAAGCCAGCATAGATTATTTTCTAAATCCAAGCAGATAGCCACGGAGTAGTTGTATCCCCATTGCAGGATCAACTCCTTTTGGACATACTTGGCTACAAGAGCCAGCAAAGTGGCATCGCCAAATTCCGTGCGATTCATCAATAATCTTTAGTCTTTCGTTTTTGCCCTTGTCCCGGTTGTCCGCAACGTATCGGTATGCCTGAGTAAGTGCTTGTGGTCCCAAAAACGAAGAATCTGTAGCCATCGTAGGACATGCGGAATTGCATAATCCACATTTTATACAGTTTGCAAATTGGATGTATTCTTCAATTTGCTCTGGAGTTTGGAGGAATTCCTTTGTATTAGTGATTTCAGAGTCTTCATTTATGATGAAAGGCTTCATTTTTTTATGAGTGTCGAACATTCCCTCAAGATCAACAACAAGGTCTCTTACTATCGGATAGTTATTCATTGGTTCCACAGTAATGACATCAGAGTCTAGTTCTGAAATTTTTGTAAAGCATGCAAGCCGTGGTCTTCCGTTGATTTTCATTCCGCAAGAGCCACATGAGGCCTGTCTGCAGGAATAACGCACAGCTACTGAATGATCCAAGTGTTCTTTCACATCCAAAATTGCATCAAGAACTGTAGTCCATCTTTCGTATTGGACTTTGAAATCTACAAACTGCGTTCCAGAGTCATGCTCTGGATTGAATTTTGCTATTTTTAGTGTTACTGTCTTTGAAGAAACTTCGGATGATGATTGTTCCTCTGCAATTTGTGTATTAGCCATTTTATGTCATTCCCATGCTTGTCAGCAATATAGTTCTTGAACCATATGCTATCAATATTGCCATCGCTGCTAGGCATCCATAAGTTACTGCCTTTTCGTATGATTTTCCTTGTTTTAGTTCAATTAGAATAACACGTAATCCGTTAAATCCGTGAACTGAAAGTAACACCAAGATAAGCTCAAGCATTATTGCATATGGGACAAACTTGTAGTTCGCAATCACATTTTCATATTGCAACGAATCCCCGTAGCTCATCATCGTTATCCTAAACAGAACGTGAACTGCAACTAGAACAACTGCACCGAGTGCAGTTCCATAATGAATCTTCATGATTATGCTTTCACGCATTTTTATTCACCAAACAATACACTCAAGCCATACATCATTGCAAGAGCGGCAACTCCTATTGAGGCATAAATACAAAGTTTGTTTTTCATGTTCTGTGAGTTTGGTATGTATGGGTAATCAGGCCTTGTTGGCTTGCCAACTCCTATTCCCCCATGTCCAAGCATCAATCGTATTCCATTTACAGTATGAAACACGCACATTCCAATGACCAGTGTGAGTATTACGTGTCCTTGTGTTGTTTGTGTTAGCTGTAGCATCGAGTCCCATACAGATTTTCCGTTTAGTATAGAACTTGTTTCATAAATGTGGCCAATAAGATATGCAAGCAGGCCCAATCCAGTTATTCTCATTAGCCAATATGAAACTCGTTCTATTCCATATCGGCCAGGGTTTGCCATTCCCTTGATTCCTTCCCTGTTTTCGTTTCTTTTCATCCTAGTATTTTCTCTCCACAGGCTGGTATCTTGTTATGGTGACTGGATGTTTTTTCATGATTGGCTCCCTTGGATCATAGTAAGCAAGTGTGTGATGTAAAAAGTTCGCATCGTCTCTTTGTGGATAATCGAGTCTTGAGTGAGATCCACGTGATTCACGTCTGTTAATTGCTCCAACCAGTACAACTTCAGAAACTCGGAACATGGAATCAAGCTCCATAACATTTGTAAAGTTTGTGTTGTATTCCGTTGCTTTATCATCTACATGTTTCCAAGTTCTAGTTTTAAGCTCGCGTAATTTTTTGAGTCCTTCAACTAGGTCTGCTTCCGTTTTAAACACGTATGCTTTGTCATCCATAATATCAGTTAATTCCTGTCGTATCTCGTATGGATTGTATTCTCCCTGACCTCTAAAGATTCCATCGTAGATTCTTGTTTCTTCCAGGGTAACCAAGTGATGTGGAAATGGCGATGATTGTTTGCTGTTCATTGCATGTTTTGCGGCAAGCGCTCCTGTAATTTTGCCCCAAACAATGCATTCGGATGTAGAGTTGGCACCTAGCCTGTTTGAACCATGGACACTATTGCATGCAGCCTCTCCTGCAGCCCAAACGCCCGTTAGCTCAGTTGCGCCATCAATATTGGTGTGTATTCCACCCATCATATAA
>JAENJF010000005.1 GCA_016844685.1 Candidatus Nitrosotenuis sp. | reverse complement strand
TTCTTCCATTTTGCCTATCTCTGACATTGGGTGTTTTGTTAAATTTGTTGTATTTAGCAAGATGGTTATTATGCAATTACCTGCGATTCATCCACCGGATAAATACGGTGGTCTTCTCACCCCGTTTTTATAAATTTTGATAGCTTTTTAATTGCTGGGATTTCATCTCATTACAATTGATTATCGTAATTGAGGGAAGTGATCAGGCAGGAAAAAAAACCCAGTCTGAGCTTTTGGCAAAGGCGCTAAAAGTAAGAAAGCTAAAGACAAAAATTTTTAGCTTTCCTGACTATACGACCACGCTTGGAAAAGAAATTGATAATTTTCTTCATGGAAAAAGAAAGTTCCCACCACAAGTAATTCACTGCCTTTTGGCTGCAAACAGATGGGAAAAACTACAAGAAATCAAAAAGGCACATTCTGAAAACTCTGTTCTAATCATGAATCGATACTATCAATCGAATCTTGTTTATGGTCTTGTAAATCAGCTTAATTTGAAATGGCTTCAAAACTTGGATGATGGTCTTCCTAAAGCAGATTTGGTTATAGTGCTTGATGTATCCCAAAAAGAATCCTTTAGTCGTAAAAAATCAAAACGGGACAAGTTCGAAAAAGACCGTAAATTCCTAGAACAAATCTCAAAAACCTACAGAAAGCTTGCAAAAAATCTAGACTGGAAACTAGTTGATGC
The DNA here is from genome assembly GCA_016844685.1 of Candidatus Nitrosotenuis sp. Taxonomy (GTDB): domain Archaea; phylum Thermoproteota; class Nitrososphaeria; order Nitrososphaerales; family Nitrosopumilaceae; genus Nitrosotenuis. The sequence goes on along the minus strand of JAENJF010000005.1, from coordinate 23,737 downwards.
TTTACGTCCAAGAGAAGAGGTTCATAAATCCATAATGGAAATACTTTCAAAAAAGATTGCAAATCTATGAAACAATTTCTTGATATTGTAGATCCAATTCACAACTTTATTCGAGTCTATGAAATAGAACTAAAGATAATAGATTCACCAATCTTTCAGCGGCTGCGAAGGATAAGGCAGCTCTCAGGTGCACACCTTACCTATCCAAGTGCACAACATTCTAGATTTGAGCACTCGCTTGGTGTAATGCATATTGCAGGCCAAGCAGCAAATGCACTAAAAGAAAAAGGACTCCTAAATCCAGATCAAATACAAAATATCCGACTTGCAGCATTACTCCACGATGTAGGACACGGGCCATTTTCACATCTGTTCGAGGAGGTATTGCAGGCAAAAAGAAAAATTTCACATGAGGAAATGGGGAAAAACATCATACTAAAATCCGAAATTGGAGATACACTCTCAAAGTCGGGATTTGATAAAAAATTCATAACAAAGCTTGCCTTTGGTGACACTAAATACAGATTCGTTAACGAAATTGTCTCAGGCTCGCTTAGCGCAGACATGATGGATTATTTGCAACGGGACGGCTATTTTACCGGGGCAGAACATGCAAAAATAGATCATCAAAGAATCATCCAGTCACTTGATGTATACAAAAGCAGGCTTGCACTTGACAGGTCTGCATTGTATTCGTTTGAATCAATGGTTCTGTCAAGGTACCAAATGTTCAAGGCAGTCTACTTTCACAAAACTGTAAGATCAGCAGAGGTAATGATGTTAGAATCAATTAGATTGGCAGACGACCAGCTGAATCTTACCACACTAAATCTAGATGAATACGTCAAGCTAACAGACGAGTTCGTCGTATCACAAATTCTTTCCTTATCTACAGACACAGACGAGCTAAAAAGAGCAAAGCAGTTTGCAGAGGATTATCAAAATCGCAAACTGCTAAAATGTGTCTACGAGCAACTAACAGACAAAAAATTTACAAAATCCCAAGAAAACAAGCTAAAGGAGAATATTGCAAGAAGATCCAAAGTTAGTATAAACGAGATATTTGTAGATACTACAACTACTTCATCGTTACCGCTTACTCCGTCTAAGGAAAAATCAAAGTCAATCATACTGGTCACAGAAGGCGCGACAAAATCATCAATTAAGGAAATCCCATTTTCAAAAATACCTGTGGTCTCCTCTATAGCAGGAACCATGAACATTGTGAGAATCTATACCCCCGCACAATACAGAAAAAAAGTTGAAATTGCAGCAAAATCGATTCTTGGTGATTAGATGGCAAAAAAAAGAATTGTAATCAAACTTTCTGGAAGAATCTTTGGAATAGAAAACAACGAAAAATTGCTCAAAGACTACGCAACGTTTCTTGTAAAAATTAGCAAGATCTGCCAGCCAATCATAGTGGCAGGGGGGGGCAAAATTGCACGACACTACATCTCACATGCTAGGTCTTCTGGTGCAGACGAGTCAACCCTTGACGAGCTGGGAATTGAAGTCTCAAGGCTTAACGCAAAACTCCTAATCTATGCCCTAAAAGACAAGGCCTATCCGCACCCACCAATTACTCTCACAGAGACAAGACACGCAGTAGACAGCGGACTAATTGTTGTAGCAGGGGGGCTACATCCCGGACAAAGCACAAATGGCACTGCCGCATTGATTGCTGAAAAGGTACAGGCATCAGAATTTCTCAATGCAACAGATGTCGATGGAATTTACGATTCAGATCCAAACAAAAACCCAAAGGCAAAAAAATTCAAAAGAATCGAACTAAGGAATTTACGCAATATTTTAGTGCATGAGGATTCTCTTGCAGGTGGTTATGACCTAATGGACATAGTGGCACTCAAAATAATTGAGCGCTCTAAAATCAAGACACGTGTCATCAAGGCAGATATTTCAATTTTAGAAAAGGCAATTAAGGGCTTACCAGTTGGAACCGAAATCATAATCTAAAATCACTTTAACTCATTTTGTACAGTTAGATACTGCTCTGTCCAAATTTCCACTTTTTTCCCTGCGTACTCTTCTATTCCTGACTCTTTTGCTTTTTTGAAAATTTTCATTGCAGCATCTTTTTCAAGCGCCTTTGACTGTGCCTTTGTGTATCCTTCTGAATCAACCAGTATGGTAACATATCCATCAGCGGTGTGAATCACTGCAACAAGATCTTCTTCACCAATAGGAAAAAACTGTCCGTCTTTCTTTTTTGTAGTTAGAGTCAGCATTGCAAATCCGCCAAGCTTGAAAAGAAGCATCTGTGATTTGCTTGACCGTTCCTTTCCAATTCTGACCGCCTGAAAATATTGCATCATTATTTACAAAAAAATTATCGCTATAAGCATTTCATCAGATTCTGTTCAAAAGCCGGGATTTCAGTAATGAAACTTCGACTTCTGAACAGAAACTTTCATCTTAACGTTTAGATAGATAGCAACAACAAAAATTATTGTTGAACTCTAGGCTTCTTCTTGTAATAATTGCAGCAGTACTTGCAGGAACAATAGGATTTATTGCATTTTCAGGCTCACAGTTCATCAACGACATATCAAAGGACGGTTTGGGAAAGCTCTCGCCAGCACCAATTCAGGTCATACCTCTTCAAATTGAGCTTGATAAACTATCTGTGATTGAGGTTACAGACGAGCAAGTAACCATACAAGTTGATTTCAAAGTCACAAATCTAAACTACAAGTCTATCATTTTACAACTAATCAAATACGAAATCTATGAAGGCGGAGATAGAATAACAACGGGAGAAATTGGACAGAGGCCAGAAGGAATGGTTGATGTGTCAAACTACTTTACCATTCTAAGTAATAACCCACAGATAATAGGTGAAAAAATTACAATAAAGAACACTGGCAATGCACCAGAGTTTTGGTCAGCAATATCAAATGATGCCGCAAAGTGGACAGTCAAAGGAGAGGCCTACTATAATTTGAGCTCAATGACAAGTGGTCAGGAAAATATCACTCCATTTGAGTTCACAAAATAAAGATCGTTCAATATAGACAAACATAGATTTAGTATGTTTTTTGGGCCAAAAATAACAGATTGTTACTAAGCTCCTACTCTGTAAATAATTTGATTCATGCAACAGAATCCCTCTTAGAAATAACTAGAACTCTCAATAATGAAATCACGAGTCTTCAAAGACTAAAAGACGATGTTGTGCAAGAACAGCAAGAGGCGCACAAACAAGGACAGCTGGTCAAAAAAATGACAAACTATCTGAGCGATGAGCTTGGTAGACTGGAGCTGGAAACTGACAAAATAGACGATTCCTCACTTTCAATAAACAACAACTTGGAAAAACTTTCAGAAACCGAAACAAAATTGAGAATTCTAAGAGGCCGCCTAAGCGAATTTGTTGACGAAGATGATGCAGAAAACCTCAAAAAAGCAGATTCAGCACTCTCAAATGATCTAAAAAGTTTTGAAGCATTCTTGCTTGATCTAACTAGTCTACTAAACCAGAGAATACCAAATCTTGAAAAAGCAATCCATAGACTAAGGGGAGAGAGCAGGGAGGCCCAACAACAAAAGGTTCTACTAAAGGAAATGGTTGAGCTGTTTAACAATGAAATGGAGGAACTTGATTCTACCTTTCATGAGCTTAAAACCAAGCTTACTGTATCATAAAATCATAAAATTATGATAATTTGTCTGTATAAAAAAATTTTTTAGAGAAGTTATATATGATTCGAGGGATGATTGCAAGCAAATGGCAGAAGCAGCATTAGCAGCATATGGCTCAGTGATTGGCGTAGGTATTGCCTTTGCAGTAGTATTATTTGCATTACGTGGCAAGGGTCATCCCGAATCAATCGAATAAACCAAAAGATCCAAAGATCTTTCATTCTTTTTAGTCTTTTCTCTTTCCAAACAGTTCTGTAAGTGAGAACTGCTTCCCCTCATACTTCTTTATGAAACAGCGTTCATAATACTGACAGCCTGAACACTCTGAAGATGGTTCTAAAATTGGAGCCTTTTTATCACTTATCAGATTGCTAAAAACTCGCACTCGACGTATTACCTCTTCAAACATTTTCTTCTCCCTGATTAGCGCAAATGATGATTCTTTTCCATCATCTGTAATGTAAATTAAAACCCCTTCAGACTTGTTAAAAATCCACAAACACGCATTTAGATGCAAAATATCGCTCGCAAATGGAATCTCAGGGGAGGCGGGAACTGTCTTGAAGATAATCACAACATCGTCCACTATCATGTCTGGCTGACCCTTGAGGTTTATCTCATCAATGGAAAACTGACCTATTTTGGAACCATAAGGCAATTTTCTAATAAGACCTCCGAACAAATTCCCAAAACTCTTGTTTTCTTGCTCTATTCTGTCAAATCTATTAAAATAGGATCTTCTCATACAGTGTACCACCTCATGTAGAAAAATTGTCTTACTATCATTTGGATCTATTACTTGGGGTTCTACCTCTTTTGTAATGGCATCTATTGCACTAGTGACTGTTTTTCTATAATCTCTATCGCCCATCATTGGAACTTTCCCTCGATTTTCATTGTCTAGCTTAGAATCCTAGTTATGGCCTTTGAAATTCTATCCGAAAAGGCAAGTGTCACAAAATGTACACCAAAGCCAACTATTGCCCCAACCACAAGGTTTGACGTTGTAAAATAAATTCCCAAAAATATTCCAAGTGCTGGAATTGTAAGAATCAATGCAAGAAAGGTACTAACCCAAACCGTATTTACCAATATCTCGGTTGTAATGTCTGTCTTTTTTTTGTGAATCTTGATCATGTTGAACGTACGGTGGTTTTACTATATATAATTGCAGAGCGATTATTCGTCTGGTTCTATTATCAGCCTTGACATTGTCGTTTGTGGAGAAATCTTTTGCTCCACGGCAAACGCAATTGCCGCAATGTTTCTAACCTCATATGAGGTAAGCTTTGTTATTCCCACAATTGTTGAAAAGCTAAACATCTTGGAAAATGATCTGTTTACTGCCTTGCAGATTGCCATCTCAAATGCATGCTCAAATTCAGAGATTGCCTCAATGTCGTTTTCTGTCTGTGGTATCAATCCACTGTATCGGGTACTTGCAAGCTCATCCAGCGCACCTTTTACAGAATCTGCAGACATCATCTTGCCAAGAAGGTCCTTTGGTACGCTTGGCGTGTGGGTTACAATGAGATTCTTTATCTGTTCTTCATCAAGTCCCCAAAACTTTCCTCTAACGATACTTAGTATGTTGTAAAAATCAATATCCATTCCGGCAAGTCGCATCAAATCTCTGTCTTGAGCATTTCTAATTGCTCTGCCAAGTTGCTGATACAAAATTTTATCCAAGAACACGTCAAAAACCTGGACATTTTTTTTGTCATTATACAGGGCTACTGCCTTTGCAACCTCGTCTCCAAACTCAATTGTACCAAGACTTGCCACTGCCTCCTCCAAGTCCTTTGCTACTAGGGCCTTTAGGATGACATCTCGTTGGTTTATCAGTTCTTCTGCATGCAAATTCAAGTGCGGCTCTATCTCTTCTTGGGACTTGCCAAGTGCCTTTCCTTTTAGGACTAGTTTCAAGTCAGATATTATAAATTTCAAATAATATGCATCCAAAACATCAGATTGACCAGCAGTTCTTGCAATGGAATAGTGAATATCTGCAAGCTTGCTTCTTAGGGCAGACTCTATTTTTCCTGCGGTAAGTGGCTTTTGAAGCTTTGACACTGCATCGGCGTATTTCGTGTTCTTTATTCTTGTTACGAGTTCCTCCAAATCACGCGATTCTGCCAAGGTCTGCAGCTCGGCTTTGGTTAGGAGCCTTCCTCTTTGGCTAAATGACTTTACTGAAGAAAAAACCTTTTGTGAACCTCCAGAACCCATAAGTTTGCCGTGTTTGCTTAATAGATTTTAATGTTTGGGAAAAATTCGTATAACTTTGAAAATCAGTTGACATTTTTTAGAAAATTTAGAGTTTTTTCCTTTTCTGTTTTTCCCATGTTAACAAAACTCTCAAGGAATTCCTTCTGAATCCGAATTATTTCCTCTGACGCCTCTATGAATCGAGTCTTATCCAACGGTAACGGATTATCTAATCTACCATCACAATATGACTTGACATAACCCTTGAACAGCGAATAGATAAATCGCGGAACAAATTTTAGCAAAGTTTCAATCCCCTCTTGAAAATCTTTATCAATGTTTTTGGCTTCTGCAAAAAATTTCTCTAAAATTTTCTCCCTACCAATAATTTCGTCAAGTGCAAGTGAAACCAAAAGACCTTTCTGGGTCAGATGATAATAGGGAATTCCTTTTTCTTGTAATGCTTTTGGCCCTCGTTTCAGCGGTAATCTTCCTGCTTCAACTACGATTCCCATCGGAACTAGTATTTCATCAAGGTCGCGAAATATCCCAGAGTAAATGTTCTTCCAAATGGTCCCATTTTCACGCGCAATTTTTTTTGCAAGTGCGGTTCTGGTCATCTGGGAAGGATTGTTTTGCGTTGCCAGATTCACAATTATTGCTCGTTGTCTTTGTGCCTCGCCTGTTAGCTCTTCTTGTTTTGTTTTGAAGGTCTCAAAAATTGCAAGTCTTGGTGTATCTTTCAGAATAATCTCCCCATTATGTAACATAATTTCATGATTCTGTGTTATTATCCTAGAAGTCAAATATTTAACAATTTACGTTTTTTAGGCTTAAAACTTCTCTATCCTTAAATAATTTTCAACTTTCAAACCTGCAATGAAGACAAGGAATCACAAGTATGCTCTATTACTTGTGGTAGCAGTTGCCGCAACATCCGCAGGCGTACTGTCTCAGGCCTTTGCTCAAAGTGTGGGCGATGGCATGGACGGTTACGTAAAAGGAACTAGTGGAATTTACACTGGAAATGCTAGCGAATGTTGGTATGACAACGGAAGTGGAGGTATGTTACCATGTAGAATTGATAACGGTGATACCGCTTGGGTATTGACAGCGACAACATTGGTACTCTTTATGACACCAGGTGTGGCTTTCTTCTATGGCGGTTTAGCAAGATCGAAGAACATGGTAAACGTCCTTGGAATGACCCTTATCGTAATGGGTCTAATCTCAGTACAATGGGTACTTTGGGGCTATACAATTGCCTTTGGTCCAAATACATCTGATGCAAACAAGTACATGGGTGCATTAGATTATGTGGGACTAAACAAGGTGTCTCATTATGCACCACTTGGTGCACTTGGTGCATGTACAGACCAAGTTTACTACAGTACGAGATCTCCGTATGTTATATCTCCAGACGCAATATGTAGCACATCATGGCCAGGAACAATTCCACATATGCTGTTCTCGATGTTCCAGATGACATTCGCAATTATCACACCAGCTCTAATCATTGGTGGAATAATTGACAGAATCAAGTTCAGCGCCTTTGTAATCTTTATCCTTCTATGGGCAACCTTCGTTTACGATCCAATAGCACATTGGGTTTGGGGCGGGGGGTTCATCGGAGGAGGTTCAATAGACCTCAATAAAGATCTCAAACCGTCGTTTGCACTTGACTTTGCAGGAGGTACTGTCGTACACGTCACTTCAGGATTCTCTGCTCTAGCAGGAGCACTAGTTCTTGGAAGAAGACTTGGATATGGCAAGGTTCCAATGGAACCACACAATATTCCAATGGTCATACTTGGTACGAGTATGCTCTGGTTTGGTTGGTTTGGATTCAACGCAGGAAGCGAGTTAGCTGCAGATGGTGTTGCTGTTAGTGCATGGACTGTGACAAATACAGCTACAGCTATGGCCTCATTAACTTGGATGTTAATGGCTTGGGCTCATACTGGTAAGCCAAGTATAGTTGGCGCTGCATCAGGTGCAGTTGCTGGACTAGTCGCAATCACGCCAGCCTCAGGTTTCGTAGGTCCTATGGCATCAATCATAATTGGTATTGCCGCAGGAACAATCTGTTATGGATGTGTTGCATTCAAGAACGCACGCAAGTGGGATGACGCACTCGATGTATGGGGAGTACATGGAATGGGTGGTTTCGCAGGCGCAATCTTGACTGGAACACTTGCTAGCCCACACGTCTGGGATACAGGTGTAGGCATAGGCGCATGGACTGGAACACCAGAAGGCTACGAGCAACAAGCTATGAACATCATAGGAGCATTGATGTCAGTAGGATACTCCTTTGGAGTTACTATCATCATACTCAAAGTGATGGATGCAGTTTGGCCAGGTGGAATCAGAGTCACTCCAAAAGAAGAAGAGATTGGACTCGATCTAGCACAACACGGCGAAAGAGCATACGTAAACGAGTAAAAAAACTCAAACTTTTCTTTCCTTTTTGTTTTATATAATAATGAGTTTACGTTTCCTTATTCCAGTTGAATCATGATAATTACAACAACTGATCTTGCAAAAGAACTTGATAACCCAAATCTCATATTGGTTGATACAAGATCATACAAGGAATATTCACAAGGACACATTCCTGGGGCAGTAAACTTAGATCTTTTTGCATTCCACTGGTTTGACACATCAAAGGAGGGCTTGCAGTCCTTCAACGAACAAAGCCAAAAAATTCTCTCATTTGTAGGAATTACCGAGTCGACAAAAGCAGTATTCTATGATGATATCTCAGGAATGCTTGCAGCACGCGGAGTCTGGCTTTTACTGTACTTTTCACACAATCAAGCCTTCATGCTTGATGGCGGAATGAAAAAATGGAAGGCAGAAAACCGTCCACTTGAAACAAAATCAAATGGTTTTACACCAAAAAAATTTTCTGGCAAAATCAATCAAGATATCATTACAGGATACGAATACATCAAAGAAAACCTAGACAGACTAACAATCATAGATGCAAGATCAAAGGAAGAATATGATGGGATGGTGATCCGGGCAGCAAGGAGTGGCCACATCCCAAATGCAATTAACATAGATTGGAACCTCAACCTTTCCAACGATGGAACGCTCAAAGACCAAACTATGCTCTCTGAATTATACAAATTTCCAAAAGATACAGAAATTATCACCTATTGCCAAGGCGCATACCGTGCAGCAAACTCTTTTCTGGCTCTGAAAAGACTTGGATTCAAAAATGTCAGAGTGTACCTTGGATCTTGGGGAGAATGGGGAAATAAACCAGAACTGCCAGTTGTCTGATTATTTGCGTTTCCAGATTAGCTGGTTGTACAACATTTCTGGGACAACTTGTCTGAATGGCTGTGCCCCACCGTCATACCACTTTGTAAAGAATTCGTACAGGTGAAGCCTGAGTGACTGGATGTATACAATTAATCCTTCAATCATCATAATTCCAAGATTTCCGCCAATTATCATTGCCATTGCGCCAGGAGATGAGGAGCCTCCAAGTGATTGATATGCATTATTTACTGTAAGTAATAGTGCAGCGTGTACCAAAAGCATGATGCCGATTCGTGCATAGCTGAGTGTGTGAGAAAGACACTCTACTGTTTTTCCAAGGAACACCTCTATTACTACGTTAATTGCACTTCCACCATCTTCAGGATGACGCTTTGCATGTAAAATTCCACCAACCATCATGGTTGCTATAGAACCAATTACAATTATGCCTGCAATTCTTGTAACAATCCATACTCGAGCCCAATCACCCAAGAATACGGTTACCCATGGAACTACTTCATCATGTGAACGAGAATACATGTTCATGACATCATAACTAGAACCAATTCCAGCCATCATGATTACAACAATTCCGCCATAAAGAGTCAAGTTTGGTATTGCCTCTGTAATCATCATGGTTTTGTGTCCTCCTTTTCTTAATTTTCTAATGCGAAGTAGGAATGCCCAAACCAGATGAATTACTCCCAAAAATATTGAGACTTTGAGAATTATAATTACCTGCTCGAAAGTTAGTTCAGCAACACTGATTACTCCAACTAACCAAGACACTGGCTTTAGCGGTCCTTCTAGGAGTGACTCTATTGGTCCAACATGTATCAAATGAAATCCAAAGGCTTCACCAGTACCAACACCTGCAACTGCAGCAGATGCGCCAGAAATAGCAATTAGCATTCCCCACCTTGAGAGGTTACCCTGTCCTTTTACTTTGAATAACAAACCAAGGCCCATAAGCAAAAGACCGTGTCCAAAGTCTGCAAACATGATTCCATAGAATATTGGCCACATGAGGGCAATCATTGGGGTTGGATCTACCTCTCCTCGCTTTGGAATTCCTTGACTTTGTGTAATCACTTCAAAAGTTCTAACAAATCTTTTGTTTTCAAACAGAACTGGTGCATTTTGAAGCATTTTTGGATCTGTAATGTCTTCTGTTACTGACATCCATTGTTTTGTGACTTCTTTGAACTTGGGTTCCATGTTTTTTGGAATATACCCATGAATTACTGCAAATCTTTTTGTTCCACCAGGCTTGCGTAACGTCTCAAGAACTTCTTTTGCGATAAACGCACTTTCATGCAATGACAAAATATCGCGACGAATTGATTTTTTTACTTTTGCAATATCTCCTGAAAGGGATTTTTCTTTTTTTATCAGCTCTGCAAGCTTTGATTCAATTAATGAATATGCCTGACTAGGTATCTGTGGAAGTCCCTGTGGAATGACAAATGGGTTTGCATTGAACGCACGTAAAACCTTGAGAACCTTATCGGAATGACCTGCATCAGAAATTACCAAGATTGCGATTTTGTCTTTTGACTCTAATTCATACTTGTAAATTACAATTTCTTCTAGTGTGCGAGAAATCTCATCATACTCAGTAGAATTTATCACAAAAAGATTTGTGTAAAAATATTTCATTAGGCCAAATCCGCCAAGATCTACATTGAGCTTTTTTACAACACCGAGAGTTTCCTTAATTGTTGAATACTCCTCAATGGAATGCTGTGTTGCTGCATGATCACCAAGTAATTTAGCAGCATTTTCTATTGTAGTTGGACCTTTTTTCTCCAAATCGGAAATGATTGTTTCAACCTCGTCTAACTCATACTGCTTCTTTTTAATTACAACTCCCTTGAAGAGAATCTCCATAATTCCAACCTGAAGTGGAATTTGTAGGCCCTTTATCACATCATCAACTGACTGGTACATTTTTTGAGCCCTAAGAAGCAAATCATCAATTTCTGGTGTTACTAAATCATTTTCTGTCTCTATATTATGAAACCACTCAAACTCGGCAAGTCGAGAAACTACCTGGGGAGATTCGGCTCTAGGTAAAATTACACTTCCAAGTTTTAGATCAGCTACTACCAAGACAATCTATCGTTTTGTAGAGGAGTTTAAAATCTTTCCAAACATTAAAATCTATTAGGTTTAAGGCTAAAATAATGGGTTCTGATTCTGCAATAGAGCGAACTGTAGAAAAAATCCTTCACAATACAGAAGAACAGATCCTCTCAAGCCTGAAAGAATCCTTAAAGTCATCTCAAGACGCACTGTCAAACTCGCATGTCTCACTTGAACAAGAATACGACAAGATCATATCTGAAGGCAAAAAGGAGGCAGAAAAGCTTGAAAAGCAAATTGTCGGTAACGCCGATCTAGCTTCTAGAAACAAACAACTCGTACTAATTGAAGAATCAATCGAGAAAGTCTTTGTTAAGGCAATAAAGAAAATTCAAGATGCAGATCGCAACAGCGACTATTCCAAATTAATCTCATCAATGTTAAAAGAATCAATTCATACAATTGGAACTCCTGATATCACAATTCAAACAAATTCCAAAGACAAATCAGTTGTGCAATCATTATTATCAAAATTTCCAGGCGCTATACTATCACAGGATGTGATCGATTGTCTTGGAGGAATTAAAGTCCAATCAAAAGATGGTACTATGAAATTTGATAATACGATAGATGCACGACTTGAACGCCTGAAGCCTTTAATAAGGAAAGATATTGCATCGAAATTCGGTAGGTAACCGGTATGGCGGCAAAAGGCAAAATTATTTGGGTTAGTGGACCTGCAGTCAGAGCAGACGGAATGTCGGATGCAAAAATGTACGAAACAGTATCCGTCGGCAATGCAAAGCTTATCGGCGAAGTAATTCGTCTTACTGGAGATACTGCATTCATTCAAGTTTATGAATCAACCAGCGGATTAAAACCGGGAGAACCAGTCATAGGAACTGGCAATCCACTAAGTGTATTGCTTGGACCTGGAATCATTGGCCAAATTTATGATGGAATTCAAAGACCACTAAAAGATCTTGCCGCAAAGTCTGGCTCCTTCATAGGAAAAGGAATCACGACAACTCCAGTTGACATGACAAAAAAATACAAGTTCAAGCCTCTTGTCAAAACAGGCGACGAAGTAAAACCAGGAAGCGTGATTGGCTCAGTCAAAGAAACCGACCTAATTGATCATAGCATAATGGTTCCACCGGATCATCGGGGAGGAAAAATAACCAAGATTGTAAGCGAAGGTGACTATGATTTAGAAACAGAACTTGCAACAACAAATGAAAGTAAAATTCCAATCAAAATGTATCACATGTGGCCCGTAAGAAAGCCACGACCTTACAAGAGCAGATACGATCCAACAGTTCCACTTCTCACAGGACAACGCGTAATTGACACATTTTTCCCAATTGCAAAAGGAGGCACAGGATCAATTCCTGGAGCATTTGGCACAGGAAAGACAGTCACATTGCACCAAATTGCAAAGTGGGCTGACTCTCAAGTTGTAGTTTACATTGGATGCGGAGAACGAGGAAACGAAATGACCGAAGTACTAGTAGAATTTCCACACCTCAAGGATCCACGTACTGGAAAGCCACTCATGGACAGAACAGTTCTTGTTGCAAATACAAGTAACATGCCAGTAGCTGCAAGAGAAGCGAGCATCTACACCGGAGTTACAATTGCCGAATATTATAGAGACATGGGCAAAGACGTAGTTCTGGTAGCAGATTCTACAAGCAGATGGGCAGAAGCACTAAGAGAAATGAGTGGAAGACTAGAAGAAATGCCAGCAGAGGAAGGTTATCCGTCATATTTAGCATCAAGATTAGCAGAATTTTATGAGAGAGCAGGACGAGTCAGAGCACTTGGAAGTCCAGACCGTGACGGCTCTGTAACACTTGTCGGAGCAGTTTCCCCGTCAGGCGGAGACTTTACCGAACCAGTCACAACACACACCATGAGATTCATCAAAACCTTCTGGGCATTAGATGCAAAATTAGCATATTCAAGACACTATCCATCAATTAACTGGATGAGCAGCTATTCTGGTTATCTATCAGATATTGGCAAGTGGTGGGGAGAAAACATAAGCAAAGAATGGTTTGAGCTAAGAAGTGAAGCATATGGAATTTTACAAAGAGAAGACACACTAAAGGAAATTGTCAGACTGCTAGGCCCCGAGGCGCTTCCAGACGAGGAAAAACTGATTCTCGAAGTAGCAAGAATGATCAAAATTGGAATCTTGCAGCAAAATTCTTTTGACGATGTAGACACCTACTGCAGCCCACAAAAACAATTCAAACTATTGAAATTACTTGTTGAATTCTACAGACAGGGACAAAAAGCACTAAATGACGGTGTATCACTTGCAGACATTAGAGCAATGCCAGTAATTGCAACACTACTAAAAGCAAGAATGGAAGTTCCTGATGATCAAATTGCAAAACTAGACCAAATTGAAACAACAATTACCGACGAATTCAAAAAAATTGGAGTTAAAGTTACAAATTGAGCACACAAGGCGGAGTGCAATATAGCAAAATTGCAGAAATCAAAGGCCCATTAGTCGTAGTAGACGGAGTAGAGAGCGCAGCATTTGATGAACTTGTTGAAATTCAAACCACTGAGGGAGAAAGAAGACTAGGTAAGGTACTCGAAGTAGGTAACGGCAAAGCAATAGTTCAAGTCTTTGAGGGAACAACAGGTCTTTCAATTTCTGGAACAAGTGCCAAGTTTATGGGTAAAATGATGGAGATGCCAGTATCTGAAGAAGTTTTGGGAAGAGTATTTGATGGCCTTGGCAGACCAATTGACGGATTACCAGATCCAATCGCCTCTAAATTTTTAGACATAAACGGGGAGCCAATGAACCCAGAACAACGAGAATATCCAAGAGACTTTATCCAAACTGGAGTCTCTGTTATAGATGGAATGTTAACACTAGTCAGAGGACAAAAACTTCCAATATTTTCAGGCTCTGGCATGTCACACAACATTCTTGCAGCACAAATTGCAAGACAGGCATCTGTCGTTGGAACCACAGATGAATTTGCAGTCGTGTTTGCGGCAATTGGAGTGCAGTACTCTGAAGCAGAATATTTCAAGCGAAGCCTTGAGGAATCAGGTGCACTAAAGCGAAGTGTATTGTTTTTGAATCTAGCAGATGATCCTGCAATTGAAAGAATAATTACGCCACGTGTTGCATTAACAGTAGCAGAATATCTCGCATATGATCTTGGTATGCACGTACTAGTAATTCTTACAGACATGACAAACTATGCAGAGGCATTAAGAGAAATCAGTGCAGCGAGAGAAGAAGTGCCGGGAAGAAAAGGATACCCTGGATACCTGTACACTGACCTTTCAACAATTTATGAAAGAGCAGGAAGATTGCATGGAAGAAAGGGAAGCGTAACCCAAATGCCAATTTTAACAATGCCATCAGACGATATTACTCATCCAATTCCCGATCTTACTGGATACATCACCGAAGGACAAATTGTCCTTGGAAGAGATTTGTTTAGACAAGGAGTTTACCCACCAGTCAATATACTCATGAGCCTCAGCAGAATAATGAAGGACGGTATTGGTGAAGGAAAAACACGAGCGGATCATCAGGAAATCTCAAACCAGAACTATGACGCTTATTCAAGATCACAAGAAGTTCGTGCATTGGCAGGAATTGTTGGAAAAGCAGGCCTCACTGGAGTTGATCTAAAATACTTGGAGGTTGGCGATTCCTTTGAAAAAGACTTTCTGACTCAGGCAGTAGACGAAAATAGAACAATTGAGGAAACCCTTTCACTGCAATGGAAAGTTGTATCATTATTACCAAAGAATGAACTAATCAAGGTAAAAGACAAGTTTATCGACCAGCACTACAAGGAACGATAACTAAATGTCGTTTGGACAAAATGTTGCAGCAACAAAGATTGAGCTGCTAAAATACAAACGCTCAAGTCAAGTTGCCACAATGGTACAAAAAATTCTTGACGATAAAAGAAAAGTTTTGCTCAGAAACATTGAAGAAATGATTACAGAGGCAAACAAGGCAAGAGGCGGAATTTGGGAGCCACTTCAAGATGTCTATAAATCTGTAAACAATGCGTATCTTTCACTTGGAACTACTACAGTTGATTCAGTTGCACAATCTACACCTGCAGTCATGGAAGTTGACACAAAAATAAAGCGAATTGTTGACGTATCGATTCCAACACTAAATGTTACAGAAAAGGACACAAAATCAATGCCTTATGGATTTGCCGATACCAATTCCTCAATAGATAGAGCAGCAAAACAAATCAAAGCTCTACTCCCAAAGATATGCAAGGCAGCAGAATATGAAAATTCTATTTTTGCTTTAGCAAAGGCGCTTGAAAAGACACAAAAACTACTAAACGCGTTAGAAAACGTCATCATTCCACAGTACAGATTACGCATAAAATTCATTTTATCTACGCTTGAGGAAAGAGAAAGGGAAGAATTCGCAAGATTAAAAAAAGTCAAGGCAGCAATGGAGAAGAGAAAGTAATGGCAAAAGAAGATATCAAAAAATTGCTTGATGATGCAAGCAGATCACTTGAAGCAGAATATGACAATCAGGTCACTAGAGTAAAAAATGAACTGCGATCATTTAAAAGTAAAACACTTGAGAAAATTCAAAAAAATACACCATGATTTAAATAATGGAAATTTTGGAGCGTAATTGAAAATGAAACCTTTTGCATTATTGCTTTTAACAGCAGTAATTTCGCTTTCAGCATTCACAGGATTTGCATTTGCGCAAGAAGCTACTGCTAAATCAAGTGATCTTGGCTCTATGAAATTAGTAGGTGCTGGTCTTGCCTTTGGTCTTGCAGCATGTGGCGCTGGAATTGGACTTGGCTATGTAGGCTCTGCAGGTTTAGCCGTAATTAGCGAAAATCCAGCATTACAGTCCAAAGTATTCATATTCATAGGTATGGTCGAATCAATCGCAATCTATGGAATAGTCATGATGTTTATTATCTTGGGACAATAGATTCCAAAAAAAACTTGTTTTAAATTTAACAATATTTCAAGTGATTTACATCAAGAATTCTTGTACAATACTTGCATCGCAAAACAAGGCCTGTTTTATCGATTACATCCATAGTTGATTCAATATCTTCATTGCTGTTTGTTATACAGTCGGGATTTGAGCAACGGAAAATTTTTTCAATTTTATTTGGAAGGAAGACACGCCGTTTTTCTACTAATTTATAGTCCTTGATAATGTTGATTGTGGCCTTTGGGGATATGACTGCAAGCTTGTTTGTATCAAAGTCTTGCAAGAACTTGTTTTCTACCTTGATGATGTCTTTTTTATTGAATTTTCCGCTTGGAACGTTAAGTGCGATTGTGATTACATTACCGTCCTTTCCATCTATGCCGAGCGCATCAAGTACCCTGAGGCCTCTCCCGCCCTCAATATGATCAATTACGGTACCATCCTTTATGCGTCTGACAATCAGGTTTGATTCCTGCATCAGAATACTTTGTATAGTAACCAGTATATATCATTGAAAGAAATGAACGAATTTTATCATAAAGATATCATTTCTGTGAAGGATCTGGGAAAACCACAGTTTGAAAAAATCTTTGCCGCAACAGACAAAATAATCCAAATGGACCCAAATGAAAGAAGAGAACTTGGAAGGGGTAAAACTCTTGGCTATCTATTCTTTGAACCAAGCACACGTACAAGGCTAAGCTTTCAGGCAGCAATGGCACTAATTGGAGGAACCTCAATTGGAATTTCAGACGTTTCATCATCATCAACAAAAAAAGGGGAAAGCCTTGCAGATACTGTCAGAATTATGTCGATATACTCTGATGTTTTGGCACTAAGACACTCACTTGATGGCTCTAGCAGATTTGCATCAGAAATTTCCTCTAAACCAGTCATAAATGCAGGAAGTGGAACAGAGGAGCATCCAACGCAGGCAATACAAGATCTTTACACAATAAAAAAAGAAAAAAACAAAATTGATGGCCTTAAAATTGGGATAATTGGAGATCTCAAATATGGAAGAACTGTATACTCATTGTTGTATGCACTTGCAAACTATGATGTTGATATAAGACTGATATCTCCAGAATCTCTAAAAATCAGATCTGACTCTATCTATGAAATCCAGAAAAAACTTTCGCTAAAAGAATCAACCAATCTAGAAGAATACATCGATGAGCTTGATGTTATCTATGTTACCAGAATACAAAAAGAAAGATTTCCAGATGAGGAAGAATACGAAAAAGTGAGGGGGAGCTACAAGATTGGACTTGATGTAGTTGGTAAAATGAAAGAAAATTCTATCATAATGCATCCCTTGCCAAGAATAGATGAAATTTCCACTGATGTGGATAATACCCCACAGGCGAAATATTTCAAGCAGGCAGAATATGGCAAGTTCACAAGGGCCGCATTACTTGCCTTACTACTAAATGAAGACGGATTCTAATTATTTCTTACAAACAGTCTGCTTACCTTCATTTGCGTTATACAAGTCAACTATTGCATCCACGTTACATTCAGAAATGTATGGAATTGTCATGTCTATTGTTGGTGCCATAAGATCCTCAGGTGCAGTAGAATGTCCAAGGCCCAACGCATGACCAAATTCATGCCGTACAATCGTTGCAAGCTGATCATCTGTTAGATTTGATATGTCGTAAATTGTTATGAATGATTTTAAAATTTCATTTTCCTCTGTTATGGATTTTGTATAGCCAGTATATCCGTCGCTATCTTTAATGTTAGAAAGTGTTATGATGATATCACCTACTCCATCCTGCGTATCGGTAAAATCAAAATTAGTTGGAATCCGATACTCTGTATTCTCGTTTGTAGCGCTTTTTAGCGCACCAGCCCACCCTTGGTAATAAACAGATGAAGATCCTCTTGGTCCTTTATGAACTATAGAGTCATCAAACTCGGCTGTTTTTTCAGAAGTTACGGCATTATGAATTACATCTAACTGATGATCAGTTACTCTTGGAGATTTTAAAATATTTACAGTAAGCGTTGTACCTGTTAAGCGCCATGATTTCCATACGTCAACTGTATCGCCTTTCAAATTTTCTGTAAAATACCTGCTCTTCATTTGCGTAACTTGGTTTTGTGGCGAATCAAGCAGATTGTCTGTAACGCCAGACATGAAAATCAACAAAAATATGGCGGGAAGGACTGCAAGTTCCGCTATGAGCAAAGTCTTTGATCTTGATTTCTTGATTTCCTTTTGAATTTTGACTATTTCTTTTGCAATATCATTTTCATGCTGTCTTAGATCATCAATAGATCTTCCGCCTACTTTATCAAGACTCTCCCATTCTGTAGTATTTTTATTTTCAAGTTGTTTGATCTGCTTGTTTGTCATGTTTAGTTCCTGTTTCATCATATCCAGATGTTCTTTTAGACGATTCACCGACTTTCTTGTTGCAGTACTAGTCAACATCACATCTCCTTGCAAAGAACTTCCAGTATGTCATAAGGAGTTATGACATGATCTGATGTCATGACATACGGATTTTCCATACTCTGCATAATTTTACAAATTTCTGCAAGTGTCAGTTTTTCAGAGATTAGGGTTGGGGTAATTGTTTTGAACGTACTTGCACTCAGATCTAAAATGTTTTCATTTTGTGCATTGTTTAGATCCTTTATTTTATCAAGCACCATTTTATGACTCACAAACGAAACTTGATTTTCAAGTAATAGGAGTTTGTTATTATTTTCCGATAATAATTCAATCACGTTTCTGAGTTTATCCTCTTTTTTGAATGTGGGAATTTTCCTTTTGGGAAACATAGATACTGTTATGTCTGTTTTACAAAGAGCACCTATCTCAAGGACTTGTTTTATTGAAAATTGAGAAAAATTCTGCTTGCCATTTTCTATTATGGTAAAAGGGTTTTTAGTTTTGTTCATTCGGCTCAAAACATCAATGAGGCTGATATTTCGTGAATCTATGTAAAAGTCCACACTCATGATCCTAGTTACATTTTCTTGCAAATAGCGGGGAGAGGGGTTTTTTCGTAATCCATGCATAATTTCGTATGGACTAATCGTGCCTATTGGGAATTCATCTTCAACTACTACCAAATTATCGGTGATATCGGATATTCTTGATAACATCGATGTTGCTATCCAAACATTATCGTTGGGCGTTATTGCTGAAATTGGGACTGACAATAACGAATAAGGCAGCACTTCTTCAAAAGAACAAACATCTAGTATTATGTCATCACCAGTTAATAATGAGTGAAACAACAAGTTCTTCTCTTCCTTTTCATTCTTGTTTAGGATCTTACTCCAACTTTTCCTGATTTTATGATTAAAATTTAGATTAGCTAATTTGATCACAACCTCCTATATGATAAGATAAAAATTAGATCTGATAATCAATTCGATGTTCAAACTGAACATACGATTTTTTTGTTTTCACGAATAAACAAAATTCTAGACTAATTATGATCTTAAAATTTTATTTTTTTATTTTTAGCTGACCATTCTTTTTTAGTAGAAAACCAACTACGCCTATCACACTTGGAATGATAATCAGAACAGGATCTATTCCATAAACTTCAAATGCTTTGTATGATTTGGTTTCTACCATATCGGTGGCTACTGTGGATTCTAAATTAGTCACGCTAATGGTTTTTGAAATTGTTGCAGAAGTATACCATTGTCCACTTACAGTCGCTGTTATCACAAGTGGATTTTTTTGGGGCGTAACCATAATTCCAGCCTCTCCGGTGGAACCAGTCGTGCTGTCAGCAATTTGTATTTGTCCACCACTTACTTCCCATTTTACGTTCATTCCTACAAGAGCCTGAGAATTTGCCTTTGCGGAAAGTGTCGCAACAAGAGTATCTGTAGCATTAATGCTTGCTGGGCCAGAAATTAGAAGCTCTGGTGTGAGGCTTGTAACTGATACCTTCTCTATAGTTAGGGGCATCTCTTTTGCCAACAACGAAACTTCGGTTTCACCACTCCCTTTTGGCGCAACATCAAAGAGGCTATAGTATTTGCCCTTCTCTATGGTTACTTTTGATGGCATTTCAAACAACTCTTGGTTTTTTACAATAACGTTGATTTCAACATCTTCATTTGCAAATGTTGGCTGTCCCGCTGAATTGAGAATCTGAACTGAAAACACATCATTTGTCCCAGCAAAAATTGTTTTAGAGTGATCCAAAGACATGCCTACCTGTTCTGATGAAAGATTGTCAATTACAGGGCTGGCCTTAAAATCGCCCACCTCAAACTTTAGATCAGCCATTCCCTTTTTTACTGATTTGGCATCAATCAGAACTAAATTATCTTTTGGCAATATTTTTTTTGGCTGAATCTGAACATAGTCGTTAGGAGACATGAAAACATCGCTATTTTCTGAAAAGCTAGTGACTTCGTCTCCATCCCTCAAGTAAAATACAAGGGGAAAGTTACTCCCAGTCAATACCTCTGATACAAGAGGCTCTACTATCAGTTCCAATGAATTTGTATCAGGACCAAAGGAATCCACAGATGTAAATTCACCTTCGCTTACCACAGGTCTTAGCTGTAAATCCGAAGGCACACTGCGACTTATTCTGCCATAAACCAAGGCAGCCTGGTCTCCACGAGAAACAATCACATTATCAACTAAAATTGAATCCATATCTGACGAGTCAATTTTTATGGCCAAATCCTTTTCCGCATTAACTGGATGGCCGCCTTCGTCTTCTAAATGAATTACTCCAATTAACTCTGATTTACCAGTTGTCAAAACTGGCACTGTCTCAAATTTAACTAACTTGTCATCCATCAGTTCTAGGTCTTCAGCTTTGATTTCTTCTGATTCAAAGACAAGTGGATTCTGTGACGAAATTGACACGTCATAGGTATCTTCTATTCCTTGGGGTAGCGAGTATTGTATAAATCCCCAGTAAGATCCTTTACTTATCTGAAAATAACCCGATGCTTTCTTTTGGTAATTATTACTAATGTTTGTAGCCTCTGAATAATCAGAATCAGCAATTTGGTAAAAAACAGTAATATCCTTTTGTGCAACTACTGGTCTTCCACTTGAATCTTGCAACTGTACAATAATGAACCCTTTAGGTGAGCCATGTATGGATAATGTCTTTGGATAAATGTATGGTTTTATGGTAAGATCTTCATCCTCTTTTACTGTTACTGAACTGCTTTGAGTTTCTATTCCCTGTGAGGTTGCATAAATTACAGATTCTCCTGATTTTTTGACATAAAATTTACCATAGGTAAAATAATCTCCCTTTTTGATTACCATGTTTGAATTTACCAAATCAACAATTTCTCTGTCCGCAGTACTAAGAGAAATCACCGTATCTTCTTTTGCAATAACAGGAAAGCCATCATCATCGGCAAGTTCAACTGAGATGTATCCATCATTGAGACCACTCGTGGTAAATATATCTGGGGTGATTTTTACAAGAAGTTTAGACGCACTGTTTTTGTTGCCGTAAACCGTAATCGGAATATCTTTTGAAGCAAAACCAGGTGCAGCTAGATAAACAGTAGTGGTTCCAGGCTTGCCGGTCTTTACAAAAACTTCAGTAATGAAACCAGAGTCACTTTCTTTTACCTTTTCTATATGAATAATCGAAGAATCAAGTGACGTTACTGTAAGATCAGTTATTTTCGTTGGTATGATATTACTTCCATCAGTAATGAATACCTGCATAATTCCATCCGAATTTTCAACAATCTTTGAAGGAATCAATCTAATGTCAAATTCTTCAGCATATGATGCACTGATAGCTGCAGAATATGCTATTAATAACACTAGGATTATTCCTACTCTCAAACAATATGTTCTGCACCAAAAAAATCATATAAGACAGTGTTTGAATTTTTTGAACAAATACTACGATATTAGAAAAAATCTCTGAAACAAAGTAATGTTATGGAGTCTTCATATGACGTTATACAAAATCAACTGCATATCATAAACAGCCTCATCAAACGATTAATTGAAAATCAAGGTTTAGGAACCGAATTAAACACAAGTGAGTCTACCATAGTATCAGCTGAAAGCAAATCAAAAATACTTAGTATGTTAAAAGTAAGAGAGAAATTACAAGGCCGACTGCCAAAACAACAGTCAAAACAAGATAAAAACTTGGAATTACTTGTTGGAAATTTTTATTATTGTGATAATCAATATACAAAGGCAATCAATTCTTATGATAAATTATTAAAAACGGATCCAAATAATCTAAATTCCTTAATCAACAAAGGAATCGTCACATCAAAGCTTGGCAACCACAAAGAAGCAATTGCTCTGTATGATAAGGTACTAGAGATTGATCCCAATTATTTTAATGCGTTGCACAGCAAAGGTGACTCACTTACACTACTATCAAAACATGATGAAGCACTATCCTGCTATGATCAGACCTTAGAAATTGATCCAAATTATTTCGATGGTCTGTACAAAAAAGGACTAGCGTTACTAAATTTACAGCAGTACAAAGAAGCAATTTTTCACTTTGATAAGGCACTTGGCATAGAACCAAATCATAATTCATTACTAATCAACAAGGGAATCGCCACATCAAAGCTTGGCAACCACAAAGAGGCGATTGCTCTATATGATATGGTACTAGAAAGTGACTCTCATGCCTTTGAGGCTATCTTTAACAAAGGACTGGCATTGACTGCAATAAAAAATTATGATGAGGCATTAACATGTTTTGATAAATCACTGGAAACTGATCCGCATCATACTGACGTTCTCTTTAACAAGGGATTCTGTTTAGCAAATCTTGGTAAACATCAAATTGCAATATCATATTATGATAAATCTCTAGAGTTTAATCCTAGTCACAGTCTTGCTCTGTTTAACAAAGGATTTTCTCTTTTAAAATTAGGGAAAAATACTGATGCACTTGAATGTCTAGACAAAGTTATTCAGATTGATTCTGGCTTTGAGGAGGCAGTATTACGCAAAGGCCAAGTACTATTATCTTTACGTGATTTTGAGCATGCAATAGAGTATTTTGATAAAATCTTGGAGAAAAATCCTGCCAATCTGATATCATTATACAGCAAAGCCGTTTGCCTATCTAGTCTTGGCATGCATGAATTGGCAATTTCGTTTTATGATAAAACATTAGAAGTCTTTCCAAATCATTTTGATGCAATATGTAACAAAGGACGAACCTTGTCATTACTTGGATATGACGAAAAAGCACTTGATTGTTTTAAAACAATAAATCCAGACAGCACTGATGCATTGTATCAAAAAGGATTATCACTTTCCCAGCTAAATCGCCATGCCGAAGCAATCACCTACTTTGACAAAATACTCTCAATCAATCCAAATCACTTTGATACACTACTTGGAAAGGCGATCTCACTTTCTCGTCTTGACAATCACACTGATGCCTTAAGCTACTTTGACAAAGCCCTAACAATAAATCCAGACAGCACTGATGCATTGTATCAAAAAGGATTATCACTTTCCCAGCTAAATCGCCATGCCGAAGCAATCACCTACTTTGACAAAAT
>JAENJF010000083.1 GCA_016844685.1 Candidatus Nitrosotenuis sp. | reverse complement strand
TTTTCTATTTTTGCTTTGAATCCAAGAACATCTACTTCATGAATGTGTTTTAGGCTCTCTCCAGCTTTGTTAACCGCGGATTCAACAGCATCTTCCCAACCTTTGGATGATGCTCCAATAAGTTCTATCAATTTTACTACCAAACAATCACCTCACCATCAAAGAATTAAAGAAATAGATAAACATAATGTTCGAATTTTAAAATCAGAAATGATGTTAACCCATTTTAAACTACAGACATAACTTTTTACTAATGAAAATAACCCTCAGACCCTGTAGAACCCATCGATTTTTAACAAGATTGTAGATCACAATCCACAGTCAGATCTTTTTGTTAGGATTTAAGTCTCATCCCATGAAGCCATCTCGATATGTGAGAATGGCTCGTACGATGCAGATAATCAAAAGGGCCAAGATACCGTCATCCCCAGACAAACAGCAAGATTGAGAAATTCTTTGATATCTTTGAGAGAAAGATAGTGTATTTCAAATCAATACCCGAGTTCATGGAATGGTACAATCATGTCAGGCCACATGGCGTACTGAATTTAGATGAGATGGAGACTCCTGCAAATGCACATTATTCCCGGATAGCATCAAAGGATGTGCTTGTGGCGCCTTAGATATTGTGGAGGAATCAGTCATGAGACAGGGGCAAAATAAGTATTGGAAAGAACATCTACAAGTCACTCTCAATCTATTTTTATAAAAGTCTGATAAAACATGGGTGTGGAAAAAGAAATTCCGCAAGAATCAAATAATTTGTATGACATGTATCAACAGAACGTTCACAAATTTTTCAATGAACTTCGTAAATCTATCTTCCAATACCAACAATCTATATTAAATCTTCAACTTGAATGCATCAAGTCTTGTGGAATAATATTGGATTCTGCCTTACCATTTAGCCAAAAATTCGAAGATAACTCGAACATAATCACTTATGATACTCCCCCAATGATGCCTCACACTCAAACGAAAGTTGAAGAGGAGCAAGGAAAGGTCACTAAAGAGTACACAATTCAGACTCAAATTTCCTCAGAATCTCCTACGCTACAGTCAGCATCTATAGCATCTAGCCAAGAGATGTTGCCACCAAAACCAATACCAAAGAAGATAAGAAAATTTGATGCAGAAAGATTCTGGAAAAACGCATATGCTCATCAGCGTGGGAAATTACTAAGAATGATAAAAATTCAAGATGAACAAATCAAAATTTTGGTAAACGAGCATTATCAAGATTTACCAACATCAATAAAGCATGAGATTGAAACAAGTGGAATAAAAAAGGAAGATTTGAAATAGTTATCGTGGAACTTCCCACACCGTAGTCGACATCAAAACCGTCGAAATTTTTGTATCAGAGTGAATTATATTTTTACTCTGCCGATGAAAATTATCCCCCACTTTACGAACGATTTTGTGCTGTCAACTAGATAATGTTGGATTATAACTAATTGAGACTTGGACATAACTCTTTCCAAAAAATAATCAATTACCAAAGCATTCTTTTGATGCATCTTGGATTGTCATTATTCATCACACAGTTGTAATACACTGCCAATTGATACACCAGAACACACATCGGCACGTATGATTTCTCATTCTCAAATCCACGAACAGGAGTCGCATATAACCTAAAAGTATCCTTGATGCACGGGAACAATTATATAAATAAACGGTATGAAAGCCAGTTTTTTGATCTTTTTAATAGATTTTAGATTATGCCGACGAGGTTAGCAAGTTCCTTTCTGCATGCAGCACCAAGCTGTTCTGCTGCCTTTTCTGGAGAAATGGAATTGAGAAATATGCCGTATCCCCTTTCCAGTCCAGACCATGCAGAGGTCAGCGGATAGACTTCGATGTGCCAGTGAATTTGTCTACTATTTTTCTTTTCAGGGGACAGGTGGAAAGCCAAATTATACGAGACATTTTTTAGGCTGTTTGTCAGGCCCCCGAGTGTAGCACGCAGAATCAAGGACAGGTCGTTGATTTCTTTTTGTGTTATTTTGGAAAAACTTGTTGTGTGTTTTTTGGGGCAAATCCAAAACTCGTATGGATATGACGGTGCCCACGGACAGAATGCCAGAAAGCCTTCTGTTTGCAGTACCTGTCGCGGCCCCCCAGTCTCAGCATTTACCGTCTGGCACAGCGGGCATGCGCCCTTTTCATTGACAATTCTATGCGATGCTTCTGCTTCCTGTTCTATTAGCGGAGGAATTGTAGAAAACGTAACCATGTTGATGTGAGGATGTGATACTAGGCTTCCTGCATCTTTTCCGTGGTTTATGTAAATTGAGACGTACGTAACACCTCTTTGTGTGTAAAGCCATCTGAGTCTGTCTTGGATTACCACAAGTACGTTGGACCACTGCTCAGATGATATGGTTGATAGCGAATCCCTGTGTCTCTCAGTTGCAACAACAACATAGTGATATCCGTATGCAGGCTCGCTGTAAAGCGGCCTATCAGAATATGAGTTTTCTGCAGAAACAGATACTGCCGGAGCCTTGCTTTCAAAAACCCTAACAGTCCAGTTTTTCACATAATTGTCATCACTGTCCTGCAGTCTCTGCAGCATGCCGTCCTTTGCAACAAGGGATAGCAGCGAAGGATTTGTCATGGATTCATTGCCAGGGCAAAACGGGCATTTTTTTGACTCTTCGTTTTGCTCGTCATTTTGGGAAACGATGACAAATCTTTCTGAAATGTAGTCTTTTCTCATGCTCCCCATAATCGATAGTATGAAAATGTGCGAGTTAAAACCTTTTCAACGATCGCAATTTTGACAAGTGTTCGATCACATCATGCAAAGTTTAAAGTGATCTTGGTTTTGCACCAAGACAAGGGGATTACCATATCTGGCAGTAATGTGAAAATTATCTATGTTTTACTTGACGGTGTAGGAGATCTACCACATCCTGATCTAGGGGGAAAGACTCCGCTTGATTTTGCCCAGACTCCAAACCTTGACAAGATGGCAAAAAATGGAGCAATGGGAGAAGTAATTTCTGTTGGAAAGGGAATCGCTCCGGAATCAGATATTGCCGTTTTCAACATGCTAGGATACAAGTTCCAGCACGCAGAATATGCCGGGCGTGGAGTGATTGAGGCGATAGGAACGGGTATTGATTTTAAGGATGGGGATTTGGCTTTGCGTGGGAACTTTGCCACACTAGATGATGCTGGAATTATTGTTGACAGAAGGGCTGGAAGAAAAATAGAGAGAGATGATGCGAATGCAATATCAAAAGAAATTGAAAAAACAATAAAGTTTTCAGAGCCAAACACATCAGTTGTTGTAACGCCAACAATAGGCCATAGGGTTGTTGTGAGAATACGATGTGACGGAAAGCCACTTTCTTCTGAAATTACCAATACAGATCCTGCCTATGCACGTGTGGATGGTATGGGTATTGCAAAGGCAGTTGGAGATTATTTTAGAATAGAGCGCTGCCTGCCGTTAAAAGATATTCCAAATGCTGCGCTTACTGCAAGATTGGTAAACGAATTCACAGAACAATCCCTGAGAATAATGAAGGAGAGCAAGATAAACCAGAAAAGAAAGCAGGAGGGGAAAAAATTACTAAACAGCATCCTTTTGCGCGATGCTGGAAATCATTATCCAAAGGTTGTTCCAATAAATGACTTGTACTCAATGAGATTTTCATGCATTGTGGACATGCCAGTTGAAATCGGAATTGCCGAGATTTTAAAAATGAAGACGTTCAGTGCAGGCGGGCTAACAGATTATGAGCAAAAGGCGCAAGTTGCGGCAAAAGCATTGGAAACTGAAAATGCAATATACGTGCACCTCAAGGGACCTGACGAGTTTGGCCACGACGGGGACGCACTTGGAAAAATGAAAAACATTGAAGAGATAGATAAAAGATTCTTTGGGGCTGTTTTGGATAATATCGATACAAGTAAGGTGGCAGTGGTTGTATCAGCGGATCACTCTACGCCGTGTATTAACAAAGGACATAGTGATGATCCTGTACCGGTTCTTGTTTCAGGGGATTTGGTGAAAAAGGACAACAGTGCAAGATTCACAGAGATGAATGCGAAAATTGGAAGCATGGGGCTTCTTGAAGGAGCTCAAGTTTTGAAAACTGCCCTACAGATGATCAAATAGAAAACAGGGAAATTTTTTCTGAATTTCTTATTGCTTGCACTTTGCTCCTTAGTGTATCGATGTTTATGCCATGATACATTCCACCTGACTTGGCAAGCTTGTCCAGTGCACGGCCAAGAACTGAAAGACAGATGCTGTTTTCAAATTTTTGATAGTGGACAAGGGCGGCTGCAACCAAAATTATTCCCTGGACTAGGTCACGCTCTCCTTCGTAGCAATTTTTCCATACGCCCTCAAGGACCTCATGGCACTCCCAGAAGCGTTCATCGTTAAAATATGAAACTCCAAGCTTGATTG
>JAENJF010000082.1 GCA_016844685.1 Candidatus Nitrosotenuis sp. | reverse complement strand
AAATCTGAATAATCATACCTGAAATTCTTAATTCCTAGATTTTCTTAGAAAATTCATGAAAGGTCAAGATAAAGGATTTGATTCTACATATTATCAGAAAAAACGACAAAAAAAGAAACTAAAGAAAGATTAGATTTATCTAGAATTTAAACATGGAAAGATGCATATTGAAAAAAATCAGCATACATACCAAAACAAAAGAAGGGAAAGCCAATCCAGATTACTTTACAGGTCCAGTACTTATGCAAGAAATCTCAAGTATAGTTAAATCCCAAGAACAGAAAATTTTTCATGTTACATTCAAAAATGGAGCTCGAACTAAAATACACGATCATTCTGGGGGTCAAATCCTAATTGTTACCAAAGGAAGAGGTAGTCTTCAAATGTATTCAAAATCAGGAAATAACAAATCAAAATTTCAAATCAAAAAAACAGATAAAATCAATCTTTACGAAGGAGATATTGTTTACATACCTGCAAAAAAATTACATACTCATGGCTCTATTGACAAAAAACGAGTATTTTCACATATTGCAATTAATGCAAATCCCTCAATTAACAAAGACGCAAAAACAACATGGTATGAATCAGATTTTAAAACAAAAGTAACAAAAATACTAACATAATTTTTAAAAATTAAACATTAATTGATACCAGTGAACCAAAACTCATGATGTGCTTTGGATTCAGTAGGAATTAGTCATGGTTTTAGTTGGAAAAAATTGTTAAATCGCTTTACCATTTATCTTCAAAGGTGGAATTAAACTGTGCCAACATGTTTGCGTAAATCCTCATCATAACTTGAGCATATCTATCAAAAGAGTCTATTGTTGAAATCCTCATCTTAACATAAGTATTCAGAAACTGAGTAGATGTATCAATTTGTGAAGAAATAACATCTCTAAAAGTTTTAGAACAATTATCAAATGATTTGAGGGTATTTTGATCAATTTCTAATTTATCAAAAAACTCTTTTTCTGCAATATAACATGTACCAAAGATTTGATCAAATGAATGTAGATATGCGGTATAAAGATCAGTGTACTGTTGTAAGTATGCTGGAACTTGAAATTCCATTTTTTTAATTATACTTGATGTATTGTTTTTCATAACATCGCACACAGAAATTTTAGTTTGAGGTGATTTTTTGGAAGATTTTTTTGTTTGAGCAATATCTTGAGAAGACTCAGGAAAATCTAAATCTGATGGTTTTTGAACAATTGAAGCCATTTTATCTTAAAACTCAATAGTGGGTATAAAAACACATGTAGGTAATTTCTGGAAAAATTATTCTTATTATTTTAAATAAAATCCGAAAATCCATTATTCAATCAAAATAGCTGGCTTGAAAGGCCTTGCATGTCGAGCCTTTCCTTTTGGATCATAAATCCCTGAATCTGATTCCGAAAATACTTGTAAATCAACTCCAAACTCAGCTTTTGCAAGACTAATCAACTCATTTGCAATCCATGATTTTTCATCAAACTCTGGAGTTTCTAGCTTTGTCTTTCTAATCTCAACTGGTTCAGACAAAATATCCTTGATTGTCTTTTGAACAAAATCTGGATTTTTTTTAATATCAGATGTTTCTTTATTTGCAATCAACTCTTTCATAATTTCACCCATGTTTGTCTGACCATCCATCATTTTTTCTAAAATAGAATGATATGCTTTTGATTTGAATGCATCAGCAGTGTAAATCGTAATCTTCTTTGGAGTCATTTTTGTAACCTTGATAATGTTTGCAATATCACCAATGATTGATTTTAGCAGCTCTTCAGCCTGGATTGCCACAGGGTCAATGATATCATCTACAACACTAGGCCAGCTAGACAGAGAAACTAAACCAGAATTTCCTAGCTTCTCCCACATCTCTTCGGCGATGTGTGGTGCAAATGGAGATAACATTGCAACTCGTTTAGTGTTTATCTCGTACAAGACTCCTGAATAGTCACTTCTTTTCTTTGCCTTTGCCCTTTTGAGATACCACTGTAAATCTCCCTCAAATGAGAAAATAATATTATGAAGGCCTTCTCGTAGCCTCATTTTTTCAATAGAAGAGGCCACATCTGATATTAATGACTGTAATTTGCTTCTAATCCACTTGTCTTCTGCCTCTAGATTGGATAATTTTTCCGGTTTAAGCTTGGAACATTCTTCTAGCAATAATACAAGCTTGTTTTTGATTCCTGAAACTGATTCTAAATTAAAATCAGCATCTTGCAATAGCTCAGCTGAAATTATTATTGCTAGTCTAATTGGATCTGCGCCATAATCACGAATAGCTTGTCGTAAAGGAATGATGTTTCCCATACTCTTTGACATCTTTTTTCCATCCATCAAAACAGAACCATTTACAACAATCTGTAGAGGCCAATTCTCTTCAGGAAATATCGCTACATGGTTTAAAACAAAAAATGTCAAGTGGTTTGGAACCAGATCACGTCCTGAATGTCTTGAATCTACTGGATAAAAGTATGAAAACTCGCTTCTAATATCATCTATAATTCCTTTTGGAATTTTTGTTAGATCGGAAACTTTTTTTGAATTACCATTTCCCAAAAAGATATGATCAAAAAATTCCTTTGATAGCTTTTCAGCTGATATTGTACCAGCGTTTACAAATTTTGCAAGAATATAATATGCCATGTAAATAACAGAGTCAGACAAGCTTTCAACTATCCAGTCTTTATCCCACGGAAGTTTTGTTCCTAGTCCGTGTTGTCTTGCACAAGCTCGCTCTCGTAACCATCCAATAACATAGTTGAATTCTCCCCGAATCTCTTGTGGTAAAATACTCATTTTATCAAAACACAGAGTAGCTTTTTTCTTCCAATCTTTATCTCCATAATTTAGAAACCATTGGTTCGATAGAATCTTTACAACACATTCAGTTCCACAACGACACCTTACTGGAGTGTTTGTTAGCTCTAACAAAATATCCGAATATTTTTTCTCTGACAACCATTCTTTGATAATATCTTTAGCTTCAGAAACTTTTTTTCCTGCAAACTGTTCGGTATTCTGTTTTAGTACACCACCGTAGAATTCTTTTCCATAGATTTCAGTAGTTGCCTCTTCAAGCTTTGGGTCATTTTGATCTTTTATCCCAAGCCTTTCAACTGCCTCTTTTGCAGGAATTTCCCCATATCCTTCAGTCTGGATTATCGAAATCGGCTTGATTAATTGCAATTCTGAGCCTAATGGGTGTGATTTTTTAAAATCAACCAGAGCCTGATAGTCAAATGGCGCATGAGCTGGAACTGACATTACCAGACCAGTTCCAGTTTGTGATTCTACAAAGCTAGCCTCTAAAATTGGAATCTTTTTGTTTCTGTGTGGAATAGTTACCTCTTTTCCAGCTAGTTCTGAACCCGAAATCTCACCATCATAAGTAATTTTTTTATCCAAAAATTCCAGCTTACGCGCACATTCAGCTGAAACAATCCATTTTTCTCCATCAACTGTAATTTTCTTGTATCTAGTATCTGGATTTATCCAGAGGTTGGTAACACCAAACAAAGTTTCAGGTCGTAGTGTTGCAGTTGGGATGACAAAATCTCCAAACTTGAATTTAATCAAAATATATTCTGTAAAGTCTGGCTCTACATCTCCAAGTGTATCATGCTGTGATACAGGATTTTGGTCTTTAGGACACCATCCAACAGGGTGTGAACCCTGAATGATTAGATTTTTCTCTCGAAGCGTGTTGATTTGCCACTCGATAAACTTTTGATAAACAGGATCTATCGTTGTAAACTCGCGACGCCAGTCAATGGAATAACCCATCTCAATCATTCCAGATTTAATCTCTTCATGAAAATAGTCTGCAATCTTTATTGGTTCTACAAACGTCTTGATATCTTTCTCCGAAACATGATATATGTTTTTTAGCCCATCAATTATTTCAGCATCACCAGCTTCTACTCTTTTTGCCATGCCAAGTATTGGAGTACCAGTATAGTGAAATCCCATTGGAAACAATACATTGTATCCTTTCATTCTATAGTATCTTGCATGCACATCAGCTAGTGTGTAGGTTCTGCCATGCCCAATATGTTGAGGTGAGTTTGGATATGGATAAGCTACTGTAATGAATTTTTTTTCCTTTTCGTTTGGATCTGTCTCAAAGTCTTTTCCTTCGCTCCATTTTTTTCTCCACTTTGTTTCAATTCCGGACCAATCTATTTCCATAAATTACACTATTCCAAAACCATTGATTTTGCTTTCTTGATAGCCTCATCTTTTTTAGACTTGTCCTTTCCTCCACCTTGAGCGAATCTTGCATTTCCTCCACCAGAACCTCCCAAAATTTCAGAAATTGCCTTTGCAATTGCTCCTGCGTTTTTGTTCTTAGACTGTTCCCCTGAGTAAATTATGGCTCGAACCGTTGAACCTGCATCAAAAATACCACAATATGATGCCTTTGGATCATTTTTGATTAGTTTCTCTCCAAAACTAATGTGAAAATACTCATCATATTGGTCACTAGT
>JAENJF010000081.1 GCA_016844685.1 Candidatus Nitrosotenuis sp. | reverse complement strand
GTAACAACTCGAAGTTCATCGTCCTCTTTTAATTCGTCAAGTCTCTTCCATCCATTTTTTGTGAGTAGCGGGTGATTGTATGTTCCGACAATATTCTTCCCTGTTTCAGTTACAATCTCGATGACTTTCTGATTTTCATACTTGTGAAAGACAGTAGCTACATCATTGCCTTCCTCATTTTGCATTCTAATTCTTATATGCTCAAGATGATTCTTCCCTAGAGATGCAAGATCAACAATCCGCCCGTCTTCAAGTATTACTTTTGAGTAGCCATTCAGACAGCCAGGATCTCCAACTAGAAAAATGTTGATGTCTCCTCGGACTTTGGTTCCGTCTTGAAGTATTCTTTGAGTTGATCCTACTATTAGCAATAGAATTGCCTCCTTGATTATGGTATGACCTTGGATGTGAGGCGCAAAGGAGCCTATCAGCCTATCATAAATGTCGTCACTTTTTGCAAGAGACTTGATTATTTTTTCTTCTTCTGGAGAAATTTCTTCTCTTTCTGATTTTCTTGAATTCTTTGTTCCCCTTCCTCCTAGAAATTCAATGTTGTTTCCCTCAATTCGAAGTCGGTGTAATCCGCTGTTGATTCTGGTTCCTGAAATTTGTTCCTGTTCAATTCGCACTAGGCCGGTCAGGATAATTCTGTCGCCGGGTCGTGCGTTGTCTACAAGATCTTGTCTTATTGTAACATCAATGTAATGCGGAAGTTGTCCTGGTGGAAGATCCTCCGGAAGTTCCTGTAATCGAACTATTTGAAAATCAATGAACTTGCTATTTTCAGGATCAATTCGCAGGTCACGTTGTGTACATCGTTCATGGCTACACTTTGAAGGCGCGTATATGCTTAGGCCTCGCTCAAGCGGAACCTCAGTAACGTGTCCTTCAGGACACTTGTAAAGAATAATTTTTGCAAGTGGTTTTATTTCGGATGATCTTACAACCATTCCTGAAACACTTGCCATCTTACCAATCACTTCTGCATTGATTTGGCGAAGACTACGCTGTATTGGATAATTTGCTATTCTTAACGTCCAAACGCATATAATATTTCATCCGGTTCGTTGTTGAATTTAATTTCAATTTCTCTTTGAGAAACTAGATCATTGTAGTCAACTACGATATACAGTACCTGTTTTGCCATCATTTGGTCGATTTCTTCTACATACCTAAATGAGCCCGACTTGTCCTTAAATGACGATAAGAAATTTTGCACTTGATCAATTAATGCTGCACGGGTCTGTGTTTCTAGAGTCATTTTTCATCATGAAATATTTGATTTATGAAGTCGTCGCTGTTTTTGTGTATTACGTTGTACAATGCTCTTTCCTCAATTGATAGTTTTTTTGCTATTTCTGCAGTTAATGTCATGGAATTTGCACGTGGAACTAGTTTTCCCAGTCTTTTGCGGATTAATGTCTTGAGTAAACTTTGTAGTTTATCGTATTCTTTTTCTGACTGTCTTGCCATGTATCCGGTCATTTTTATGTAAAAATCTGGTTCTAGGTGAGATAATTCTTCACCTTGAAAATTTTCTTTTGACAATGACTGTGTGAGTTCTATTCCCATGTCAGATTCTTGAATTTCAGCATGGCCTTCGGATTCAAGGGTTTGCGCTACCCATCGAGGGATGTTCAAAATCTCACCTTGTTTTCCATCTATTGTTATGTTTGAAACGTTTATCTTAAAATTATGATTAATCAGGGCCTTTACATCCTGGATCACATAACCAATACTGTAAACTTGGAGTAATTCGTTTATGTTCAACAGTTATGAAAGTGGGTTCAAGGATTTAATGGATACGATCGATCAATTGTGTTTACAAGAAGCTTTGATCATTTGATCCTCAGCCTTGGTTATTGTATAATTACCAATCAACTGCAGATTTGACATAGGCCTCAGTCGTAACTTATTAGTAAGACGAGCCGAAGAGTCAACTGAATGCCGGTTTCAAACACGATGTGGGTTGAAAAATACCGTCCCTTGAAAATATCGGATCTTGTAAACCAGAAAGAAGTGGTTGGCAGTATTAGTTCATTGCTCACAAATGTCACAGAGATGCCACACCTTTTGTTTTCAGGTTCTGCCGGAGTTGGTAAAACCACTCTAGCTATGTGCATTTCAAGGGAGATACTTGGGGATAACTGGCGAAATTATACCTTGGAACTTAACGCATCAGATGAGCGTGGAATCAACATGGTAAGAGAAAGGGTCAAAAAGTTTTCAAGATTTGCAGGACTTGATGCAAATATTCCATTTAAGATAATAATTCTTGACGAGGCAGACGAGATGACATCTGACGCGCAAACAGCACTGCGTAGAATTATTGAGGATACGGCAAAACACTGTAGATTCATACTAATTGCCAATAACATTTCCAAAATTATCGAGCCAATTCAAAGCAGGTGCGCAGTATTCAAGTTCACAAGAATTTCCGAAAAAGAGATAATCACGCATCTAAAAGAGATCGCAAAAAAGGAAAAACTAAAGGCAGATGATGATGGCCTTAAGGCAATTTTTGATTATTCCGAAGGGGATCTCCGACATGCAATCAACATAATGCAGGCAGCGGCAAGCCTTGGAAACATCACGGAGGAAAGTGTAAAGGGAGCAGCTGGCCTTACAAAAACCAAGGATGTAGACGAAGTTCTCAAGATGTCTTTGGCAGGCAAAATAATCGATGCAAGAAACAAGATGATCGAATTAATCAAAGTGTATGGAATGTCAGAATCTGACTTTCTAAAATATCTCAACGAAGCAATTTACAAATCAAAGGTGGTTAATCTTGTTGAGATTTCAGAGGCAATTGCAAAATACGACTACAGAATACTTTCTGGGGCAAATCCTGAAATTCAATTGTCTGCACTTTTAGCAGAACTCAGTAAATTTGGAAAATAAGCGCAGAGAGAGGGATTTGAACCCCCGGGTGCTTGCGCACACAGGCTCTCAAGGCCCGCGCCCTACCGAGCTAGGCGACCTCTGCGGGATTCGGTGATTGGAACCAGTTAAAATTTGTTTTATTGTTAATTTTGGATATAAACTAAAAATTGTAAAAGAAAAGAAAAGGAATGTTATTTCTAGTCGTGTGCGTGTGGGTTTTCTCCGCCGGTGATCTTGATAAAAGTTCCAGCTGCTTTCTCATGATGCTCCTGTAGACCTTGATCAACTATGATAGCTTGGGGTGGGCAAACTGATACGCAGGCCATGCACCAAATACAATCATGTTCTCTGATTGGATCTGCTTTGTCTGTTAGGTCTTTACGTTCTTCTTTTACTGAAGAGCCAGTACCTGCAAATGTCTTACCAACAACATCTTTTGCTGGAATATCCATTTCAGTTCTGTACCATTGGAATACTTGTACTGGGCAAGCCTCAATACATGCTCCATCTGCTACACATGAGTCCCAGTCGACTGCGACCATTGTGCCACTTACACCTAATGGAACCTGTGTTTCGCCGCGTGCTTCATATGCTGCTATAACCTCATGGTTTGAAAAGCATTCAGCATCGCTTCTACCTGGTCCCCACATAAAGTGAAAGTGTTCTCCATCGGAGTGCATAATTTTGCCTATTGGTTTTAATCCCTGTGGGAAATGTTCGTCTATTGGCATATTGGTACTTTCATGGAATGTTATTTAAATCTAAACAAAATTAGTGCAAACTAAACTGCTGATCGATAACCTACGTAAATTATAACACTGTTTTTTTGATGATCGGCCCCTACGTTCATATTTTTTGATTCACAAAATTAGTAGTTGAATATTTTCAAATATGATGTATATCGCGGGCCAAACATAGGCATTTACACTAAAGCAAACGACAGTTTTGTTTTCATACCAAACGGTTTTGCGGAAACAAAAGCAAGTACATTATCATCTTATTTGAAAGTGGAGCACCTGTTCACAGCAGTGGCAAATACGAGACTAATTGGAATTCTGATGGTGGTAAACAACCATGGAATGCTTGTTCCAAATATTTCCTTTGGGCATGAAATATCATACTTGAAAAAAGCAACTGGGCTTAATGTCCAAGTACTTGATGTAAAAACGACAGCTCTAGGCAACATGATGTGTATAAACGACAAAGGCGGAGTAGTCTCGCCAAAAATTCCAAAAGAGGCTCTAAAAACAATCCAGGATACGTTAGGAATTGAGATAATTCAGAAAAAAGTTGCAGGATACCACCAGGTAGGAGCTATGATATATGCAAATAATCACGGCGGCATAATTCATCCAGAAACTGACGATGACGACATCAAGGCAATTTCCGACATATTGAAAGTAAAGATAGAGCCTGCAACAATAAACGGCGGAATACCATATGTCTCTTCTGGAATTCTGGCAAACAACAAGGCAGTTGTGGTTGGAAACTTGACAAACGGTCCTGAAATAATGATGCTTACACGCGCATTTACAGATTGAAAATAGATTTTGCGTTTGAGAACAAAGAATCGATTGTTTGAATAGTTTCTTTTCCATCAGACATATTTTTTACAACAACTTGTTTTGAGGAGTATTCCTTTGGTGCGACAATTACGGCGAATTTTGATGTCGATGCGTTTTCAATTTGTTTTTTGAATTGCTTCCCAACAAGGTCAATGTCAGTTGCAATTCCCATCTGCCTTAGCCTCGATGCAATGTTTACTGCGGGTGCCATCATCTCCTCGTTTACAAACAATACTGAAACTGTGGGTGCAGGATCAATTTTTTTCATTCCTTGTTTTTCAAGTGATAAAATAATTCGTTCTACCCCACCAGCAACTCCTGTTGCCCCTAAATCATCACGGCCAAATGCCTTTGGAAGACTGTCGTATCTGCCGCCTCCAACCAATGCACCATAATCAGAAGCAGTATCAAATGCCTCAAAGACTATGCCAGAGTAATAATCCAATCCCCTTACGATGCCAAAGTTAATCCTGATGTTCTCGACTTGCCTATTTTTAAGAGAGGAAAACAGGGATTTTATCTCATTCCAGGCATCTAGTCCTGAAACGTCAAATTGTTTCTCAACTTCTTCAGGCGTGCCTTTTATTTTTGAAAATTCAAGTATTTTTTCCAGTTTATCAGTCGAATATCCCTTTTGCTCGTATTCTTTTAAAATTTCTTCTTTTTTCTTTTTTTGGATTTTGTCTATTGCACGCAGTATATCACCAATCAGACTGGAATCGTTTGATTGAAAGACTTTTGCGACAACTGATTCAACCAGCTTTCGATGTGAGATGTCTATTATTACGTCAGAAAGATTTAGTTTTGAAAAGAATTTTGATGTAAATTCGATTATCTCTGCATCAGATTCAAGACTTGGCTTTCCATAAATTTCCAAGTCCCATTGGTGAAAGAACCTGTATCGGCCTTTTTGTGGTTCATCATATCTCCACACACCACCAAAGGCTGCAATCTTTGCCGGAAGTCTGAGTGATTTTTGCGCTGCAAGGTAACGCGTCAGTCCCACTGTAAAATCAAATCGCAGTGCTATTTCTCGGTCTCCTTTGTCTTTGAAAAAATAAATTTCGTCCCGAATTGCAGGACCGCTCTTTGTTTCTATTACTGAAACAAGTTCGAGTGGAGATGGGTCCATCAGATTA
>JAENJF010000150.1 GCA_016844685.1 Candidatus Nitrosotenuis sp. | reverse complement strand
TACATACAAAAACCATACCTGGTATCATGCTACGGATTCAAAATCAATGGAATGCTGTTGTCATTTCCTGTACGGAATAGGGAATTTGTCAACGTTCTGCTAAATGATCATGTTACAAAAACCATATCAAATATCAAGGTACGTTCCTTTACAATTACGCCGACTTCTTTGTCAATATCTATTTTCAGACAGGTAGAGTCAATCACTCCAGAAAAGACAATAGGAATAGACAGAAACCTAAGAAACGTCACGTTTGGGAATTATGAGAAGATAATCCAAGTCAATACATCTGAAATGCTCAAAATCAAGGAGAATTACACGCATGTAAAATCCACCATTACAAGAAACGACCACCGAATTCGCAAAAAGATTTACGCAAAACTAGGAAAACGACAGACAAACAGAATCAAGCAAAGACTACATATCATTTCAAAATCAATCGTCGAATATTCCAAAAAACAAAAAGCTGCAATCATTTTTGAAGATTTGAGGGGAATTCGAAAATTGTACAGAAAGGGGAACGGTCAGGGAAACAAATACAGACGAAAATTAAACTCGTGGTCTTTTTACGAACTGGAAAGGCAAACATCATACAAGGCAGGCTGGGAGGGAATCCAATTTTGTAAAATAGACCCAAGATGCACTAGCACGCTATGTCCGATATGCGGAGGCAGACTCCAAGAGGACAGGCAGAAACGTCGGGATTTGTGGTGCGGTAGTTGTAGGAAATGGCGTGACAGAGATGTTACTGCCGCAATGAATATTTCTTACAAGGGGTTGCACAGGTTTTGCAATCCTCAAGGTGGCACAGGTGAAGCAGTGAAGGGGAACCTGAAAGAACCGGTAATCCTCAGAGTAGATGTGTCAAAGTGTAGTGATATCTGGAAATGACATTGTCATGTCCCGTAGATTACACAGAACCCAAGAAAGTCAATGGAGAAGGCCGTTGATGAATACAAAAAGCCCCTCGCTGTAAAGTTCAGATAGTGAACAACCTGCAGGTGAAGAGACGGTACAGAAACCCAATTTGCAAAAGTAGATAATTCTGAACATAGAATAGTGAATAAGAATTCCTACAAGTTAGAGTCTAATCTTACTTCCACGTTATTTTCCTTGAGATACTCTTTTACCCTGTCAACTGAATGGGTCTCATAGTGAAATATCGATGCTGCAAGTGCGGCATCAACGTCGGTTTTTTTGAACACGTCAAGCATATGGAATGGTTCCCCGCACCCCCCAGAGGCAATTACGGGGGTGGATGCCGCTTCAACTATCGCCTTTGTCAGAATGATGTCATAGCCGTCCTTTGTTCCGTCCTTGTCTATGCTTGTAAGCAGAATTTCACCGGCACCAAGCTGCTGTACTTTTTTTGCCCATTCTATTGCATCAATGCCAGTTTCCTTTTTTCCAAAAATGTTTTTTCCCTTGGCATAATCATAATTACGTTTTGCATCTATGGCCACTACAACGCACTGCTTCCCAAAAAGATTCATCAGTTCTGTTATAATTTGAGGATTCTTTACTGCACCAGTATTGATTGCAACCTTGTCTGCGCCGCAAAGCAAAATGTCACGTGCGTGTTGAAGTGTCTTTACTCCACCCCCAACTGTAAATGGAATGTCAATTACCTGGGCAACCTTTGATACTAATGAACGGATGGTCTCTCTTTGCTCTTGTGATGCAGTTATATCCAAAAAGACAAGCTCATCTGCTCCCTCTTTACTGTATTTTTCTGCAAGTAATACTGGATCGCCTGCATCTTTGACTGATTCAAAATGCAATCCCTTGACTACTCGCCCGTTTGCCACGTCAAGACATGGTATGATTCGTTTAGTTAGAGTCATGCCAGCTTTTTTGCCTCGCCAATGGATACTTTTCCTTCATAAAGTGCCTTGCCTAGAATAACTCCATATGCATTACATTTCTTTACTGCTGTGATATCGTCAAGATTTGATATTCCCCCGCTTGCAATTATATGGGCGTTTGAAAATTCGCATGCTTTTTTCAGATATTTGAGATCCGGTCCTTTCATTGTACCATCTTGCGATACGTTTGTTATAAGAAATTCTGAAAAATTTTTGTCAGTGAAATTTTGCATTGCATCGATCATATTGATACTAGTTGATTGTTGCCAACCATTTATTACAATCATTCCGTCGTTGTGATCTGCAGATATTACTATTCTATTAGTGCCAAACTTTGCTGCCAATTTTAAAACAAGTTCCATGTCTTTGAATGCAATTGTTCCCAAGACAACTCTTTGCGCAAAGTCCAATGCTTCTGAAATCATTGACTCTGTCCTCAAGCCGCCGGCTATTTGTACTGGAATTGATATTTGTTTGACAATTTTTTCAATCAGTTTGAGATTAGAGCCCCTTTGCAGTGTGGCATCCAGGTCAACCAAATGCAGCATGTCTGCCCCCGCCTTTTCCCATTTTTTTGCCATACTTTCAGGATCATTACTGTATACGGTCTTGTTTTCTGGCTTTCCTTGGTACAGTCTCACTACCTGACCTTCCATGAGGTCAATTGCCGGTATTACCTTCACTTTTTACACTCTCGCAAAAAGTTCTGAATCATTAGAGAGCCAACCTTGCCTGACTTTTCTGGATGGAACTGGGTTCCATAAAGTGCGCCGCTGTTTACTATAGCTGGAACTGTGATCCCGTAATCCGAATCGGCAACTATTATGTCGTCGTTTTTTGGCTTTGCCCTATACGAGTGGACAAAATAAACCCAAGAAGAGTCAGGAATTCCATCCATCAGCGGATTTGATTTTCTAAGTTTTAGGTTGTTCCATCCCATGTGCGGTATTTTGAATTTGTTTGGAAGAATTACCACCTCGCCTTCCATCACGGATAGGCCTTGTTCTTTTCCTTCCTCGCTTTTTTCAAAAAACATTTCCATGCCAAGGCAGATTCCAAGCACGGGAATTTTGTTCTGAACGTATTCCTGAAATGTTGTTTTGGAGCTTTTGCGCATACTTTGTACTGCTGGATCAAAGTTGCCAACACCCGGCAACAGCAAGCCAGAATAATTAT
>JAENJF010000149.1 GCA_016844685.1 Candidatus Nitrosotenuis sp. | reverse complement strand
TTGTAGAATGTACCTTGGCCGGCATCAAGGCTAAGATCTATCATGAATATGCTAAGGAAAATTGCAAATCCGCCGACAAGTCCGGATACTGCACCGATTTTTATAATTGCTGAAAAAGGTAGGTCAGAGTGAGTCATGTGGATGGCCAGTTCTCACTCTCAAATTTTTGCCAGTTTGGCTTTTTTTCCTTTTTTTCCTTTTGTTTCATGTTATAATCCTCATACAGCATAATTGAGCTGAATAGCCCCATTACGGCACCATACAACACATGCAACACCAGTGAACCCCAAAGTATTGTGTCAGATGTCTGAACAAGAATCTTTGCGATTTGCACATCATCCGCTGTTGCGGTATATAGTCCTGATGCATAACTGGCTGTCATTGGCATCATGACATAGATTGTAATTGGCATGAAGAATATTGCATAGACTACGATTCCAGTTACCGCACCTGCGATTATCCCCTTTGGCACACTGGATATGTGCAACATTTTGTGCATGATAGAACAGATGCAGAATGTTGCGCCTATCAGAGCTGCAGTAAGCATGTGTGCAACGAACCCAAATGCGATAGCAGGCAAGCCATGCAATCCCACTGCCATTCCAACCATCTTGTAGAAGGTACCAAATGGGACACCAACCTCACTGTCTATCCAGAAAAATGAGCTGAAAAGCGCAAAGCCACCTACCAGTCCTGCAATACACCCGATTTTTGCCATTTGGTAGATTTCGTGTTTCGTCATCATTTCGCATCACCGAAAGGATCGTGTAATTTTGTGGAAATGATTGCGCTTTTCAACCCATATTGTATGCATCAAATAATTATAAGGTATTTTGTTTAAAACATTAAAAACTGTTTAATTAAAATCAATATAACTAAATGGATGTAAAGAAACCATTCAAAATATGCAAACAACGTTATGCAATCGCATAGCAAAAACTGTCAACAAGTAACAAGGATAGTAGGGCAAGTAGTGCCATCGAATCCGTATTCGATACTCACCGACCTAGTTAGAGCGCATCGGTGTTTTACTTGATACTATCCCAGAATAGTATGCACTGGACTGATGAATAAGGATGATCACGCACAGCTTGAACGTTTGTAAGAATTTTAAATCGATGCATTAGATACTAATTTCCAATTTTCACTATTTGAAGAGCTTGAATCCAATCTTGAACCCCGTTCCTCTTGATTTTTTTCCTATACTGTCAAGATACTCGTATGTTATTTCTTTCCCAAAACCCACCATGTTTGATGTTTTTAGCTCGCGCAGCCTGAAGCGTTTTCCGTTTTCAAGTTTTATTGTTGCATCATCACTTAGTGCAAAGCCTGATCCTTCATCGTGGAACATTATTGCGCCGCCTTTTCTAATTTCAATTTCGACATTATAGTTTACAGTGTTGCCAAAAATAGTGATGATTCTTCCCCTTATCTTGACATTGTTGATAAGATTATTCACAACTACAGTGTCGCCATCTAGGAATACTGTTTCTCTTGCCGTTCCTGCAACGATTTTGCCTTTAGGTGCACTGATTTCTGTGAAATGCTCTTTTGTGACATAGATGCCGACTCTTCCCTGAGGGTCTTGGAGTAGTTCTTTTATTCCAGTTATATTTCCAACAATGACATCGCCATTTTCCGCTACTATCTTTACTCCGTGTTCTATATGGAAATTATTTTTTAGTGGATCAAGCAATGTAAAATTTCCATTTTTTACCGTAATGCGTGTCTTGTTTTTTTCATCTAGAGAAAAATACGGACTAGTGATGCTTCCTGCCATAATAATTGGCCCGTCATATGTAAAGTGCCCTGCCCAGAACCTGCCCTTTATGAAAAGCTCGCCCGATTTTTTTCGCTCAAATTCAACTTCGCCCAATTCTTTAGAGCCAAAGAGCTTAGAGCCGGCCTGATCGGAACTGTTTAGCAGTGAAGCCCATTCCTCTGCGATTTTCATTTCGCGCGCAACGTCTCCTGAGAGCACCAGGTTTCTTTTTCTTCTTTCCTCTTCAGAGTCACCAGAATAGACGCGCGATTTTTTTAGTTTTTCGTCATCGGTATCAGGATATGTCTTGCCTATTTTGAGGTCCTCATAGGCCTGGATTATTTTTTTGACTATATCCTCGTCCCCGCCCCTATCTGAGTGATGGTCTAGGATTAGTTTTCTAAATGCCTCTCTTATTTCCCTGTCTGATGCGCTTGATTTTACACCCAGAATATCATAATTGCTTTGAACCATAAATCCCACTCTTCTTTTTTTTCTTACATTATGTATTTTTTGTATTTTGGCAAAACTTGGAAAAATACGCTAACTTTCTAGCTTTTTGAAGACACATACTTGGACACGGGAATAATCATAAAAATTCAAATTCCTAATTTTACATGTTTCATGAATGTTCATCAACATCTGATGCACGCCTCAATTATTTTTAGAATTTCATTTGGCCTTTGGGGTTCTCGGGTCTTCGAGGGACTTTAACTTGCCTTACGGCGAGATGAGAACCTTGTCTCATTTTCCCAATACGGAAATATAAACAGTTCTTTATTTTTCTAAACAACTATTGATAGGCGCCGAGGAAGGGATTTGAACCCTCGTGCCCTCGAAGACCCTTGCTCATAAGGCAAGCGCAATTACCATGCTATGCGACCCCGGCACAATTCATCCTGTTTGTTGGTATTAAGGATCGGAGATTCTTTTCGCATCGTTTTCCCCACATAGTGGCAAAATAACTCTCTGAACGATAAATCTCCCTAAGCACTAGACAGTTACGAAAAATACGCTAACTAAAACCGGCCCCAAACTTGTCCCCGTCTTGCAGCGGATCTGCATCTTTTGCATTTACTAACTTTAGATACAAAAATGCCTCATTGACTAGCTCTATTGCAGAATCCCCTTCGATGTGAAACTTTGTTTTTACAAAATCATGATATTTTTGAAGCTTTTTTTGATCTTGCTCGTCAAGGGAAACGTTGTCTTGAACAATTAATTTTACAACTTGTTCTATTCTAGAATCATGCTCAGAATCGCCCATCTAGATTGATTATCAATGTGCGTTTTTAAACAATTGGTATGCTCTGTAATGGGTGTTTATCTTGTTATTGGGTTCTTGTCTCTTGATTATAATGTGAGCAATGACTGTACATTTTAAAGATGAGGCCGTTGTTTCAGCTAAGTACTAGAAGTTATGACGAAGAAATTGAATTGATCAAAAAAGCCATGACTGACCTTGAAAATATTTGCAATGTAAAAAACGGATATGAGATAGGTACACCATCAAGTACAGCTGGCTGGACTTTTTTCAATATTCAGCTAAGTGCTGAAATGTTAGATGT
Organism: Candidatus Nitrosotenuis sp.; assembly: GCA_016844685.1. GTDB lineage: Archaea > Thermoproteota > Nitrososphaeria > Nitrososphaerales > Nitrosopumilaceae > Nitrosotenuis. Next base: position 764 of record JAENJF010000149.1, on the reverse strand, counting down.
TATTGAAAAATCAGGCATGATGAAAGGAGCAATCGGGTACAGAATAGAAGAACAATTAAAGAATTTTTTAGGGCATTTCCTGGAATCGCATGGAAGTAATGTGAGAATTAAAAAAATCAATTACTAGTTAGAAACAAATCAAAGATAGATAAGAATTGTTTTAATTCTAGAATCCTTCTGGCGGTTTTTGAACAAATACATTACAGACTAGTCGGTCTGTTTTTTGGTCCCTATACTGTACATTACACGTTACAAATTTACCCTTCAATGTACGGTTCAAATCATCGATTGTTCTTTTTTCATATTGAGGGTTATCTGGATTGTCTATTTTTGCAATTGTGATGCGTTCAATTTTTTCATATTGCGCCTTGTTGTCTTTACGATAATGTGTCACTGACATTTCAAAGGTATCCCCAGAAAGACAGTCAATTACTGGGCCACCTATGCCATCACCCATAATTTTTGTAATTTTTTGTGTACTATAATTGTTATACATTGTGAATGTAGAAATGAATTCATGTTCTCAAGTCGCAATAGTAAACGTATAGTAAATTGACATGAAAAGGAGATGTTAATGGTCTAAGATCTAATTATTTGGCTCAATCATAGAACCCACATATAATAAAAAAATCAGGCTTAAAAAGGAAATTTTCTTTTTCTATCTACTGTGATTTCTGCAGGAAGAAAAAGTTTTCATTTTCTGTCTTTTTGTGTATTGTGAAATACCCACTGCTAAAGCACATAGGCTTCCTGCTTCATTGACC
>JAENJF010000080.1 GCA_016844685.1 Candidatus Nitrosotenuis sp. | reverse complement strand
TGTAAGAATCTGGATTTGTAATCATGAGGCCTGGTTTCCTCGATTTCGTAAAGTCCGTTCTGTTTGGGTTTGGAATAGTTTCAGTATCACATGTAATTTTTACCATATTTAGTCAGACAATACCAAGCACGGTTATAGGATTTTTCAGGGATGTCAGTGCGGCATTTATTTTGATGGTGGTTTTTGCATTTGCGTTTACGTGGTTTCTAAAAGCAAGGCCCCACAACAGACCAAAAAGATACGCAGTGATTGTTTTTGATGTCTTTGGCAATCAAACAGAGATTACAGGCCTGAGAACTGACTTTAAGAATCACGATGTTGCTTGGAGCTTTATGAAACAATACAAAAACGACTACCCGTTGCACAATTTTGCAATGGTATCCGATGCTCCAAACTCTGAAAAGAAAACAATTTTCAGATACATCTAAAATCAAATTAATCACAAGTACTAAATACCAAACAGATTGAATTAGTAAAATGCCACTTGACGTCATCCAAGACAAGAATCTCACAGAAATAATCGATTATGCACTAGAATATCCAAGCATGGTTCTTGCCACAACAAAAAGCGGCAATACTGGAAATTCCTTAATTGACTTTTCTTTCGGACTATACATTGGATACATATCTGGTGTGTTTTTTGACAAGTTTCTTTTGCAAAATAAGCGATTCTTAAATGATGACGAGCTTGGCGACTTTTACTCAAAGTTAGCAAACAGGAATTCGGAAATCATGCTAAAAATCAAGACACACTTGAAACTAAAGTAGATTTTGCGTGTCAACACGGATTGATTCACTGTAGAGTCATTCCGGAATGCACAAATCACCATTTGGCCTGCTCAAACTTTTATCCAAGAGAAAATAAAAAAATCCAGTGCAATTTTCTTTAATATCAGACACCTTTGAGAAAATGGAGGCCACTACAAAAAGACTAGAGCTTACCCAACATTTAGTGGATTTGTTCAAGGCAACTCCAAGAAGGAGTTGAGCTTGGGGTGGCAGAAAAACTTGCAATAAGGGCAATTGCAAAATCATCTGGAAGTTCAGTCAAAAAAATCCAAGATATTTTTGTCGAGGATGGGGATTTGGGCCATGCCGCATCAAAGGCACTTGAGCAAAAAACGCAGACGACATTTCTTGTACAACAAATAACTGCAGAAAGAGTATACGATACTTTGTTCAAAATTGCAAAGCTTGAAGGCGCGAGGTCTCAGGACATGAAAATGAAGTATATTTCCAGCCTCCTAAACGATGCGACCCCACAAGAGGCAAAATTTATTCTCAAAATAGTTATGGGCACACTAAGGCTTGGCATTGCTGATAACACAGTCATGGATGCGCTTGCAATTGCATATACTGGCTCTCGTGGGAATCGCGAAAAACTCGAATCGGCGTACAACGTTTCGTCGGATCTTGGAAAAGTAGCGGAAATTGTTGCAGAAAAAAACTTGGATGGATTAAAAGAATTTCAGGTTTCATTGTTCAGTCCAATTCGTCCAATGCTTGCAGAACGAATCAAAAGCGCAAAAGAGGCAATCGAAAAACTAGGCAAAGAATTTGTTGCCGAGTACAAGCTTGACGGTGAGCGAGTCCAGGTTCACCTGGGCGGGGATAAAGTGATATTATTTTCAAGAAGACTTGAGAACATTACCAGTCATTATCCAGATATTGTGGAAAACATTCCAAAGGCGCTAAAGACGCAAGAAGTGATTCTAGAGGCAGAGGCAGTCGCAATAAATGAAAACACTGGAGAATTTCTTCCGTTCCAAGAATTAATGCATAGGCGAAGAAAATACAATATTGACAGAATTGTGTCCCAGTACCCAATAACTATCAATCTCTTTGATATAATGTATCTAAACGGAAAAGATCTGCTGAATTCAACATATGATGAAAGACGGAAAAAACTCGAAGACATCACAATTGAGAACGAATTTGTAAAACTAGTGCCAAAAACAATCATTAGATCGGAAAACGATGTTGAAGACTTTTTGGAAAATGGAATAAATGCAGGATGTGAAGGACTGATGCTAAAGGTGCTCGATGCCCCATACAGAGCAGGCGCAAGAGGAAGTAACTGGCTCAAGCTAAAACGGGAATATCGAAACGAACTTGGAGACAGTCTTGACTTGGTCGTAATTGGCGCATTCTTTGGAAAGGGGCGAAGAACGGGAAGATATGGAACATTATTGCTTGCCACATACAACCAAAAAAACGACACCTTTGAGAGCATCTGTAAGGTCGGCACGGGTTTTACAGATGAAAACCTAGACCAGTTCTACCAGATTCTTTCTAGTAAGGTAACTCTAAAGAAAAATCCAAGAATTGAGAGCGGAATGGAGCCAGATGTCTGGTTTGAGCCAGAACTGGTAGTTGAGATAGTGGCATCAGAGATAACGCTAAGCCCGGTTCATACATGTGCAAAAGACATCGTACGGAGGGGTAGCGGCCTTGCACTGAGATTTCCAAAATTTACAGGCAAGATAAGAGATGAAAAGGCGTCCGAGGACGCATCAACAGATCAAGAAGTGGTTACACTTTACAAGAGTCAAAAAAAGGTAACGCGGAATGTTTCGGAATTTATGCAAGATTAATTAATACCAATACAAGTCTAAAAAAGGATGTATAGTGGAGAGCTAGAGGTCCAAGCAAAGCGAAAAGCAATTGCAGTTTTACAAGACGAAATAAACAGAATCCTAAATGCTGCAAGAGAACTTGCTACACTGCCAGATCTACTTATGAAAAAAGACAAGGCAGGAGTAAAAGCTGTAAACGAACAAATTTCAAGCATTGAAGATGAAGTTGAAAACCTTCGACGAAAAATCACTCGCGAAGTTGCGGATGTTGGCGGCCTTATCATGAATAGGGAGAATCTTTTGAATACAGCATACACAATGGACGAGATTGCAGGCTACATAACAGGAATTGCTTTCAAATTATCAAACATCAAGCCAGCAACATTAAAGAATGCCAAACTAGATGGAGACATTTCAGAACTAATCGAATTGGCAGTAGACGAAGTATACAAACTCAATGAGATAGTCAGAGGCCTGAACACCAATGCTGCAAATGCAATTGAGCTTGCACAAGAGACCCAAAAAATTGAACGTGAAATTGACAAAAAATACCGTAATGCAGTAGTCAAGGCATTAGACGAAATTACAAACACCAAAGAACTAATGCTTGTAAAAGACGTCATTCAGGGAATCGAGGAAATGTCAGACAAGTGTCAGCAGGTATCAGACTCGTTTATTTTACTTGCGCTGAGCCTATAACCCCATTATTTTCTATTTTAGCAAAAAGATGCGCACCTCTAGTCTGGCAGTTTTTTCTTGTCATTATCTTAATTTTTTTCATTGAAATTGAGCGATGATAAAAATATGATTCAAAATGTGGATTTTATGGTTAAATAACAAGTGTTATAATTCTTAGATGCGTTATAATATTATTGGAATAGAGGGATTTGCAAAAAATCAGCAGATAAAGAATTGCCTAGTTCTAATGTTAGCTATTTTTGTACTTGGATACTTTGCAGGCTCTACTCATGTCCAATTGTTAAGATACTTGTCCACTGTAACACTTGGCATCGTTTCGTTTTTCCTAATTTTCTTGATAAGAACATATGGATTTCCAAGCTTGCTTTGCATGATATTGGGTTGCGCCACAATTATCCTAGCAGGTCTTATCCCAAACAACATTCCAATTACCAAAGAGAGTCTTGATCCTACAGCGTTTTGGTTTGAGCCGATCGACATAAAGATCAAACATGCCGAATCTGCTCGCGAGTTCATACACACGTACAGTTTGTACATTGGAGTATTTTGCATTAGTCTGGGGATGGTTTTTGCACATAGACCATCATTGGTTCAAGTGAGAAATTATCTTCCATTTGAGTACCCTTATCCAATATGGAATAGTAAAAATCAACCCAGGCCACAATATAGCTCAGATCTTGTTCCAGTGAAAAAATTTCTCACCAATGAGGAGAGAATGCTTTTGTGTAGATTCAGATACTTGTTGATTTCAATCGATGGTAATTCATACCTTGTTTCACCAGATGAAAAAATACCGCAAAACACCATCATGGTTCGTACAAAGTCAAATTCGCTTTGCGGAGTCTCAAAATCCTGATTTTGCTAGAGTAGAATAATTTTTAACGATACTAATCCATGCCATATCGTGAAAGGCGATCTTGTCGAAAATAGGATCATCGTTTGGGATTCAAACGATGCACGTAAGCTTTTCACCGACACGTATTATGGAAAGCCAATTGGCATGGCAAAACCAAAGCCAGATGAAATCAATGTGCCGCTCATCCTAGATTTGATTGAAGGATGTTATCTGCAGGAAAAGTCAAAAATTGCAATTTTCCACTCAAAAAAGAAACTAACATCAAATCAAATGCTAGAGATTTGCAGAAAAGAGTATCACAACTTTGATAAAAAATATCTTGTCTACAAGGAGTTTAGAGATAAAAAATACATTGTAAATCCAGGAATAAAATTCGGGTGTGATTTTGCGGTGTATCAGAAAGGGCCTGGGATTGACCATGCCCCGTATCTTGTTCAGGTGTACAACAGAAATGACACCATATCGTCAACTGGGGTGGTACTTGCAGGAAGGCTTGCAACAAGTGTGAAGAAAAACTTTATACTTGCAATACCACATGGCGATAAAATAGATTATCTTGCGCTAGATTGGTGGAGAGCCTAGATTTTCTTTATGTATTCGGCAATTTTGTCATAAATTGCATACATTTCTTTTGTGATTTTAAAATCATAGCTGTCTTCCCATTTGCCGTATATTCTGACTCCATTGTCTGATGGATCGACAAAAATAGTGGCATCCTTTACACTTTGTTTTGCAATTAGATCATTTAGTTGGGCATCTTTGTTTAGCTCATATGCAAGTATTCCACCATCCCAACTTACGGATGTTACCTTTTTTGTGGCAAAATGTCCTTCCGTTTCAAGTATGGTTCGTGCAACATATTTGGAAGGGTTTGTAACATTTACCTTGACAATAAAATGAGCCTGAAACCTGTCTTGTGCGCCCCAAGAAGAAATAGTAGAATCTTGCACAGCATTATCCTTTTTGAATTATCTGAATTACATCAATATTAGAATTTTTTAGTTCAACGCAGCCTTGGTTTGTAATCATTCGTGGCGCTTGTGAGAAACTTCGTCCATAATAGTCACCTTTTTCGACAGAGTCTGTTCCTCTTTCCTTTGGAGTCGAGTCCACGCCGATCTCTTTTAGCATATGCGAGACCTTTTCTGGCCACGTATGCAATACAAAAGTATCGGATTCAGAATCGTGCACAGTAATATTGATTTTGTACCCACAAATAAAGATTCTATATTGAGCATGATATTTATGAATATTGTAGAGTTAAAGTTTTTTGTATTCAATTTGTACCTAAAATCACACTAGTATAGTTTTTGCTGTTACAAGCAATAGTTCTGTGAACTACTACCAGACAAGTCCGGTAGCCTCTTCCTGCTTCATCGAGCATCAAAGTTCCATTACGGAGACATTTGATTGGTGTGGCTCTCACATCCCTTGGTCGGGGACTGTCCTTTGGACT
>JAENJF010000079.1 GCA_016844685.1 Candidatus Nitrosotenuis sp. | reverse complement strand
CCACCTTGGCTGGTAATTTAAGGTATTACGAGTAATTTGCGAGTGGAATTTTTAATCTATAATAAAGTCTAAAGCCAAATTGATTCTGTGACCAAGCTTTCCTCAATGATTACAACTCTTAATGCAGTTGCAATGGGCGACAAAAAAGCAGACATGGTTTTCAAAAACTGCTCCCTTGTAAACGTCTACACGCGTGAAATTATTCCCCACACCCAAGTTGCAGTAACAAATGACAGAATTGCGTATGTTGGTCCTGATGCCTCTCATACAGCAGGACAGAACACAGCAGTAATCGACCTTGAGGGAAAATACCTCACGCCGGGTTTTGCCGATCCTCACATTCACATTGATCAGTTTGTGATGCCATCCGAGCTTGCAAAGCAGTTGCTTCTTTGCGGAACAACGAGCTTGTTTTCCGATCCCATCGATATTGTAAGTGTGTGTGGAGCTAAGGGATTTTACGAGTTTGTTAAAGCATCATCTAATTTGCCGATTCGCATATTCCATGTAGTACCTGGGGGACTACCTGTAGATAAAAAGTTCAGTCATGGAAAAACAATTGACATCTCTGAAGAAAAATCCGCAATCAAGCTTGATACTGTAGTGGGGCTAGGAGAGGTATTCTCTTGGACAAAGGTCACATCAAGGGATCCTACCACCATGAAAAAACTCTCAAGCATGCTTGAAAACGACTGCATCATTAACGGCCACACTGCAGGAGCATCTGACAAAAAATTAAATGCATACATTTCATCTGGAATTCTCTCGTGCCACGAGCCAATTGACTATGATCAGGTAATGGAAAGGCTAAGACTTGGAATGTGGATAATGATGAGAGAAGGCTCGATTAGGCGTGATCTAAAAAACATCATCCCAAAAATTCTTGCAAGCAAACCATATCTTGACAGACTGATGTTTTGCTCGGATGGGTTAGACCCTGTAGATATGACAAAATTTGGCCACATTGATCACTGTATACGGGAGTCAGTGCGACTTGGCGTGGATGTAATTGACGCAATTACTATGGCATCCAAGAACTGCTTTGATTATTACAACATGGGAAAGGACCTGGGCGGAATTGCGCCAGGAAAGCTTGCAGACATGCTTGTCTTTGATGATCTTGAGAAAATAAAGCCAAAGCGAGTATTTGTTGGAGGAAGGCTTGTTGCATCAAATGGAAGTATAGTGACAAAAATAAGAAAGCCAAGTCTGCCAAAATGGATAACAAAGACAGTCAAGATTGCAAAAAAGTTCACAGAAAACGACTTTGCAATAAAAAGCAAAAAGCCAACAGTTCTTGTAAACGTAATTGAAATGGAAACTGAAATAATAACAAAACAAAATACCGCAGAGCTTGTTACAAATGATGGAAACGTAATGCCATCCAAAGAAAAGGACGTCTGGAAGGTTGCCGCCTTTGATAGGACATTTGGCTCAACCAAACATACAATAGGCTTTTTGAAAAACTTTGGTGCAGATATTGGAGCATTTGCATCCACCTGGAGCTTTCATGAAAATGACCTGATAGTGATTGGCTCAAGCGAAAAGGACATGGCACAAGCGGTAAACCACCTGATAAAATCACAGGGGGGGATGGTGGCAGTAAAGCAAGGCAAGGTTTTATCGTTTTTGCCATTGCAGGTTGGCGGAATAATATCATCAAATCCATTTGATGATGTCTTGGAAAGGTTTGTCAGGCTAAACTCTACACTGGTTGACAGCGGGTGTATATTCCAAAGGCCGCACCTCCTGCCGCTGTTTTTGCCGTTTCTTGCACTTCCGTCGATTAGAATTATGTTTAGAGGGATGATCGATATCAAGAAAAGATCGTTTATTGACGTTTTTGCCTAGGAAACTATTAAAAAAGGGTCAAACGAACTTTGTTCGTACATGGCTTCAATTCAACAAACTCCAAACGGTCCGGTTTTAGTATTAAAAGAAAGTGCGTTCCAACAGAAGGGCAGAGACGCACAAAAAAATAATATCGCAGCAGCAAAGCTTGTAGCGGATCTAGTCCGCACAAGTCTAGGTCCAAGAGGACTAGACAAGATGCTAGTTGATTCTATTGGCGATGTTACTATAACAAACGATGGCGCCACAATTCTTAAGGAAATTGATGTCCAGCATCCGGCTGCAAAAATGATGGTAGAAATTGCAAAAACCACCGACAATGAGGTCGGCGATGGTACAACATCATCAGTCGTGTTTGCAGGAGCACTATTAGAAAGGGCAGAAGAGCTTTTGGCAAAGGATGTGCACGCTACAGTAATAATTGATGGGTATCAAGCTGCTCACGAAAAAGTACTGGAACTTTTGTCACAATTAGCAAAGAAAGTCGAGCCAACCGACGAAGAAATGTTATTAAAAATAGCAACAACTAGCATGCAGTCAAAACTAATCTCAGAAGACAGCGGCGTTCTTTCAAAGCTTGTAGTTGATGCAGTTTTGAGAGTTGCAGAAAAGAAAGGAGACAAGTATGTTGTTGACCTTGACAATATCAAAGTTGAAAAGAAGACAGGTGGCTCAATCCAAAGTACGGAACTAGTAAAGGGAATTGTTCTTGACAAAGAGGTAGTTCACAGCGGCATGCCAACCAAAATAGAAGGTGCAAAAATTGCACTACTAAATGCCGCACTGGAAGTTGAAAAAACAGAAATGAGTGCTGAAATTAGAATTACAGACCCATCTCAAATGCAAATGTTTTTGGAAGAAGAAAACAGAATGCTCAAATCAATGGTTGACAAGTTGCAAAAAATTGGTGTAAATGTATTGATTTGCCAAAAAGGAATCGATGATATCGCGCAACATTATTTGGCAAAATACGGAATCTTGTCTGTAAGAAGAGTAAAAGAAAGCGACATGACAAAGCTTGGTAAAGCAACAGGTGGTCGAATCACAACAAATCTCGACGATATAACAGAAAAAGACTTGGGCCATGCAGACTTGGTGCACCAAAAGAAAGTAGAATCAGACAAGTGGGTATTTGTTGAGGGATGCAGAAATCCAAAATCTGTTACGGTTCTTGTAAGGGGCGGCTCACAAAGAGTAGTAGATGAAGCCGACAGATCACTTCATGACGCACTAATGGTAGTAAAGGATGTAATTGAAAAGCCGGCAATTGTTGCAGGTGGTGGCTCACCAGAAGCATATCTGGCTTCCCAGCTAAAGGAATGGTCGAATAATTTTGAGGGGAGAGAACAACTTGCTATTCGAAAATATGCCGAAGCACTAGAGGTAATACCATTGACCATTGCAGAAAATGCGGGGATGGATCCAATTGACACCATGGCAAACCTTAGAGCAAAGCAGAACAGCGGAAGAAAATGGGCGGGAATCAATGCAAAGGAAGGCAAAATTGACGACATGTTTGCATTGAATATTGTAGAGCCGATTTCCGTAAAAGAGCAGATTTCCAAGTCTGCAACAGAGGCAGCATGCATGATTCTCCGAATCGACGATGTAATTGCTGTTTCCGGCGGCAGAAAGTAACTCTAAAAAACTTCAAAACATATCTCTGATACCATATCATGTGTACAAAGTAGGAATTGATCTAGGCGGAACTAAAATTGAGGGAATCTGCCTTGATGAAAAATCTCAAGTAATTGAGCGAAAGCGACTTCCAACAAACCAACAAGACGGGTACAAATCAATTCTGAACTCGATATCTACTTTGGTATCTGACATTACAAAAAACATTTCAGATTATACCATTGGAATATGCACACCGGGCGCAATTTCAAAAAAAACCGGCTTGATCAAAAACAGCAATACTCAATGCCTTATTGGGATGCCACTGAAAAATGATCTAAAAAAAATGTTTGGAAAAAAAATAGCAATGGAAAACGATGCGAATTGCTTTGCAATGGCGGAGGCAACCATGGGTATGGCAGTTGGATACAATGTAGTATTTGGGGTTATAATGGGCACAGGCGTTGGCGGAGGAATCATAATTGATGGAAAAATACACAGAGGAAGGACCAATATCGCTGGGGAATGGGGTCATCACACACTATATCAAAATGGCAACAAGTGTTACTGCGGAAAATCTGGCTGTGTTGAGACCTACATCAGTGGACCTGCCTTGGAAAAAAGATGGTTCCAAATAACAGAAAAAAAGGAACCACTTGAAACCATAGTTCAAAACCTAGATGGGTATAATGGCAAGATATGGAAAAAAGAATTTCTTGATAATTTTGGAGTAGGACTTGCAAATGTAATTGACATCTTGGACCCTGATGTAATCGTACTTGGCGGTGGTATATCAAACATTGATTTTTTGTACACAGAGGGGCGTGATTCTGTATATGACAAAGTGTTTAGTGACATAGATACTCCGATTCTCAAAAACAAGCTTGGTGATTCTGCTGGAGTATTTGGTGCAGCACTACTCTAGAATGGACAGCCTTCCATCTTTTGGATGGAAAAACCGTTTGTCATTATTTCAATTTCATCTGGAATATTTTCAGAATGGCAAAAACGGCACTTCTGCCGTGATTTTGGCATTTTGCTCGCCTATTGAAGATGCCATTTTTTTGCGTACCCAGCTGCCTTTTGACTGTCTTTAGTGTCTGTGATCACATCAAAGTGCATGGTATGTTCGTCTTTTGCTCTTACATATGTGTCAAAAATGTGGACTTTTA
>JAENJF010000022.1 GCA_016844685.1 Candidatus Nitrosotenuis sp. | reverse complement strand
TCCAGCATTGTCCGCAATTGCCCTGCCAAAGTCATTTTCTATTACGTCTTCTGGCCGCTGTGGGATAAACATGAAAACAACATTGAACTTTCTTCCGACTCGTGCAATCATGTTTAGGAATCGTCCTGCACTGGCCATCTGGAAAAGCATCCAGCCTTCATCAATTACAAGAATTTTTGGAATTCTTGCAGGGACAGAATTGATCTGCTTCCATATTTTTCCAAGTGCCAAAAGCAATAACATCGATACACGTTCCTCGCCCGAAGTTCCTCTTAGGGAAATTACCGTTCTGTTCTCAAATCTTGAATCTCCACAAAGTACATTAGAGATTGGGCCCTCGACTAAATCTACGAGGAATTTCTTGGCTTCATCACTTACTTTTTGATATAATTCTTTGACATCATTGCACCCTCCGGCTTTTGCTCTGAATTCCTTTCGTACGGTATCAGGTGCTTTTGTAATATCACCAAGAATGTCTGCAGCATCTGAAGGAGTAAACAGCTTGAATGGCTCCAGACCTAATTTTGACTCTTGGGTAACTTTAATCAGATTTAATTTCAGATGTTCTGCAACGGCTTCATATTCGCCGTTGGGGTCCACGATGAATATCATGGCATCGGGATATTTATCTGAGAGTCGTGTGAGGGCTGTTTTTGCAGTGACTGATTTTCCTGCACCGGATGAGGCTAAAAGTAAAATGTTATAATTTTCTCTTTGAGTGTAATCATATATTACAGGTGCCATCGTATTTAGATTAATTCCAAGTGGAACCCCGTTTGGAACCTCAATCATATCTGCACTTACAAATGGATAGAAAATTGCAGTTGACCCAAGCTCAAAATACAAAACTTTGCCAATCCCCTCAACTAGCATTTGTTTTTGCATCGCAGTTGTGGCATCAAACGAAGCCAAGTTTGCCCTCATTGCAGTTTTAAAGTTCCTGTCTGCAAGATTTAATGAAGCCAAGTCATTTGCCTTTATCATTACCACGACCGAACAGTTGAACAGTTTTGTTTCCTGACGCGAAAGCGCTTCTAGTACTTCCTGGCCTTTTTGGAATGAATATCTCGCATTATGCGATTTTGTAGCACATGTGCCAACTAATCCAGTATACCTGATCATTTGAGACACTGCTTTGTGACTTTCAATTGGTTTAATCCAAATGGAAACAACATCTACCTTTGATAACAGCGAATGTGCCCAAGCAGCAGGCAGTATGGCAGGCATTTTGTATAGCGTGTAACATTTTGCAAAATTTCCGTCCTCCAAAATCATATTGTTTAGGTTTTCTGATTTAATTTTCCAATTAGGTGCAGAAGCTACAACTGAATATTCCAATCCAATTTGTTCAAGAATCAGCTCTAGTGATTCACTTGAAACTACATATGTCCTAGGTATTTGCAAGTATCTTGTCTCGTTTCCTACCTCTAATTCTAGTGGCTCCTTTAGCATTATGATTCTAATTGGTTTTTGAATGGAACTTTGTGTTTGAAAGAACTTTGATAGTGCTGCCATTTTTTTGTCGTCTGGAAGCGTGCCAAAATTGGTAGGTTTTACCTCATAGACAAATGTTGCCAGCTTGGTTTTTTTGGGAAGTGCTAATTTTGATAATAGCTTCATCAATAGTAAAAATTCGCAGTCTTTTAAGCCCACTTTACATATAATTTGTGAAATTACTTGGTAAGAAAAAAGTCAATGTTCAGTCTGAAAAATTATCTAAATCCTGTACAATGCCAAATTTTGATGTCATATGCCATAACAAAAAGTGGTCAATATTTGGTTTCAGAGCCTACCTTGAGTACTGAGGCCCACACTGTTTACTCTAACATGATGCAACAGTTGTTTTTGTCAATGGAACCAATGATGAAAAACGGTGATCCTGTGAATTATATCGAAAAACATCTTTGGGAAGAGGCAAATCAACAGGCAATTACTGAGGTTGTCTCAAAAAACTTTAGCCAACTCAGATACTATCTTATTCGCGACATATTGGGATATGGGATTTTAGATGTATTGATGAAGGATGAGAAACTTGAAGAAATCACTGTAGAAAGATTTGACCGAAACGCAGGTGTAATTCACCGACAATTTAGTGAATTCAACATTTTGGACACTAACATTGTATTTGGTACGATGGAATCGATGAATTCGTACATTCAAAAATTAATGCAAAAAACAGGAAACAGTGTATCGTCTGCAACCCCGATCATGAACGCCATGACTCCCGAAGGACATAGAATTATAGTCACTTATGAACAAGAAGTTTCTCTCCCAGGGCCAACTTTAGACATAAGAAAATTCACTCAAGAGCCATACACCATATCTCATCTTTTGGAATATGGCACGTTGAATAATTTGATGGCAGCGTATCTGTGGTTTTTGCTTGACGCAAAAAGCTTTGGTCTGATTGTGGGGGAAACAGGTTCTGGAAAGACCACCTTACTAAATACTCTGATTGGACTTGTAAACCCACGCTGGAAGATAGTCACAATCGAGGAAACACCGGAACTGAAAATACCTCATTACCGATGGCAAAGACTGTTTACAAGAACAAGTCCGATGATTACCCAAAATGCAAAATTTGACATTTCAATCATGGATTTGATCAAAGCTTCACTAAGGATGAGGCCTGATTTTGAAATCGTGGGCGAGGTTAGGGGTGAGGAAGCCCAGTATCTCTTTCAAAGTGCAGCATCTGGTCATGGGGGGCTAACCAGTTTTCATGGCTCGGATGCAGAGTCTGCACTTAACCGACTTGCAGCAGAACCCATCAACATAAAGACAAGCCAGCAAATGCTTTTGTGGTTTATTGTACATGTGACAAGACTTAGGACTCCTGAGAAAAAAATCACAAGAAAAATAGTGAGTATTGACGAATTGATGCCGCAAAACGATGGGATTCAACTAGTAAAGATTTTCCAATACGACATTAAATCTGGGAAATACAACATTGATTCCGTTGACGAATTGATTCAAAGAAGCAAAAGAATTCAGCATGCTGCAGATGTACTAAATGTTGATTTGAAAGAGGATCTAGAAAAAAGAATCACACTACTTGATGAATGTGTACAAAATGCTAAAAGCCAAAACCAAATCAATTTGATAATTTCAAAGTATTATGAGAACTATTCCGAGATGGTTTGATGTCTATTTGATGAATGATGGCATGTATGGTGCAGCAAAAACGGAAATCATTGCAATTGTAGAAGAAATTCCAATTGTCAACGTGTGTTTCATTGTAAAGTGTGTTAGCTTTGACATGATCAGTCCCATGCAAAGTGAACATATGATCATCAACAAATTTACAACTTCTAGAAATTCAGGCGATATGGTCATTTCATGCATCCCATTTTGCATCAATTCCTGCATGCCAGGTCCAAGCTTTGCCATAACATCCTTCATTCCAGATGCAGACCAAATCATCAACAACGGACTTGCATACGCCATGTAGGAAAAAATCTGTAGTCCTCCAATCATTTCCTTTTTTGTTTCCTTGATTTTGCCTGAAAAATTGGTAATCTGTTCTAGAATTTCAGGCGTTCCGCCACCGCTTTCTGCAATTTTTCCCAATACGAAAAATGACGCTCTGCCAAGCCAAGACCTGATGACTGTAGATTCTAAAATTTTAGTTAAATTGTTCCCAAGTGAAAGATTTGTGGCGATTTCAGATAACAGTGAATCAAAATAACTATTGTACGACCTTTGATTTACAATTCTAATAAGCGCATTAGGTATGGCAATGCCGATTTTTCGATATTCCGTAACATCTCTGAAAAAATCAGGCAGTGCCGATTCGAGCATAGAGATTTCACGAAACTGATGAGCAGTTGCAATTTGGTTAAAGATGGCAGCAATAGACGTCGCCAATGCAAGTATCAGCCAGTACGGCTGGCCCATGGCTAGTGCAATTAATGCAGCTACTCCTCCAAACAAAACTGAGAAAACATGGAATTTGACGACGTTCTTTGTTTTTGGCTGGAAGCTATTGACTATAACTATCATAAGAATGGTAATTACTGGAACGACAACAAATGAAATACTCATGATCATTTGGACGGATTCGCCTGCCATCAAAAATGAAGACGTCATCAGGAGTACTGGTAAAATGTTTAGCAAAATCAACATTGACTCCCCAATGATTTCGGCTTGTTTAGCATACATGGAAAACTTGAATCTGGTATCTGCGAAAAACTCGTCACTTTTTCTTTCCATGAACTGGCCCAAATCTCCACCACTTTTGCTGATGGAGGCATAACCCAGCAACAGATTCCTAAAATGCAAGTTTGGATGAGTCATACCATGACTATTCAATGCAGTGATTGGATCCATGCCAAATAGTCGGATATTTCTATCAAGCATCTTTGATTCGGTTTCAATTGCAGGAAAAATTTCCTTTCCCACAATTTCTAAAATCGACATATAGAAAGATTTGCCAACAGTTTGCATCACGCTTGCATACATTGTAAAAAATGCCATTTCATCATCAATTGCAGTCCTTCTTTCTGAGCTTGCTGATTTTAGCTTGATTTTTGGATAGAACATTAGCATAGGCGGTATAATCAGCATGAGAAAAAACATCAGATTTACAAATATTCCCAAAAATATTGCAATTGGAACCACAACCAAAATTGCTACAAACATGTATGCCATTCCTTGCATTGCTAAAATCCTTGGGTTGGCCGCACGCCCTGCAGTTCTAATGTCTGTTTCTAACTTGGAATTCAGTTTATTTTGGATTGAGGTTACAAGTTTCTTTTTCAAAATCGGTCTTGTAAAATTAATAATTGCATTATTTGTCCCAACTGAAACCTTGAGAGAGCCATTATTCAAAGCTCCAAGTTTTGTCACAATTAATTTCAAGTAAAAAGAAATCCTCCTAAAAAATTCCTTTGCATCTGCGCTAAACATTAGACTAGCTGCCAGTATTCCGCCAGAAACAAAAAACAACACCAAGTTTTGCAAGAAAAGTCCAGACCACATCATGCCAAATGAACCAAGTGATATCGCACTACGCTTGTCCACATCATACAATGAAAGGGAGTTGAAAAGGCAAATTTTCACCCTTAATTATATTTGCAATTTTAATTTTCAATGACACAAATTAGAAAAAGACGCGCCATCTCTCCTGCAATTACAACTTTAATTCTACTTGGGATTGCAATCGCATCTGGAGTTAGTGTGTTTGCAGTCGTGAATTCGACTTCCAGTGTAGCTACTGTCAAGGGAGCCATTATGATCGAAAACGTAAACTTGGTAAAGACATCTGCCGGCGAGGAGTATCTTTCTATAACGCTCAAAAACGCTGGAAACAAAGCACTGTCTAGTACTGCTGTCAACTTGCAGGTAGATACCAATCCGAGCGTTTCTGGTGTTCAAGCCTTTTCAACGTCGCCTTTGCCTGCAGTCATCAACCCAGGACAAACAGCATCGGTTTACACGCGCGTGAACTACTCAAATGGCACTGCAATGACTGCTCACAACATAGGCGATACGCTTGCAGTTGAGATAGTTGGAACTGCTCCTGATGGCTCTACTGCAAGACAGCCAACATCAGTTACTGTAAACCTTTCATAAGGCCCAAGAGCTGCCCTTTTATTTTTTATTTATTTTGAATACTGTGAAGCCAGTTGAAATTCTATGGTTTGAAGACGTAAATCCATTTAACGAAGCTGTCTTTGGTTTTCCAATAATTGGAAAACTCAGCATGCGACAAATGGCAATTCTTGGAATCGGGGCATTGATCTCGTGGATATGCTACCAGGCAAGTGAAAATTTTGCCGCACTCATCCCAATAGGAATAACAGCATTTTTGGCCCTCAAAAAACAAAAAGTAAGGCCTCTAGAAATGCAGCTTTTTGCAGTATTAATGTTCTATTTTGGCAGAAAGGAAAAATCAAGTGTCAAAAAAGCAAAAAATATTACAAAACTTCAACTCAAAAAGAAACCAGGAAGCTCCAAGCTTGGATTTGCAGAGCCATTTAATCCAAAGTTGGCCATCGTAGGAAAAGAAATCAATGTAAGAGAAATTTATGCAGATCCTCTAAGACCCGTCAGACTGAAAGTCAAACTTGAAAGAATTGAAGGAAAATCAATATCTAACAGACAGACCAGAATTGTCTTTGATGGTAATGTTGTCTCAACACTTTCTACTGACAATAATGGAGAACTAGAAGTAATCATAATTCCGCAAACTTTGGGTAAGAAGAAGCTTCAGATTTTTGCAGAAGGGATGGAGCGGCCTGTCTTTGAGGAAATTCTCTCCATTAAACATCTTTGAAATTCTCTCCTCGCCTGAGTGCTCATGGTACCACACTCCAATGCTTCTCTGCCACATGTGACTCAAGATCTGATGGTTTCACTAACTCGTCACAACAGTTCCATCGTCTATGTGTATCAATGTTCTTGCGGGTCATAGTCTTACCATAACAATAACCATACCAAACTCTAACTCTTTTATTATTATAACTTCTCCCTCTTCACCAGCATTAAACATCCCTGATTTCTCTTCCCTGAACTTTACCCCCTTAAATTATCCATCTGCTTTAGATTCAATGTTAAACACTGTAGAACTCGACCAAGCTGACAAGTCAAAGTATGTGGCAATAATGGTTTCTGCCATTATTGCTGGTGCGATTGTAATCGTATCTCAGGACGTATTGGAATGGATGTTAGGCGTAGACTTTGATAATCCAGCCTCTACTACAAGCGTTCCACCCATAGTTGTCACCATGTTGGGTAAGATTCTCTCGTTTTCCAAGTTCATTGGGGGTGGAATTATCGCAATAGGTGTCATTGTGGCTATTGCCAAACTAAGCTATGCAGGGCCAAAGGCACTAGCCTAGCAGCGAAAATGTCTATTTTTTTGGACCTTCGTACTGCAATTCCGTTGGCCGGATGTCTTGCAACATATTTTTATTTTCACCCTAGTTTTCCAATAGAAATTTCATTTGCATTTTGGGGGGTTTTTGCATTTTTTTATTTTCTTGATGCACGTATCACCGTATGCAACTCGCATTTGATGGGATATGAGAAAAACATCATTTTTCCTGCATTGTACAAAAGATATGGTCCAAAAATTTCTCCAATCATTCAATGTGGGATAGAAATATTCATCATAATTCTTCTTCCGTTTTTCTTCATTACTAAAATTGGATTTTCTGATAGCTCAGTAGTGGCTCTTGTATTTGGGTTGTCCCACTTGTTGGGATATTATTCTAATAAAAAAATTATAGATGCCAGCTAAAAGACGGCATCATCTATTAAATTAGTTGGCACTTTTTTTTGGCCCACTAATTTAATTTTCATTGAAATCAGAACTCATAATCTGGACTATCATTGGTTGTTTTTGGCTCTGGTTTTGATTTTTTTACATTGAATTCTCTAGAATTTAACTTGTCAAAATTAATAATTCTCAAAGCACTGATGAGTTTTTGTACGTACCAAGATGGGCTAATTCCCCGCTTCCAAACTAATTTGAAATACATCATAATAGTGACTCCCAATCCAAATACCAGCATCAAAAACAGATAGTCGTCATGCAGGACAGCCTTTGCCTTTATGTCATCAGATGCAACAAAAGAAACATTATCAGTATCGTATGGAAGGCCCTCCCAATGATCAAAGACTTCTCTTACCAAAAATGAAAACTTGTCCTTTGGTAGAACGGATAAAACCACGGTTTGCCCGTATGGATAAAATCCCGTGCCTTGTGCGTTTTTTGCGTCGACTTTGATCATTCTGTCGTATTTTGCTATTATCTGAGTATCTTTGTTAAGATAGACATTATTGATTTTGCCGTCTGGAAATTCCTGGTCCGCAAAGGCAACGTTATTCAAACGATAACCGCGATTGCCAATAACGACATCAGGTGGAAATTGAGATTTTAGGAATTGTGATTTGAATTCACCTTGGTATGGAGTGACGATATTTTTTGAGACATTGCCTACCTCAATTTGATTGCCAATGTTCAGCTCTTTACCGTCACTCCCCCATGCCATGAACGCCACATTTACAATTTTTTCTGCATAAACTGAAAAGGTGTTTTTGGATGCAGTGTAGCCTTTTTTCAGTGCCGTAAATGTGACATTAAAGTAACCTTCTTTGTCAGGAGTTACAGCATAGGTAAGATCATTAATTTTCTTGTATGGGAATGGAGATTCAATCTGAACCTCCATGTCTTTTATATCACTTGTAAGATAGAGTTCAAACTCCTTGTCAATCCTGTTAGTAATACCAGAAGATACGATTGAAAAATCAAGATTATTTGCAAAAGCCTCAATGTCAAGACTAGATGCGCCCGTCTTTGAAATTGCAGCTAATTTCTCATGGCCAGAGCTGTCAATTTCCAGATAATTACCATTTAGCGAAATGCCAGGGGTTGCGGAGATATTAGTAGAGTTTATTTTTCTAAGAGGAATTCCAAAGGAATCAACTTCATGAATTGCAAAAGGAATTTTTTCAGAGACGTGAACTAAAGATGGTGCATCAACTGATACAGACGTTGCGATTCCGGCAGGGATAAGATCATACTCTGTTGGAGACAGTATAGAAGAAAAGACAGTTGGAGAGAGCTCGACAATGCTCCCAGAATAAACAGCCGAGTTTTGAGATGCGATGGTTATTTTTCCATTATCGGAGTTGGTCGATGCGAAAATCTCAACTGGTCCTGCAAACATTTTTTGGGTATCAATTAGAGCACCAGAATTATCCACAATTGAAACCATAGCCAAAGCTTGAGCATTACCAGGCAATGCAGGAATTGGCATTATTTTTAGTCGGTAAAGATCGCGATATGGCGATACAATGTTGATTTTTGATTGATATCGCTCCAAACCAGGACCTGAAGCTGAAACAGTGTATTCTCCCTGGCTTTTTCCCAAGACATCAAACACCGTTGCATGATTGTAGCCAATTCCTCTTTGTGATAAAACGTTGTTTGATTCGGATAATCTCAATACATTAGGATATTGCAGGCCTCCAGAAGAAGTAAGAGATATGGTCCTTCCATCCAAAGGAACCGGCACCACTCTGTTAATAGTGCTTGAAATTGTAATACTTGTACCGTTTGTATTAACATCTGCACTTGTGCTTTTTGTAGAATTCATGTTGTATAGTGCGACAACGCCATATCCCCTAGAATCAGTCGTTGCAGGATAGAACCATACAAAAGCAATGTTTGGTGTCAGTTTTTCAATTTTCTTTAGCTTGCTATCATGTTCATATCCCAATGGCTGAAAATTTTCATCAATTAGGACAGGCCCCACAACTACGCCAGCCTGAGCAGAACCAAATTCATTAACGTTTGCAGTTATGACTGCATTTCCTTTATTTCCTGAAATCACAGAACCACTTCCTACACCATCAACTAGAGAAATCTGTAAAACCAATTCAGAATGCTTCACGTCGGGGCGCGCCGTAAATCGGATAGAGTCCAGATTACTTGAGGACAGAAAGGCGTGAACCACGTATGGAGGCTTGTAGGGTTTGTCGTCCTTTTCAAGCCAGACAAAAAAGTAGGCCTTGGAGTCCTCCAAGATAATATTTGGAGCAACAGCAACTTTAACAGTCACAGAGTCTTGAGTTTTGATGATTTCCTGTTCGCCAATTTTTAGGCCTTCAGCATTTGCAAATATTTTTCCAGTGCCTTTAATTTTTGCCGTAAACTTGGCTAAATGACTTCCCTGTTTGATCAACAGATGGTCATCTACCTGAATCGGAGGAGAAGAGCTTAGATTGATTTTGGTGTCTTTGGAAACAGGGGCAGGAGAGCCTTTGCTATCAACTGTTATGACATAACCAATCATGTTTTCAGTCTTTGTCGCATTTGTAGGAAGAATGATTCTAAGACCTTCTGGAATTCTACTAGATGAATAGACATTAATGGTTTTTTGAATAATTTGTCCATCTGCCACTGCAAAAATTGTAGTTGAACCTTCCTTCATAGCCTTGATTGAAAATATTCCGTGATTGGAATAAGGTAGAATAGTTACACTTTCAGGAATTTTCACTATGGTTGGGTCACTTGTAGAAAGCATCATCATTTGGCCATATTTTGCACCAGTGTAAAGAATTACTGCACCTTCATAATTTTCACCAGTGACCATACCAGATGGAGCCCAAAGATATGTGCCATCCCTCTCTGCAAAAACATGTTCAAGACCAGATACAGATAGTCCTGTCAAACTCAGTACTGCTAGGAATTGTACAAGCGATTCTTTCACAAATTGAAAAACCGGTTGAAATTTAAGGAAAGAATTTCTGTGAAAAAAGGCAAAAAAAAATTCAATTGGTGCCAGATTATAATGGCTGAATTTGATCATGCCCAATTTAACAATTGTTTATTTTTTGCTGTGATTTTTGAACAATTGTACAGTAACCATTAGATCAAGATTATTTTTCAATTCATGTAATGCTTTTTGAGATGAGACGGGATGTACGTCAGGACATTAAAACACTTCAAGTAGAGATAATTAATGACGAAAGTAAAATCATTGAGTTTATGCATAATGGGGAACACGAATCAGTGAAAAAATGTCTTTCTAGAATCGATTCTGATCTAAAATATCTAAGTATTATTGCAAATGGAGCTCCAATTGACAAGAATGAAGACAGAAAGATTATGGATTTTTTGAGAATTCATTATGAAAACATGCGCAATCTGTCATTACCAGTATGATTACCTAAAATCCCACAATGCTTGTAGTAAAACTGCAGGTAGCGGTGTGAATTTGTATGCGAGAAAGTACTGAGTCAACTACGTCTGAAATGCCTAATCTTGAAAATTCCTGCCTTTATATGACCATGGTAGTCTAACTGTTGCATGTTAAGAAAAATATTAGCAAAACTGAAGCGTAAACAGGAAAATGCACCTGTTGACGTAAACGCATTCAAAGAATCTGAAAAAAAATCCGAACAAGTAGATAAAAAATGATGTGGATTGCCCAAAATGCAATTTCCATTGAAACATGCAACCCCATGATGAGCTAAGCGCTCATGAAGAGTCACTTAAAAATGACTGAATTTAATTTTGAAAATTCCTAAACTCTCTTTGTTTTTCAATACAAAAATCAGGTGATGTTGAACTTTATTGGTAATTTCTTGATACTTAGAGAGATGCTAATTGACCGATGATTCGAATGATGAGTTTAACGAGAATATTGACGACTATGCTCAAAGATCATTGTAAGAAGATTCAGTATCTGGTTTTCCATTAGAAGATAAAGTGGAAAAATTCTACAAGAAATGATTTATTTGACATGCAAAAGCAAATAATGTTAAAAACTTTTATAATAACAAAATGACAAATTCCTGTGCCTTTAGATGCTAGCGACACCACCTGGATAATTGTTGCAACTGGCCTAGTAATGATGATGACACCTGCGCTAGGCTTCTTTGAAGCAGGTTTGCTGAGGAGTAAAAACTCGCTTTCTGTAATTATGCAGACTTTTTCTGGCCTAGCTATCCTTTCCGCGTTGTGGTTCATCCTAGGTTTTACAATGGTTTATGGTCAAACTCTTTCTGGCATAATAGGTGGTTCTGATTGGCTTTTCTTTAATGGTGTCCCACATGAAGAAGCACTCTCCTATGCGCCAACCATACCGGGAATCACCTTTGCCTCATACATGATGATGCTTGCAGTAATAACTCCTCTTCTCATGACGGGTGCCATAGCAGAGAGGACGAAATGGAGTGCCTTTTTGGTATTGATGATTGCGTGGAGTATTTTCATCTATTATCCTCTTGCTCACTGGGTTTGGGGAAAAGGAGGATGGCTGGCCCAGATTGGTGTCTTTGACTTTGCCGGCGGCATAGTTATCCACACCAGTGCAGGTATGAGCTCCCTTGCAGCTGCAATAGTGTTAAAGCGCAGAAAAAACTTTGGAACGGCGCTTCTTTTGCCTCACAACATCCCTCTAGCAGTCATAGGTGCCTCGCTTTTATGGTTAGGATGGTTTGGATTTAACGCAGGGAGTGGGTTCATTACGGGTGCCTTGGCCTCAAACGTTCTATTGGTAACGCATATCGGATCTGCGATGGGGGCAATAGTATGGATGCTTTTGTCCTGGAAGAGATCCGGCAGAGCCTCGCTGACTGCAGTCATAAACGGTGCACTTGTTGGTCTTGTTGCAGTCACTCCGTCTGCGGCATACATCACAGCCCAGAATGCCTTCTTCCTTGCTATCATAGCTGGATTGATTTCATATTTTGCAATGATATTGTTCAAAGAAAAACTAAAGATAGATGACGCATTGGATGTGGGCGCCGTGCATGGTGTTACTGGCATTACTGGCTCACTTGCAGTGGGCTTTATTGCAAGCAATGCAATCAATCATTCAGTACCAAATGGGTTGCTGATGGGCGGCGGTCCCGCCCTGCTGCAGGCACAGGCAATAGGCGTTGGAGTGGCCATAATACTTGGATTTGGCGGAACTCTAATTATTTCAAAGATAATTAACAAGATAATGGGCTTGCGAGTCAAGGAAGCGGAGGAAGATATTTGCTTGGATATAACACAGCATGCGGAGAAGGCATATCTGGAGTGATGATATAGTGAAAAAAATTGATGCTATCATAAGAACGGAGCTACTCCCCATAGTCAAAGAACAACTCAAGAATACAGGCATCAACGGCATGACGGTTTATTCGGTATCAGGATGGAGTAGGGGCAAGGACGAGGTGCTTCAATGGAAGGGACATCTCATAGTTCATGACTTTATCGCAAAATCAAAGCTTGAGATTATTGTTTCTGACGAGCAGGTTAACGCTGTGATAGATACAATTGGCAAATACGCCAGAACAGGTGAACATGGAGATGGTATAATCTTTGTTTTGCCTGTAGAGCGGGCGATAAATATCAAAACAATGGATGATAGGGACAGAGCATTCGAATAGATATTTCAGCATCTTTATCCACATGAAAACGGCCAGAGTGATAACATATTGGACTAATTTCAAGATCCATTTGTTTGGCAAGACTATTGAGAAGGTGGTGGGATTGTTGACAGCTCCAATTGTGCCTTTGTGCTGTTCAATTATGTTTTTACATGTTGAAAGGCCAAGACCGGTGCCTTCTTGTTTGGTAGTAAATAACGGGTCAAATATTTTGGGGAGCATATTTACTGGAATCCCTTGGCCAGAGTCTTCCAATTCGATAACCAATTGAGTGTTGTTTTTTGTTGTTCGAATTGTTATTGTTCCTTTTTCATTGCCAATAGATTGAATGGAATTTAGAATCAAGTTAGTAAAAACAACCTCTAATTTATGCCGATCACATGAAATTATTATATCATCTTCTGGTAGTTTAATGATTACATTACTTGGAATCATCAGAGACTGAACTGAGGATATCAAGATTTCACTTAATGACGCAGTGTTTATTTTCAGAGGCATGTTTCTGACATAGTCAAGAACACCTTCAATTTGATGAGTCATCCTAAAAATAGATTTTTCAACCAGTTCAATTCGTTTGTGTGTCAGATCATCAAGATTATCTTTATTGGTGTGTTTGATTATCTGTACCGTTCCTTTGATTACACTTAATGGGTTTTTTAGATCATGTGCAAGTCTTGATGCCAGCTCCCCAATTGCAGACAGTCTTTCAGCACGAATGAGCTTGTTTGTTTTTTCTTCAAGTTCAAGCGCAATTGCGTTTCTATCATTTTTTAAATTGGATTCGATAGTGCTAATTTTTTGTAAATTTTCATGTAATTTTGTCTTGAGATCTTGTGCATTTTTTGTCTCATCTTCAAGCTGATTTTTAAGTAATTGAATTCTTTCTTCGCCTTGCTTTTCTATGATTGATGTGATATTTCCAATAATTTTACCAGAATCAAATTCCTTGCCGATGCTTTCAAACTCGGTTTTCTTTGTCGGGTTTTCATGAATAACTATTACATTATCGGATCGAAGTAAGTCTAATTCTCTATCAAAATTATTGTGCATTTTTTTAATTCTTTCAATCTTTGTTCTCTGTTCTCCGATATGAGCAGTGAGCGAATGCAAGTATTGATTCGTATTAATAATGTCATTTTTGATATCTTCTGTTTGATCTAGAAAGGAGTCTTTTGTTGTTTGTTGGTTTTTCTTTAATTCAAACTTTCTTGTATCAGTATAACCGGTGTTTTTTGAGTCATTATCTTTTCGATCTAGATACTTTCTATCCATATGATAAGAACCCTGACAAAAAATTAATGATAAGTACTCATTTATCCACATCAAACGGACGAGATACTAAATACGAAATTAACTTGGCACATTTGAATTTGCTGAAAATATACTCGTGTGCAATATACATACGGAAAAACGGCCATTACGAGTGCCAAGGCCAGTTCGAATCTAATTTCTGTTTAAAACAACTTTGGCGGCCCGAGGGGACAAGTAAAGTGCCTTCAGTTAAAGAATAGATAGTCTTGCAACAAGTAAGGATTATGAATTTATTCTTGCGACTACTTTTATTAGAAAGTAATTATTTCCAAACTAAGTGACCAAAACAATTGCTATTGAATTTCTTTGTCGTGTTGATGAGTTTACCGTAACGCAATTACTTGATATCATAAAGCAGCAAATGCAGGATGGTGTAGAAAAAATCATACTTCTCATTTCATCAAGTGGCGGCAATGTATTTTATGGTTTATCTGTGTATAACTTTTTGAAAGGCATGCCCATAGAAGTAATAACTCATAATTTCGGCAGCGTAGATTCTAGTGCAGGTGTAATCTATTGTGCAGGATCAAAAAGATATAGTTCACCAGATGCAAGATTTTTGATTCATCCGTTAACTTGGACATATGGTGACACGACAACACTTTATGAAGAACAAATGGAAGAAAATCTCAAAAAACTCAGAATAGATTCAGAAAATGTTGTCGGTGTTTTAGCAACTGCTACCGGCAAGAAAGAAGAAGAAATAGCAAAGGATATGAAAAATAGAAAACACCTGAATCCTGAACAAGCTAAAGAATACGGACTAGTACATGAGATTAAAGAAAATTTAATTGAAAAGGGAACTGCAATTTTCAAAATTAAATGCCATCCTTGAAATTTGATTTTCCCCCACAAATTTATTACAAACTGATTCGCAATTCCATATCAGATTACGAAAAGTTATCTTTACTCGGATTCAAGCTTAAATTCTCGTAATGTTTGATTGATTCTTGTAATTTCTCTTTTGAAACTAATCCTTCTGATCTGATTTTCTCATATAATTCAGGATAAATGAATTCCCTTTCAGAGTATCCGATTATTTTTTCATAATCTTCTTGAAAGTAGTGTGGAATTTCGCCAGAACCCAATGTGAATTTTATTGGGAAGCCATACGCATATGCTAAAACATCGTGTTTGAGGCCCTTTGTCTGATAGTCATTTAATGGAAGATGCATTTGTAGAAAGTCAAGTACTTCCGGCTTGTTAATTATCCGTTGATACAGCCATTTTTCATCTTGTATCTTATGGTACTTCATTCTTTGATATATGAAAAACAGATCAAAACCAAGTATGTTATAACCAATGATTCTTAATCGGTCATCGCCAGTTCCTTTCTGAAGATCAACTACCAGATCATAGAATTTTTTTAACATGTCTTTTTCTCCAATTTCCCATTCTTTCAGTCTAAACACATGACCATTGTTGACTTTGTAAGTGATGAGAATAATTTTTCCTTCAAATGGAGTTAA
>JAENJF010000148.1 GCA_016844685.1 Candidatus Nitrosotenuis sp. | reverse complement strand
ACACTGCATAGTGTTTGGCTAGTTTGTTCAGATATCACAAAATCTTAAAATGAAATTCGATTACAGAACAATCTGAAATGTTATCACCTAGTCATTGTTTCGATGATGTTTCAGATGGCAAAAATTATTTTTCTTGCTCCTGGATGGGTTTGATTTTTCGAAAATTAACGTATAGGCCAACATCATATGCAATCTTTAGAAGACCGCCAACCACAAACGGTGCGGAAAGCCAAAGGGACTGGATTATCACGCCAGCTATAGAGGGACTTATTGCCTGGGTTACATTTCGTGAGGTGTTTGTTATTCCAGCTGCCGCAATTCGCTCCTCTTCGCTTACAACTGACGCAATATACGACTGGCGAGTCGGCACATCCATCTGTGAGAGGGTCATTCGTCCAAGATAGAATCCCAGTGCCAAAGGAAGCGTTGGCGCAAAGGCAATCAAAATAGTCAGAATGTTTGCGGGAATATGAGTAAAGACCATCGTGTTTATGAGTCCTATTTTATCTGCAAGCCTTGCTGCCAAGATATATGAAAATGCCGTAAGCACCCCCGCTATTGAAAAGATAAACGCAAGATCAGTTAACGCTACATTGAATTTTGTGAAAAACCAAAACGATACAATACTTTGTATGACAAACCCTCCTGCAAAAGAATCCACAGAAAAAAGTGCTGAAAGCTTCCAGACTATCTTCTTTGATTTTGGAGACAGGTTGCTGCGGATTGATAAATTTGGCTTTGTTTGAGTTTGCAATTCGATTTCCTTTGATAGAAAATAATAGATTATGGCAGATGTGATTCCGGCAATTCCATAAATAGCAAAGAGTGGTTTGAATGATTCTATTTGAGAAAACCCGAGATGATTTTGCAATATTTGTGGAAAGCCAGACAGTAAAACACCTGCAGACATTGCAAGCATGCCAACCATGTTGTAAAATCCAAACACGGTGTTTCTCTTTTTGATATCTTTTACGGTCTTTGGAAGCGTTGCCTGCTCAATTGATAAAAATGCGCTAGTCTCAGCACCGGTTACGTTTACTGTTCCAATGAATGCTGCAATTATCAGTACGATATAATTATCAGTTAGGAGAAATATTGTACCAGAGACTGCCATCAATACTGCATAAAGAGTCAGAATTTTTCTTCTGCCAAATCGGTCTGCGTAAAAGCTTGCAAACATTGTAAAAATGACGCTGTTTACAAGAGTTACAGAAAGTATCACCCCGATTAGGAGTTCATCAAAACCAATTGATTTTAGATAAATTGCTAAAACAATGCTCAAAAATCCATATGAAAACGCCCGAACTATCCTGGCAGATAAGAGCAGTTTTCCATCCTTTGAAAGCCAGTCTAACAAGATTTACGTACGGATTGCTCTCTTTTGATTCTTTTTGGAATAAAAAATAAAATTAAGATAGGCTTGCGTGGCCAAACAATACAGAAAACTGCTTGCACCACACCAAGGCAGTGTCATATTTTGACAGATCAGTTCCTTCCGGGATTTGGTAGTTTTGGTTTCCAATGTTTGCCTTTAGCGGACCCAGGCTGACATAGTCCGTTGCTTTTTCGTCGGTTGCCAGATATACATACAGGTCAGGCCCATTTGTTGCCTTGAAATCCTCTAGAATTCCATCGCCCACTCCGACAAAGTTTCCTGACACCATTGCAACTACATTTTGTGTTTCTGTGGAAGTACCTGTTTTGGCTACCGGGATTTCCTCATTAATCGTCCTGTTGAAGAAAAGTGGTGATGCGGCATAAACAACTGCTGGGATTAAAGCTGCCAAAACGACTACGGTGATTATCTTTTTGTTCATATGGTATGTTTTGCCCCATTAATTAAAACCATTTTTCCAAATCACATCCAAATTGGTTCCAAATGATTTGAACGAATGCCAGGACTCAGAGTCACTGAATTACAATCATGTTTGGTCATGTCTCTAACTCTTCTTCATCGCCTGACAATGCTTATTTCATCACGGTCTGATAAGAATCAGACGATTCTCTGCAGCTAAACAATCAGAAATACAGACACTGTTCAATCTCAGGCGGATTCCCAAAAAGGTGTTCAATTAGGCGGATGCTTATTTGAGGCAGGAATAATCATTCAGGGGAATAACAAATGAACAACTTTAATTCAAAACGCGAGCAAACAAAATAGTGTCTAAAATCAAGAAATTCTTCAAAAACGAGTTTGATCACATTCTGACAAGCAGACTGGAACAAATGAAGTATGAATTACAAGAGGAAGTCAAGACGCTTGAGAAGGCATACGAAAACACAAAAAGCCAGTTCATTTGGGAAAAACTGGAATTAAAACGACAAGAACTTGCAAACGTTTCAGCAAGACTTGCGGAAAAAAGAACGAAAAATGACCGTTAGCCCCGACACGCAACTTGGAGAACAAACCATACTAATGCAATAGAGCCTAAAATGATTGGTTTTAGAAAATGGTTGAGTTGCGTTAAATGAGTAATCAATCCGTCATCCATCCGCCTAATTGAACACCTTTTTGGGAATCCGCCTGAGAGATTGAAGTGTCGTGGATTACATTAATTCGAAATGCTAGTAAAAATTAGAAGGGTTCTCGGGTCGTGATGGGACTTTAACTCGCCTTAC
>JAENJF010000078.1 GCA_016844685.1 Candidatus Nitrosotenuis sp. | reverse complement strand
TCCATATCACGTAATTTGTAATGCTTGACAAATCGCGAAAGTTGGTACAGGTACATTTTTTTGGTTTCTTCTGATTTTATCGAACTAACAAATAACATCAAACCGCGTGATTGCATAGTATTGATAATGACGTCTAGATTATTTAAATAACGATTGACGTGATTGAATTACTGGTTTAAATTTGAACCGATGATACTCCCATACCCATTAGACCTAACATTTTTGAATAGTCGTATATGAGTACAAGAAAATGGTTACATTTTCCAAGTATGTTGAAGGCCTCTTACAACAAATATCTGGCTCTTACACGCTTTTGCAAAATCTAAACGACAAACCTGGAGATCTGGATATAATAAAAAAAGAACTTGCCAAAATGACCGGCTTCTTGCAAGTATTGATTAACAAGCTTGAGGCAAATCCCGAAGAATCATCCGATTATCAGTATTTCTTATCACCATCAAAATACTACTTGGTGAACTATGATTTTTTTAGGGAAATTGATACTGTATCCCTGTTGTATTCTGATGATCCCATGCGGCTAAAGGGCATCAGGCTTGCCATATTGAATGCACTAGATGAGAAAAATCTAATGGGACACATCAGTGCGTTTCTTAGAGGATTGTGATTGTATGGGTGAAAAAAAGTGCGTAATTTGTGGCTGTAAAGATCATAAAATATTTGGATGCTCAAGACACTGGTCGAAAAACTGTAGCTGCCACAAAAATACCTAGTCACTTGGTTTGCAAGTATCGCATAGAACAAGACTGAAATATTTTTCGGCAATTGGTATGGTAGCAAACCAATGAAATCCATTACCATCATTATTTGGATTATACCACAGTTACTTTGGTGAATAGTTTTTGATATGCCATCGGAAAATACGATAAAACCAAGATTTGACTCCTTGACTCGTTTGAACTGTTCCAAGCTATCAATTTTTGACATTTCTAAAATAATACAAATTAGTATTTTAACTGGATTTCTTTGCACCCGAACGAACATGGAAGTTTATGCAACACTTGCACTCTTTGTCGATGCACTCTGATTCGGTATAGTGACCGCAAATGCCGCACTCACAATGTGTCTGCATGAGCATCATTACTCCATTCCTAAATATAACTAAAACTGCGTATTTTTTGCTGATCTGGAGCTAAAATGATGTTATTTTTTTGATTTTGAGTGTTTTTCCGGTTTGGTCTCTTTTTTTAGTTTTATTGATTTGCCTTCTAATTCTTCAATCTCTGCTGCTTTTTTGTCAACCACTTTGATTATTTCCTGGATGAATTTATCAAGATCATCGTCTAAAACTGGTGGCTCTGCTTGGGCAGCTATATCATTTATTGCAGTTGAGATTTCGGAGCTTACCTCCTCAAAGCTTTCAGGGTCTTCATATGCAGTATCGTATAATGATTTGAGATTGTTTACTTGATTGAGAAGCTGGTCAGTTAAAGTTACGTGATAATCGGTGCCACTAATCGAAATTTCCCTTGTAAGCATGATTCTGTCTTTTTCGTATGACGTCTTATAGTTTTCCCTTGGAAAGTGTCACATAAAATCATTTGACGTTTATGGAATCAGAACGTGATGTACTCTAGTGCAACCGTGTCGCTAATGAGGGAAAAATGCTTCGTATTTACCACATATCCGTTTTTGATGTCGTTTACTGACACCCATCTATTTGTAGAGGTGTAGTGGCTCCTCTCTTTGAGTTCTTTTTCGATTGCATCTATATCGAACTCGCCTTCCTCGATTTGCTGTGTGGCAAGATGTTTTATTGTGACCAAAATCTTGTTTACCTTGACCCTGTCTCCAAACTTCCATTGTGAAGGCGGGTGCTCATCAGAAACTTCCAATATTTTGATCTTCATTTCCTTGTTTCCAAAGATGTTATGACTTACCAATATTCTTTCGTCAACAAATTGTTCAAAGCTCATGGATAGTATATGGTAAATGGATAATTAAAAGAATCGTCCCAAATCATACTGACTGGCGCTATTTTAGGCACTTTCTGCCGTGATTTTGGAATGTCTCATTTTAAACGGCATGATGTGGTTCTTCAAATCAAGTCTTTGACGTTTTCCGTCAATCAAGGAATAAGTTTCACCTTCATAACTGCAGACAAAATCATTGATTTGGTGTGTCTTGTCCCAGATCTTGTAAAACTCTCTTAGTTCTCTTTTTTCGTACTGTCCAAGGCCAATTCTCTTTTTTGATAAAAATTTGAATGCAAATATGACCTTGCGTGTACCATAAATCTCAAAGGTATCTGTCCATTTCAGGCATCTTTGAATTTGATCATATGGTACGGTCAAGGAATTGGTCGTTCCTGATTTTGCCTCTATTGTAAATATGGCACTGTGTTTTGTGCTTACTACAAGAATGTCTGGCAGTCCAACGCTTGGAGAGCCTAATCGAAATGCCTTCCAGTCGGACATGGAATTGAATCTCTTTACAAGAGTATCTTCCCAATTGTAGCCTCTCTGACGCCTTGTTCTTGCGATTTTTTTGTTATCCTTGATTGGTAAATCTGGCTTGGCTACTTTGGATGATTTTAACAAAAGAACTGGTTTTATCGCTTTCAATGTTCTGTTATTGACTGGATTCGTTATAGAGACTAGGTTATTATGATATCAACAAAATGGTGAAAATAACACATCATTCTGAACTAAATGTGAATTTTGGAGATTTATCGAATCCACAGCTTGAAATCTTAATTTTTTGGCCAATTACTGGGGTTTTGTAACAGTTTAACGTACCCATAATTCTAATCGAGTCTTCAAATTCGGCAATACAAAACATTTTGCCGTCCTTTGAGGAATATTCGACAAGTATGCCCGAATCGTTTACAGTGCGCCATATTACATTTCCAAAGCATTGCGTGCAAAACTCACTTGGGGGCCAAATCACCTTTTGACACCTTGAGCATTCTGGAATGACAAATCTTCCATTTTTCAACTCGGCCTCAAAGATATTCATGACTTTAATATCAAAACTGTTGAAGATGTTGCGGCAGCAGACATGTTTTGTACAAGGCCAACCTTTGGATTTTCAGTTTGTCTTTTTCCTGATTTTCCCTGTAGCTGCCTTGTAATTTCGGCAATCTGGGAAATTCCTGTTGCGCCAAGTGGATGGCCTGCGCCAATTAGTCCTCCACGGGGATTGATTTTTTTATTGTTGGTATTGTAAAGCTCTAAAACAAATTCTCCTGCCTTTCCTTTTTGAGTAATCCCAAGATCTTCTAGAACCATCAATTCACATATGGTAAATGCATCATGTATTTCTGCAACGTCTATTTTTTCCGGACCTGTATCTGACATCAAAAACGCATCCTGAGCTGCAAGTCTTGTTGACTCAATACTTGTAAGATCGTTTTTTGTAAAGCTTGCAGAAGTTGTTTTTTGCCCGATTCCTGAAATCCAAACTGGAGTATCTGTGAATTTCTTTGCAACTTCTTCTGAAGCTAACAATATTGCAGAGCTTCCAGTGCATGGTCTTGAACAATCAAGCAATCGGAGATCATCTGTTAATTTTTTAGAGTTCATTATTTCCTCTATTGTGTATTTTCTTGGATTGTACGCAGTTGGATTGTCTAGTGCATTTCTGTGGTTTTTTGCAGAAACATATGCAAGATGCTCATTAGTAGTGCCAAATTTTCGTTTGTGTGCTTTGGTAAACATTGATGCCCAAAATATTGGATGTTTGAACTCACCGCGTGAGTCATCCCAATGCAATACTTGTCCTGGACTATCAAATCGCTCAGCGCCTACCACTAGTGCCATGTCTGCCAAACCTGACACAATATAGGAATATGCAGCAACTGTTGCATTTGTGCCTGAATTGCAAAGATTTTCTACATTATGGGAAATCTTGGGAGCGATTCCTGATAATTCTGATACTATTGGGGATAGGTATTTTTTGTTGTCATTTGTGGATGTCAAAACGGCATCTATGTCCTTTTGGTCAAGATTCGGTGTCTGCTCAAAAAGTAATTTTACTGCTGAAACCATTGATGATTCTATTGGGATGTCATCTGCTGAGAATTTTGTATCTGAATATCCTACTATTGCGACTTTATTCAATTTACATCACTTAATGTGGATGTCAGTAAGTCAAATGACTCATTGGTATTGCCAATTGGATTGAACTGAACTATTGGATGTGTTATGCCCGCATCATAAATTCTAGCTAGTTGCTCCTTTGCCTGATTTGGCAATCCGCATATTGTCAGTGATTCTAGCATGGAGTCTGTCACATGCTCATGGTTTGATCTGAATCCTGATTTCAAATATTCTTCATGAATATTTGTGACCCCTTCTCTAAATCCATTTTCAGCAAGAAACCTTCTATAGATTTCTCCAACTGATACATAAAACGCAACTGTTTTTTTTGCGCGCTCTTTTGCTTTTTTCTCATCTTTTGAAATACAGGTGATAAATTGGCATGCAACATCTATTTTTCTTTTTGTTTGCATTTTTGCAATTGTTTTTTTCATTTCTGAAATAGGTCTTAGGTAAAATATTGCTCCGTCTGCCATCTTCCATGTGAGTTCTACCATTTTCTGGTTTATTGCGGCAAGATAAATTGGGATGTCTTGTCGTGGTGGTTTTATCAAAAGCGTAAAGCCTTTGAGGGAAAATATTTCTCCCGTGTAATCTATTTTTTTTCCAGATAATGCAAGTCTAATTATTTCCACGTATTCCTGCATTCGCCTTAGTGGTTTTTCGAACTTGTAGCCGTGCAGATCTTCTACAATTGGGATGCTGCTTGTCCCAAGTCCTAGGATCAATCTTTTGTTTGATATTGTGTCTATTGTTGCAGCACCCATCGCAATCAGGACTGGACTCCTAGAGTAGATGTTGATAATCGATGAGCCGATCTTTGCAGAGTCTATTTTTTGTGAAACCGCACTAAGCATTGAAAAGTTTTCCATGCCCCATGTTTCGGGAACCCATAACGCCTCAACATTGCGGCGTGATAGTTTTTGGGCACAATTCAAAAGATCGTTAATTGATAAAAGCGAGCCAAGACTGTATGATAATTTCATGGTATGATCGCTACTTGGCAAAGCCTTGGTATTTTTTAAGATGTAGAGTTTCTGAACAATCTTCTAAATCCTTGTGAGAATCAATTGAAAACCAAAATGAGTCACTAAATTTTACACCATATAATTTTCCTTCTTTAGCATATTTGAGAAATGTCGTTTTTTCTATTGCGCCACTTTTAGGTAATTTTTCAATGATATTCCTATCAAGATGATAAATTCCTGCATTCATCCAAATGTTTGGAACTGCTTTTTTCTCTCTAAATTCTGTTATCTTGTCTTTCTGAATAGTTACAGTGCCGTATTTAGTTTTCAATTTAACTAGCGCAATTGAATTTTTCTTTTTGCACATTTTCCTAATATCGATGTTTGTGATTATGTCACCATTTAGGACTAAAAACGAATCCCCTTGAATCATCTTTGCCGCTTTTTTGATCGCACCTCCCGTTCCAAG
>JAENJF010000021.1 GCA_016844685.1 Candidatus Nitrosotenuis sp. | reverse complement strand
GTTGTATTTAGCAATTTCATTTTGTTGTCAGCTATGTTATGGTTTACGGCAATTCATCCACCGGAAGTCCGGTGGTCTTCTTGCCTTCAAAATTATAAATAATTAAAGCCGTTATAATTTTTAATGAAAAACTTGAGGAAAATCATCAATGATCCTTCAAAGCCTCTTGTTATTCCTGGTGTTTATGACGCAATAGGTGCAAAAATCGCACAAAAGGCTGGATTTGAGGCAATGTTTCAAACAGGCTATGGAACATCTGCAACTTTGTTTGGTATGCCAGATTATGGTTTTGTTGGTTCTGCTGAAACAATCGAAAATGCTCGCAGGATTTGTAGAGCCGTTTCAGTTCCCGTAATTGTTGATTCGGATACTGGTTATGGAAACGCACTAAGTGTTTGGAAGCTTGTAAATGAATTGGAATCTGCTGGGGCAGCTGGAATTTTCTTAGAAGATCAAAGATGGCCAAAGAGATGTGGCCACATGAGTGGAAAAGAGGTAATTGAAAAAGAAGAATATGCTGAAAAACTGCAGGCGGCGCTTGATGCTAGGAAAAGCAAAGACTTCATTGTTGTTGCACGCACAGATGCCAGAGCAACAAGAGGCCTTGATGATGCAATTGAACGCGGCAAATATTATAGAAAAATAGGGGCAGATGCAGTTTTTGTTGAGGCGCCAAAGTCAATCGATGAGATGAAAAAGATAGGCAAATCAATTAACGCGCCGCTTGTGGCAAACATGATTGAGGGTGGCGCGACTCCAATCAGCTCCTCTACTGCCTTACACCGGATGGGTTTTAAAATAGTTCTTTATCCGCTTTCAGTTCTTTTTGCAAATGCGTTTGCGTCAATTCAGATCCTAAAAGAGCTAAAGAAGTCAGGAACCACGACGAAATTGAAGAAAAATGTTGTTAGTTTTGATGAGTTCAACGACCTTGTGGATTTATCAAAGTTTAGAAATCTGGAAAATCGTTACAGAAAAAAATCATAAAATAAAAAAGTTCAAGTAAAGAGCTATTAAGAAGAGTTTCTCTTTACTTCAATTTCTATTGTGGATACGTTTCTTGTTTTGCCATCTTGTGATTCTAGCTGCTCAGAACCTATCTTTATTTCACCGATAGAATATCCAGCATGTTCTGTCTTGCGTGAGACAATTTGCGAAACATCTACTGCACGACCGATGCTGAGTCCTCTGGCTTTGATACGCACTGCTGGTAAGTTTGCCAATTGAATGAGCGTAGAAGTAACATACGCCATCAGAGGTTTCTTACCAATGAAAATTACGTCTCTGTTTTCGGTTGACATGTATTGATGACCATATATGGATAATTTAAAGCTAAAAATGAAAAAACACGTATGGCAAAATTTCTTATTAACTAGATGCCATTCAAAGTCAAAATGATAACCCCTGACCAAATTAAGAGGATTATGCGTTCGGATTCTAAAGAAGGAAAAATCAAGATTCTGGAATTGACTTGCGAATGTAAAGATTCGGCCATACTAAATATAGTCATTTCAGCACTTGATGATAGGGACGTTCAGGTTAGAGGTGAGGCATTTAGCGCATTAGTACTAAATGAAAATGACATATCAGATATTTTGATGCAAAATCTAAACAGTCAGAACAAAAACTTGAGGGGGTTTTCTTTACTGGTTCTAGCAAATAGAAATGATAGAATGGCAATTCCAAAAATAATCGATTTAACATCAGATGAAAGCGCAATGGTAAGGGCTTGTGCAGTCGGAGCGTTAGGATATCTTAAGGCAGTAGAAGCAATTCATGTAATCCAAAAATGTATGGAAGATTCTAATCTGGAGGTGAAAAAGAGTGCCATAAAGGCAGCAATAGATATTGGAGATCAAACTGCTTTTGAGAAACTAGATGAGATTTCTAAAGATGATCCGGAAATTAGAAATTTGTTCGATTATGCCAAAAGTAAGTTATAGATGGACCGGGAGGGATTTGAACCCTCGATCTCACCCATGCCAAGGGCGTATCCTACCAGTCTGGACGACCGGCCCACGCTGTCAGAAAAAATTCTGAACACTTTAGACTTTATGAATTGAGTATTAACGTTTAACTAAAGTGAAATTTTTTGATAACAATGCAACATCATAAAATATTTAACCGTGGCATGTGAGGTTTTACTGTGGTAATAGAAAACAAAGCGACGCTCACTTATGTTCAATTATTAAAAGAAGATTTGGCAGTTTTCAGATTGGTTCCAAATGACGGAATAATACCAGAATACAAAGCAGGGCAATTCATAACTATAGGCATGCATGTCCCAAGTGAAAGTAAAGTAATCAGAAGAGCGTATTCTATTTCATCGCATCCAGAGAACAAAAAATATGTTGAGCTTGTCGTACGATGGGTTAGAAAACCACTCCCAGGTCGTTTAACTACACAGCTTTTCAATGCAAGAGAAGGAGACGAAATCACTTGGATAAAGCCAACCGGTGCTGCACTTTTGATTAACGACAAGTTGCCAAACGGCGAAAAAGACGAAAGAAGAATAGTTTGTCTTGGCGGCGGTACTGGCATTGCGCCATTTGTAAGTTTTGCACAACACCTGCACGATATTGGCGATAAGAGAGAACTAGTAGTACTTCATGGCGCAAGTTATGTTGATGAATTAAGTTACAAACAATTGTTTACAGACTTGGAAATTGAAAGCCTGGATAAAGGAAGAGACGAATGGAATTTTAGATATCGTGCTGCAATTAGCCGCCCACAGGAATGGTTCAATAGATCATGGAGTGGTCAAGTCGGAAGAGTAGAAACTTTCCTTAGAACAAAAGATGGCGAACCGTCTCCTTTGGAGCAATTAACTGGTGAAAAGATCACTCCTGAAAATACAACGTTCTACATTTGTGGTTGGCAGGGAACCATAGATGGATGTATGGACTTCCTTGGTGCAAAAGGATTTGCGACTGAGAGAAACAAACGTCCAGACGGCGGTTTTGAGGTCAAGTACGAGTCTTACGGATAGAGATGCCAAAAAGGTCTAAACTTATCAGGTGTTTAACAACAGATAGGCAACCTGCCAGCATTCGACAAGTTTACAGGGATACCAAAAATAATATTGAATGACTTTGTCCCAGTTTTGGGGACGTAGGTTAGCTTGGTATACTGCCAGCCTCGGGCGCTGGAGATCATGGGTTCAAGTCCCATCGTCCCCATATTTTCAAGCATTGAAATATGACAGAAATTTAAGAAAAACGTTTGACTGTTGCAATTTACCTTGCACATCTGAATCCTGTCACAAATGCACATGTAGAGATTATTGATGAGCTCAGAAAAGAATCCAAAGTTGTGGTTATGCCAGTGATTTTCTTAAAAAACGGCACCGAGATAAACAGTCGTAGTTTTCCTTTTAGTTTTGAAATAAGAAAAAAGATGCTAGAATCAGTTTTCGGGGATTCTATTGAGGCATCATCAAACTATACGTTTCATGCTCCATTTTTGAAGTATTTTCCGCCATTGCTATCGCCGTATTCATGGAAGCTAAGAAGCCAAATCCTACAAGGAGTCAAAAGTGACTATTTCACATATACTGGAGACAAAATAGAGGGCATGATGCTAAAAATGTACAGACTAAACCCAAAGGTCGGCACAAGAAAGGAAATTTCTGCATCAACAGTCAAAAACAAGTTGTATGATGCGGCAATAGGAAAAGACACAGATTGGAAAAACGATGTCCCACAACAAGTAATAAAAATCATTGAAGATAATTGGGAAATTGTAAAAAAGTTTGCCACTATGGAAGATATGACTGCAAGAATTGCTGGAATGAAATTCCCAAAAGAAGGGCTCAAGACAAGATAGATTAATAACGCATTTACAGAGTGCTTATGAAATCCAGCATTTCAAAATTTGTTTGGTTTGATGGCAAATATACCACACTTGAGAAAGCCAAAGTTCCAATTACAACACATGCTATTCACTATGGTACGTCTATTTTTGAGGGAATACGAGCGTATTGGAATTCAGAAAATCTCAACCTCTTTAGACTATGGGATCACACCAAAAGATTTCGAGAATCGGGAAGGTTCTACTCAATATCACTGAAATATACAGACGAGGAGTTGATTGACGCGATTATTAATCTGTGCAAAAAAAACAAGATTAAAAAATCATGTTACATTCGTCCATTCTATTTTGTTGGAGAATATGGGATCAATTTGTACGTAAACGAGAATACTCCGGTTCATGTTGCAATGTTTATGTTTCCATTTGGTGATCTATTTAACAAAAATGGAATAAGTGCTGGAATTTCTTCGTGGAGAAAGTTTAGCGATGCTTCAACTCCCACACTTGCAAAGATGGGTGGAAACTATCTCAATTCAATACTTGCCACACAAGAATGCAAGAGAAATGGCTATGATGAAGCAATCATGCTTGATTTGCAAGGAAACGTGAGTGAGGCGCCGGGGGAGAACATTTTCATAGTAAAAAACAACATAGTGCTAACTCCACCTCTCAGCTCATCAGCGCTGGAAGGAATAACACGGGATTCTGTAATCAAATTGGCAGAAGATTTTGGATACCAAGTCAGAGAAAGTGAAATTACACGCGGACAGATGTATCTTGCAGATGAGGTATTTCTTACTGGTACTGCTGCAGAAATCACCCCAATCATACAGATAGACAACAAGAAAATAGGGACAGGTAAGGCAGGCAAGGTTACTCGGCAGATAATGTCCACATATTCTGATGTAGTAATGAATAAGAATGAGAAATATTCCAGCTGGATAACTGCGGTGTATTAGTTTGAAAATAGCACAAATTGGAGTTGGCGGATGGGGGAAAAACCATGCTAGGATTCTTTCCCAGTTTGGAGTTTTAACAGCAGTTTGTGATGCAGACCAAAAAAGAGCAAAAGAAACAGGCGAAAAATACGGCGTTAATTATTATACATCAATTGATTCCATGCTAAAAGAAGCGCAGTTTGACGCAGCGTTCATTTGCACTCCAACATCGACACATTTTGATATTGCATCAAAGATAATTCAGCAAAAAAAGAGTGTCTTTATTGAAAAACCGATGACATATGAATCAAAACAAGGTACCATTCTTTTAGAACTGGCTAAAAAGAACAAAGTTCTTTTGACTTGTGGCTACATTGAGCGATTCAATCCAGCAGTGGAATCTGTCAAAGAATTTGTCAAATCGAAAAAATATGGGGAATTAATTATGCTTGAATTTCATCGCGAAAACAGAATGCCACTTCACATTAAGGACGTTGGCATAATCTATGACACTGCGGTTCACGACATAGATACTGCAATGTGGCTTTTTGATGATACTCCGGAGGTAGTATTTGCAAGATCTGGTAAAATAAGACATGATCATGAAGATTTTGCCACAATAATGCTCGGCTTTAAGGACAACAAGGTTGCCATCATATCATCTAATTGGATTACGCCTGCAAGGGTAAGGCATTTTAATGCAGTATGTACCGATGGCATCATTTCGGCTGATTTCATCTCACAAGAAGTTAGAATCGAAAAAGATCATGGGGCAGAAATACCAAGGAAAGAAAAAGTAGAGCCCTTGACAGTAGAAATCAAAAACTTTCTTGATTCTGTAGAGGGAAAAGAGAACCTCAGAGTAAAGCCAGAAGATGCATTAAACGTAACAAAAATCGCAGAAGCAGCACTTTTATCAAGTCAGAAGGGCGTACCAATATACTTGGAGTTAAAATGAACAAAAAAATGATGGACATGCTTGTGTGTCCAATTGACAAACAATTTCCACTGGAAATTTTTGAGGCGGAATCAAAAGAAGAAATCGTGGTTGAGGGCGCTCTATATTGTAACAAATGTTCTAGATTTTATCCAATAATTGAGGAAATACCAATAATGTTGCCTGATGAATTACGCGACAAAAAGCAAGACATGGAATTTCTTGACAAAAATCAAAAAAAACTACCTGAAAAAATAATTAAATATGCAAAACCATGGCACGTGTAACTATGGTTACTAATTACATTTCAGAAAAGGCAAAAATTGGAAAAAATGTCAGAATTTGGCATTTTGCATATGTAGGAGACAATACAATAATTGGCGACAACGTAAAGATTGGTTCTTTGGCACATGTAGACTATAATGTGATAATAGGTGAGAATACTATGATAGAAGGCATGGTTTACATCCCACCCCTATCAAGAATTGGAAAAAATGTTTTCGTTGGTCCT
Organism: Candidatus Nitrosotenuis sp.; assembly: GCA_016844685.1. Taxonomy (GTDB): domain Archaea; phylum Thermoproteota; class Nitrososphaeria; order Nitrososphaerales; family Nitrosopumilaceae; genus Nitrosotenuis. The sequence goes on along the minus strand of JAENJF010000021.1, from coordinate 5,388 downwards.
GCGGTCTCGTTGACAAACGATCCATACCCTCCAAGTGGCAAATTAATTGGCGTTACAATCAAGGACGGAGCAATAATTGGTTCCCGTGCTGTAATAAAAGCAGGAGTAACAATAGGTCAAAATAGCGTGGTTGCAATGGGTGCAGTTGTTACAAAGGATGTTCCAGACAATGTTCTTGTTGTTGGGGTCCCTGCAAAGATAAAATATTCTAGAGAGGAATACGACAGAAAGCAAAAAGAGTGGAAATCCTAAGATTCAATCTGTTTTTGGAATATCTTGTTTTTTAGCTTGGAGAGGACAATAATCCAGGCAATAACAAGCAAAATTGCAATTACTGCTTTGATCAGAGATGCAATTAGAAAATCAATTTCATTCCCATATCCAGATATGGAGATTTTAGAAACTACAACAACCAATATGCCGCCTCCTGCCAATATGAGAAGCCACATCATTATAATGAAAACATACATTGGAGTGTGTCTCAAATCCTTATCTCCATAAGAAATGCGGTAATTATGGCTAAAATGCCTGAAAATATTGCCAGTTTGAAAATTGTGAATCCTATCTCTTTTTCACTTAGCGGTTTTCCTGCGACAAGCAGCCTTACAAGTGTAATTGGTGCATCTTTTTCTTTTGTTGCAATAATCTTGTGATCATCTGTGTGTGTTGTCGGGTTTTTTATTTGCCTGTGTTCTACAATTTTCTTTACGCTGGATAGGAACAAAAATGAGTTAACAATAGCAGGCAAAAGTGCGGTTGCTGCAACCACTTCTGCACGGCCGATTATAGCAATTACACCGTACATTGCCCCAAGAGCCAAAACGCCAGAGTCTCCTGGAAAAATTCTACTTGGGAACTGGTGGTATTTGTAAAATGCTAGCGATGCAAATCCCAAAGGTAAGCTAATCAATGCAACATCATAATTTTTCATTATTAGAAGCGCTATAGTAAGAGAAAAGCTTGCAATTGTCATAAACCCGCTTGCGATTCCATTCATGGCATCTATTGAGTTAATGGTATTGCCAGTGATTGCTATCATCAGAATTATAATTCCAATGTACAGTGCTGGGATCTTGACAGGGCCAAAAATTGGAAAAGTAAGATTTGGATCATAAACACCTGTTGGATCATAGATGCCAATCAAGACAATTGGGATTGCCGATACTGCAAGAGCAAGCGGTTTGAACCAGCCTCCCAAAACCTTCCTGTCGTCAATTAATCCAACGATAAAGGCAAGAAATGTAGTTATCATAAGAGCTATTATCTTTAGGTTTCTTGTATCAGATGGAAAAACCAAGAAAAGAACAGCTTCTGAAATTAATATTCCCGCAATTATAGCGGGTCCTCCAGGTCTTGGTATCATCGCACCTCCAATTCTGTTAACATCCGGCACTGCAAGTTTACGCTTGCCGAGTTCACGTATTAAAAACGGAGTTATTGCATAAACAACAAAAAAAGCGACGACTGAGACAATTAAAGCCGCAATTAGTTCTTGTTGCAATTATCTAACTTTTTTCAATTGGGATTTAATATTATCTGCAATTATTGGGCCGATTTTGTCTATTTCTGCAAGTTTTTTTGTCGGAATTGCGTGCAGATCTTCAAGGTTCTTGATTCCATGATCATATAGTTTTCTTGCACGAATTCGTCCTATTCCTTTGATCTGGACAAGATCGACAAGTTCTTCTTTTATGCCGTATGTGATTCTTTTTCGTAGTGTGGAAATCCCCTCCAATAGATCCGATCGTCCAAGCAACTTTGCAATCTCATAAAGGCAGTAAATTAGCCAGTCTGCATTCTCTACTAGCCTGTGCATGTCTCCGGATTCAATGTTTAGACTGTCAGAGAGTTGGATTTCGGATGATTCGCTTAACCATGATTGTAAGGCAAGAAGACTCCTTGAGCAATCGTATTCAGATATTGGTTCTATTAATTCCGAGGAATGATTTTCAAGTAATACGCTAAGAACTTCATAATCCTTGTTTCTTAATGAGAATTTTGGAAAAAACTCTTCTGAGCTTGTAACTAGATGTAAAAATCCTAGTGCATGGTTTTTGTTTTCTGATGCTGCCCCTATTCCCCTCTTAAAGTAAATTGCAGTTATTGGATCAATATACAGCATGGAGACTTTTTTACCAAATTCTGTTGCAGCAAATCGGTCACCTTTTTGTATTATGAGATCTTCGTTTAACAGGAATCTTTTGGAAATATCTATTGCAAACTTGAGGGTGTTTTTTCTTGTTTGCAAACCTGCTAGTGTTTTTAGGAAAAAATCAAAAATGTCTTCATTTTTTACTCCGGGATTTGTTACTATGTGGCTAAGAATGTGAGTTCGTAGTGCTCGATCATCTGCAAGTTGTGATTTGATTGGCTCAGGTGTTCCATTGATGTAATAATCGGTTAGATCAGATGTGTTTGAATTTCCAACGATTATTGCCTCACCATACTTGTCATATTGCGGTCTGCCTGCTCTTCCGCAGAGCTGCTTGTATTCTAAAACACTAATCGGTTTGTTTGTGCCAGATTTTACATCGTACCTTGCAATGCTCGATATCACAACCCTTCTTGCAGGCAGATTTACTCCTGCTGCAAGTGTCGGAGTTGAGGCAAGAAGTTTGATTTTGCCGTTTCTGAATTCATTCTCTATTATTTCTCTGCAGTTTTGGTTTAATCCAGCGTGATGAAAGCCGACTCCTTTTTTTAAAAGCGCTGCAAGTGTTTTAACTAAATCCGTGTGTTCATTGCCATCAAGCAATTTTGCAGAGACTTGCTCAAGGTATTTTTTTTCAGAGTTGGAAAGAAATCTAAACACGGCATCTGCGCCTTTTGTCGCCAAGGATGCGGAACGTGTACGTGTTTCTGCAAAAATTAATGACTGCCCTCCATTTTTTATTGTATCAAGTGATAAATCCACTGGAGGCCCCCTAATACTTGATTCAATTTCATACGACTCACCATTATTCCATAGAATAGTTCCACCATCAAAGACGCCTTCTGTTAATGGAACTGGCCGCCATTCGCTTGAAACCAACTTGCATCCAAGCCATTCAGATATTTCATCGGAATTTGTTACAGTTGCACTAAGTCCAAGAATTTGTGGCTTGTTTTCAAGCTCCTTTAGTTTTGTGAGAATTACTTCAAGGGTTGGTCCTCTGTCTGTATCCCCAATAAGGTGTATTTCGTCTGATACAACAAGCCCAATTTGATCAAGCCATTCTATTCCGTGGCGAATCAATGAATCCATTTTCTCATTTGTTAATACTATAATGTCTGCATTTTCTGCCTCCTTGTCGACAGAGTCAAAATCTCCTGTAGAAATTGCGGTCTTAATTTTTCTGCCAAGATCTAGTTTTTCTAATTTTTTTAGCTCTGAGAATTTTTCTGATGCCAATGCCCGTAGTGGAGTTAGATAAATCACCCTGCCCTTGCTTTTGGATAGATAATTGATAATTGCAAGTATCGCAATCAGTGTTTTGCCGCTTGCAGTCGGTGCAGATACTAGAATGCTTTTCCCATCAAGCAGGCCTGCGTTTATCGAGTCTTCTTGTGGAGGATATAGTTTGGTAATTCCTTGCTGATTAAGAAATTCTAGTGCAGAATCTGCCAGTGACAAGTCGGTTACTTTCATACACGGTTATAGTGACCTGGCTTGGATTCATAAATTGATGCTTCGCGAAGCATTCTTCGAATAAAATTCTTAGCTTCTTCTTCTGTAAATTTCGTTGTTTTTGCAAGTTCCTTTACGAACAGTTTTTCTTCAACTGGTGTTTTGTTGTCACCTTCAAGTGATTTTAGCACATCCATGAATAATTGCATTTTTGATACCTCGCTGTGTGGTCGTCCTTGAAGCACACCAAGATCAACTTTTCCGGTGTTGACATCAACTCCAGCATCCTCAAGCATGCTCTGAATTAGAAATATTGCCCTGTCTGCATCCTCTGCATCAACTTGGTCTTTCATCAATAATCGTGCTCGTGCAGTAGCAAGTCTAATCAACCCACCAAGCTGTCTTGGGGTTACAGTTATCATTTCCTCTGATTCCACATTTCTCATTTTGAGATAGTACTCTAGAATTTTTTCTTCTGCTTCTGGTGTGAGTAAGGGGTCTGCTTTTTTGCAGTATGCCAGATATTTTGTGAATAGGTCAATGTCGATTAGTGATTTGGTTTCAGAGGAAGAATGCCTGTGTAATCCTATGATATGTCGCGCAATGTTTCGGTCTTTTTCTTTTGATGGAATGTCTCTTACAACAAAAATAAGGTCAAACCGGGTAAGGAGTGGGATTGGCAGTGCTACGTTTTCAGTTATGTTTTTGAACGGATCGTATTTGCCATACATGGGGTTGGCTGCTGCCAGAATTGATGTTCTTGCGTTTAGTGTCGCAACAATTCCTCCTTTTGCAATGCTTGCCGATTGCTGTTCCATTACTTCGTGAAGTGCGCTTCTGTCTTCGGGCTTCATCTTGTCAAATTCATCTATACAAACTAATCCTTGATCGCCCAATACAACGGCTCCAGCCTCCAACATCATAATTCCGGTTTTGTCTCTAACTACTGCTGCGGTAAGTCCTGCTGCAGTGGAACCCCTACCAGAGGTGTACAACCCCCTTGGTGCAATTCTTGCACAAAACTTTAGCATCTCGCTCTTTGCAGTGTTATGGGATACAATTCCATTTGCAATGAATTTGTGAGAGGTTGGAATTTCTATATCATACACAGTTTGAGGTTCTTGGAGATAATTTATTTTCAAGACTTTTTCATATTCTTCATCGTGTTTCTGATCACGTCGGATTTCAAGTGCCCATTTGACTAGTTCGCTCAACTTTGCAGCCTTGATGCTAGAGGCGAATCCTATATGTTTTGTATATTTGATAATGGATGGCCCACGTCTAATAACAAGATTGTTTCCTGTTTCATGTTGGATAATTCGTGAATGTATTCCAAACCTCAATAGAAGTAGTTGGACATCTCTTAGCAATTTTATGCTAGTTGATTTTAGCTGTATAGCTCGTTTGGCTCTGCCTTTGTTGAATACAGTACCGTCTGCCTCAAACAACCATTTCAAATATGAAGCAACTACACTGTTTGGTGATTGGAAGATTACATCTGGTACACTTCTGCTCTTTGAATTCTCTTTGAGAAAGGCAAGCATCTCGACAACATTTTTCGAGTTGTATTCTACATTGTTCACATACATTGTTCTTGTAATCTGTCTGCCATCGTTCATTACTACAATTTGTCCTGGATAGCCTCTTTGCGAGATCTTTGGTTCTAGACCAAAAAGACTATGACCCATCTGGAGTAACGGCTGCAAAAGTTCTTCTTCCTTCTGTGAAACGATAAACCCTAACCTGTATCCGCCCTTTCTGCACCAGCCATCACCAGTAAG
>JAENJF010000147.1 GCA_016844685.1 Candidatus Nitrosotenuis sp. | reverse complement strand
ACAGTGTCGTCTTTTCCAAGATTTTCGAAAATGTTAACGAGTTCTTTTGCAACATCCATATTCATTGCATTAAGTTTGTCAGGTCTGTTAATTTTGACGGTACAAATGCCATCAGATTTTGAGGTTGTTACAAGAGACATAATCTTATTCGAATTTTTGCAGGACTTAAATGTTATCTAGAACCTTTTACTTTTCCCCATTGAGACAACGCTGATGCAACGGCAACCCAAGTTCTAAGATCATCGTATACTGGAATACCCTTTTTCTCAATCAATGCAGAAATTTTTTCTGTATATGGTCCTCCATTTCCTCCTACAAGAATTGGTTTCTTTTTCATCTTAGAGAATTGTGCCAGATAATCAATGATTGTTTCTTCTAATGGATCATCTTGGAATACGAACCATGGCATAATGATGTCTACATTTGGATCATCCATAAAACATTGTATTGTATACCGATAATCATCTGCATTTGCACCACCAGTTACATCTGCAGGATTTCCTTTACCAACCACATATGTTGGTGGAAAATGTTTTACCATTTTCTGTCGTGTTTTTTCTGTAACTTTTGCAAGTGAAAGTCCTAATCTTTCAAAATGATCAATTGCACCAATCATTGGACCTGCTCCGTTACTACATGTCCCTACACGATTTCCTTTTGCGGCAGGTTGCCATGCAAGTCCCTTTGCAACACCTACAAGTTCTTGATAGCTGTCAACTGAAATAATGCCCGCTTGTTTGAATGCGCCCATAATTATGGCATTAGAACCACCTAGTGAACCTGTATGAGAAGCTGCCTGCTTTGCGCCAGCAGCAGATCTTCCACTTTTCCAAATTAATATTGGTTTTTTCTTTTCTTTCATTACTCTTTTTGCGGTATTAACAAATTTTCTTCCATCACCAAAGCCCTCAACATACAAGGCAATTACTTTGGTTTGAGGATCATTTGCTAAATACCATATCATATCAGCCTCGTCTACATCTGATCTATTGCCATAGCTAACCATCTTTGATAGCCCAAATGAATCAGCGGATTCTAAGAAACTAATTCCCATTGTTCCACTTTGGGATAACAATGCAACAGGTCCAAGTTTTGCTCTAACCATTCTTTCTTGACCTTGAAAAGCGCAATCAAGGCGATTAGCAGCATTAAACATTCCAATACAATTGGGACCAATGATTCTGATCTTATGTTTGAGAGCTAAACGTTTGACTTCAGCTTCATAATCTGCTCTTTCACCACCAAGCTCTTTGCCCCCACCAGAAACAATTACAACGTTGTGAACTCCCTTCTTAGCACAGTCTTTTAGAACAGGTGCAGTAATTGAGAGATCTACACAAACAACAACCAAGTCAACTTTACCTGGAATTGCAGAAACAGATGGATAACATTTTAAATTAAAAATCTTTTTTTGTTTTGGATTTATTGGGTATACTTTTCCTTTGTAATCATAGTTTGCTAAACTATCCAAAACAGAATTGCCAATTTTGCCCGGAGTGGCTGAGGCACCAACTAGTGCTACGGATTTTGGAGTAAAAAATTGCTCCATATACTTTGGATCAGGTTTTACTTTGGAAATAGCATTTTTCTTATACTCTTTTCGAAGCAGTATTTTTGCATCAACTACATAGTAGAGGATTGGGGATAAACTACTATTGGATTAAAATCAATGCTGTCAAAATGACCTGCGTTGTCTACTCCTAATTTTCCAATGCCAACAAGAGCTTTTGCTATCATGTTAATGTCAATGGGTTTGCTACCACGGAATCCTTTGAGAATTTCGGAGCCTTTAAGCTCATTTAACATAGATTTTGCATCCGATAAACTAATTGGCAACATTCTAAAAGCTACATCCACCAAGTCCTACCATAATTACAGGACCAAACTGAGGATCATTTTGTAGTCCAACTATTAGCTCTACACCTTTTGGAACCATCTTTTCAAGTAAGATTCCTTTGACGTGAACTCCTTTCTTTTTAGATAGACGTCCATACATGTCATTAAAGGTTTTTTTCACATCGTTTACGTTATCAATACCAACTTTTACTCCACCTACATCTGTTTTGTGAAGAATTTGTGGAGAAACTACTTTCATTACTAAAGGAAAGCCAAGTTTTTTTGTAGCCCTTACTGCTTCGTCAGCTGATTTTACTAAAGCATAACTAGGTACTGTGATGTGATAATTTTTTAGAATTGATTTTGCAAGTTCTTCTGTGATAACTTTATGATCTGTTTTGATTGTTTGGTCAAAGATTTGAGAAACAGAGTTCATAATTATATCGAAGAAAATCTAAATCATATATTAAACTTTGGTCAAGGACGAAAAAATTTTCTAAGAATTGCGGATAGTTTTATTATATTTTCACAATCTGAGGATTAAAGTAAAAAGATAACGGGTTTATTGTTTCAATTTTTTTTCTTTTTTGTTCTTTATTAGAATCTCTATAATCAGGCCTGCTACAATTACAGATAAAACAGCTACTATTGACCATAAGATATCAAATGAAAATTCTCCTGTTGGAGATTGTGTTTGTATTGGAATCTCTGCAGATTCTGGAGCAGGTACTGCTTTGAGAAGCATTTCTGAGCCTTCTGGTTGTGACATTGTTAATTGTTCATCACTTACAATATTCTGTGCCATATTTTTTTGAATGAACTGAGAGGAGAACCATGCTGCAACACATACTACACTAAGAGTTGCCATTCTATGGATT
>JAENJF010000077.1 GCA_016844685.1 Candidatus Nitrosotenuis sp. | reverse complement strand
TTTGTAAAAAAAGAAAAACCCAAGATAATCATAAGTGATGAGGATTTCGCCTCCCTTACTATAGCACAACAAAACAAAATCCCATCCATTCTAATCACAGATATTTTAGAGACAAAATTCACAGGAGGAATTGGCTCGTTTATTGAAAAAAAGATGAACCAGTCCATGAAAAATATAATACAAAAATGTGATGTTGTGATAATGCCAGAATTTGGCCAGGATCAGGACAACATCAAAAGAGTAGGACCGATTGTGCGAGCCACAAAACATAGCAGAGATGAATTAAGGAAAAAATTCTCATTTTCCAAAAAAACAATCATACTGAGTGTTGGTGGAACAGATGCAGGTAAATTCCTAGTTGAGAAAACAGTTGATGTGTTTTCAAAGCTAAAGCTTGATGCAGACTTGGTAGTTGTGTCAGGACCAGCATTGAAACTAGACACACAAAACATCAGAAATCTTGGGTTTGTCAGTAATCTCCATGAGATAGTTTACGCATCAGATTTGATAATTTCACTTGCAGGAAAATCTACCATTGATGAGGCAAAAGCATACGGAACACCTGGAATTTTCATTCCAATCAAGAATCATTTTGAGCAGGAAGACAATGCAAAACAAGAAGGATATCAATACGAGGATATATTTCATCTCGATACGCTGATTCCCCAAAAACTAGAATCACAAAGAGCGCCTGTTGAGACAAACGGTGCAAGCCGTGCCTATGAAATCATCATGAAATATCTGAAATAATCACTAATGCTTAAAAGAGGATTTGGGTTTTTGAAAACCACGAATTGGAAAAATTAGCTGTTGCAAAATTTGGTGGTAGCGCAAGTGGGATTGATGGCGAGCACATATCAGACATAATCAATCGGATCAAAGAACTAAAAAAAGATGCCAAAGTAATTGCTGTTTTTTCTGCCCCTCTTACCATACATGATGGAAAGAGAAAATCATTAACTGACCTGACATTATTCCTTGGAAGAAAGGCAGAAGAAGGAATCACACCTGATATCAACGAAATTAGAAAGCCTTACGAGAAGATTCTAAATTCAGTATCAGAGCCGCACAGGGCAGAATGCAAAAAAGTAATTGAGTCGTTTTTGGAAAAAACCCAGCAGGCATTCAATGAGGCAAAGAAAAGGCACTCATTTGCAGACGAGATACGCTCAAGGGCACTTGCATTTTCAGGTGAAATCCTCATGTCGTACATGATGAACTATATCATGAAAAGCAACGGCATAAAATCAGACGTAGTCTCGTATGACATTTGGCCAATTATAACAGACAATAACATAGAATCAACGAATTTTCTTGCCTCAGAGTCCATAAATAGAATGGAGCCGGTAGCGCAACTCCTAAAGAAAAACGATGTTCTGTCAATTGGTGGCTTTATTGGAAAAACAGTAGACGGTACGGAAACCACATATGAGCGGGGAGGCTCCGATAGAACTGCAGCGGATCTCGGCATACTGTTTCACAAAAAATATGACACCAGAATTGATTTTGAAAAGGACAGTGCTGTGGTGTCAGCAGATCCAAGAGTTGTTTCAGAAGAGCTAGAAGACATTTCCCAGCTTTCATACAACGAAGCAAGGCTTGCAGGAATGTTCGGAATGAAAATCCTAGATCCAGTTGCGATCAAAGAAATTTTGGAAAACGGAGTAGACATGCCAATCATGATAACAAACATGAAAAACCCACAGAAAATAACAACCATAAAAAGAAGATCAGATAACCAAAACGGTCATCCACTAAAAATCGTGACAGGCAAAAAACACTGTGCAATACTCAAAATTGAAAGCGAATCTGCACAAAGACTGCTTGAATCGCTGGAAAAAGACAAAAGGTACAGCGAGTTTGTCATACTTTCTCCTTTTACAAAAGACGACATTAAATTTACAAGGATTTTGTTTTTGGATTCTGACTATGTAAAGCGAAACGAAAGATATGTCTTGGGATTTGATTCCCTTGCTACAATTACGTACAATCGCGGAGTTATTACACTGATTGGAGATGAAATGTGGCGTGTCCAGCAAATTGTATCAAAGGCAAGCTCACGAATAGGCGATGCAGGCCTTAACATCTTGAACATGGATGCGCAGGAAGAAACATCACGAGTCATTATAGTAACTGACGATTCTGATGACAATATTGAAAAAGCGATTCGTGCAGTGCATTCAGAAAGATCAAAAATAACATTCACCTGAATTTAAAAATAAAATTGCAAATGGCCCTTCAGGGTTGTCCCTTCAGAGCCACGCTGGGTTTATTCTTGGACCACTTATCTAGATTTAGTCCGGCGTTACCCAAAACACGCACTGTTTAGTATTGATCGAAGCGATATTTAGACCTGATCTATATAGTCTATCAAGTTCGTGCGTGATTTTTTGCAGATAATCTGCCGATAATACGATTCAGTCTTCAAATTTCATTGGCCAAAGTTTCCGCCTGCAACATACCATAACACAAGTCCTGCTCCAATCATCACATACCATTTGATGTTTCTCTTGTCGGCAAACACGTTTTTTGGATTTAGTTCTTCGCCGGTTTTAATGGAATTTCGTATTTTTCTCATATCAAAGCCCTGCCCAATTAATCCTCCAACAACTAGTGCCATTGCTACAACTGGGATAATTGGCTCCATGTGTATGATATTTATTTTCATATATTTAGTCCTACGCCTGAATCATACAGGATAACTCTTTAAATTACGAATGTTCATGCATCGTTCTATGAAGGAAGTAGGCAAGATCTGGATGAATGGTAAACTAGTACCGTTCAAGGATGCCAAGGTTCATGTCTTGACCCATGCATTACATTATTCAACTGCAGTCTTTGAGGGAATCAGATGTTATAACACGCCAAATGGTTCTGCCATTTTTAGATTACCAGAACATGTGGACAGATTGTTCAGATCAGCAAAAATGTATTCAATGAAAATGCAGTTTTCAAAAGATCAGATCACAGATGGAATAATAAAAACAGTAAAGGCAAGCGGCCTTAAGGAATGCTATATCAGACCACTGGCATATTATGGGTATGGGGTAATGGGGCTAACTCCGACTCCAAACAAGGTAGATGTTTCAATTGCATGTTGGGAGTGGAAGCTTGGCGAGTCAAATGCAGGAAAACTAACAGGTGCAAGATGTAAGGTTTCAAGCTGGCTAAGAATTGATTCCAGATCACAGCCAATGCAGGCAAAGGCTTCATCAAACTATGCAAATGCAGCTTTGGCAAGAGTAGAGGCCCTAAACAACGGATATGATGAGGCAATAATGCTAAACTATCATGGAAAGATTACAGAGGGTAGTGCAGAAAACATCTTTGTAATAAAGAACGGTGAAATTTTCACACCACCGCTTTCATCTGGAATACTGGAAGGAATAACACGGGATAGCGTAATTCAGATACTTCGTGCAGACGGGCAAAACATAATTGAGAAAGAGCTTGACAGAGACGACCTTTATTCTGCAGACGAGATATTCATGACTGGCACTGCTGCAGAGGTAAAGTCAGTAGCCCAGGTAGATGACGTATCTATTGGGAATGGAAAGATTGGCAAGACTACAAAACAATTGCAAAAATCATTCATGGGTGTGGCAATGGATCAAGACGAGCGATTCAGTCATTGGCTAAAATACATCTAGAACTAGGTTTTTTAGAGATTTTACATATCACAATATCATGGATTCTTGTTCAGTTGGCGGGAAAAGTGAAGAAATCTGCTGGTTTTGCAAAAAGGGCAGACATTCAGAATGCATGAGAGAGATTCCAACTGAGGCAAAATCAGAAGGCCCCCATGATTGTACCTTTGATACCAAGATGATACCCTGTAAATGTATCCACTAAGTAATATCAAATACGGTATACACAGACCATACAATGACTAGCACAGAATATTGGAACCAGTATACAGAAAATTCTGATTCAAATTATAATGAAGAGATGGCAAAGTTCATCCGAGACCTTGCCATATCATTGAGGGTTCAAAATGTACTTGAGGCAGGATGCAATTCCGGAAATGATTTAAAGTTATTTTCAAAAGATTTTGATGTTTCTGGAATTGATTCTAATGAATCCGCAATTAGAAAGGCAAGCCAAAATCTACCTTTCAAGTTCAAAGTAAGCTCAGTTATGGAATTGCCGTTTGAGGATTCTTCCTTTGATTTTGTGTTTACAAGAAACGTTCTGAACTATGTTGACGATTCAAACATGGAAAAATCAGTAAACGAGTTGTTTAGGGTTTCCCGAAAATACATTTTAAATGTTGAATCTTTTTCAGAAAATGAGAGCCAGCTGCAAGATGTCCCCATTCCAATGTGGGGCAGAAACATGTACAAACGCTGGCGTGACTTCAAAGTAAAGATAATCAGTAATGTAGACATGCATGAAGAAATTGATCCTAAAAAATCCAAATTTACTCTAATAAGAAAAATTTAGTATGTAGCAGTTTTCGTTTTACTTGCTACTAGTTGTTTTTGTAGTTGCGGGTTTTACAGTTGATTTTGGTTTTGTTTTTGTCTCAGTTATTTTCTTTGTATGTTTTTTGTCCGATTTCTTTGTGTCCTTTGTCTCAGATTTCTTTGGTTCTGTTTTTTTCGTGTCTTTTTTTGCTACATCTGTTTTTGCAGTACTTGTTTTTGTCGTATCTGTTTTGGTATCAGATGATTTTGTATCCAAGCTGACAACTGGTTTTGACTGATAATTCCATATCTGTTTTCCATCAAATGTAATTCTGCTCAAGGCTTGTTTGTCAAGCTCTTGTACCGCTGGAGGCAGAGGCACATACAGTAATGGTTTGGAAAACTTTTGTCCATCAGTTACCATCCAATTAATCAAATGTACGAGTGTTTTTGCAGTCTCTT
>JAENJF010000146.1 GCA_016844685.1 Candidatus Nitrosotenuis sp. | reverse complement strand
CGTCAGTACTGAAACTAAGTGGCTCTATTGGACTTGCCTTCAAGATAAAATAAAATCTAATCAAATCAACTGGATACTTTTCAAGTAATTCTGCACCATCTATTACATTTCCTAAACTTTTGCTCATCTTACCTCCCTTCTCATCAAGTACATGACCTTGGAACAAAAATGACTTGAATGGGGAAATTGGACCATTGTTTAAAATCACATTTTCTATCAATAGTGTATATGCCCATCCTCTTGTTTGATCAATACCTTCTGTGAAAAATGGTGCAGGTATTCCTTTGGAATACTCTTCATCTGTTAATGATGAATATGGAGCTGAACCACTATTGTGCCACGTATCTAAAACATATTCTTCTCTTTTTGTATTTGCACTGTTGCATTGTTTGCATTTTATGGTGATGTTGTCAATCCATGGACGATGTAATTCAAAATTTGGTCCATCAGGTAAGTTTGCTGCAGAATCTATGATTTCTTTTCTTGTAAAGAACCAATTCTGTTCTCCACAATCCTTGCATATCCAAACTGGTAATGGACATCCCCAAATTCTCTCTCGAGATATACACCATGGATGCTTCTCTTTGATGATTCCCAAAAATCTGTTTTTTGGCTGGTCAAAAAAGTATTCTACACTTTCTGCTGCGGCAATTGCCTTGTCTTCTAATCTATCTAGTTTGTAAAACCAACCTTTTCGTGCAAGCCATACAATTGGATGATGAGATCTCCAACATAATGGATATTTGTGCTTGATTTTTCCAATTTTTACCAGTGCATTGCATTCTTTGAGATCATCTACAATTATTCTATCTGCATCTCTGACAAACATTCCCTCGTACTTTCCAGCCAAATTGGTAAACTTTACCTGATCATTAATGGGGCTGAATACTTTGACTTTTCTTTTGTTTGCAATTTTTATGTCTTCTTCCCCATTGGCAGGAGACAAGTGAACCAAACCGCTACCTGTTGTAACCTCTACAAATTCTTCTGATACTGCAACATGGAAATTACTTTCCTTTGCGCATTCATCTAGTCCTGGAATTAAATTCAAAAGTGGGTGGATGTATTTTTTTCCCTCAAACTCTGAACCTTTTGCAGTCTTTAGAATTTCATGCTTTTCGATATTTACTTCCTTGAAAAATTCTTCCAGTCTTGTTTTTCCAATAACCCATGTTTCATTTTCCACTTTGACATATGCATAATCCTCATCTGGATTCAGTCCTACCATTGCATCTGTAACTAGAGTAAATGGCATTGTGGTCCAAACAATCAGATATGCATCTTCATCTCTGAGTTTAACTTTATAGTATAATGATGGATCTTTTACTTCTGCATACCCTTGATTAACTTCGGCATGACTAAGTGATGTTTGGCAGCTTGGACAATATGCAATTACTGTAAAATCTTCTTCTAGTATTCCATTTTCATGTGCTTTTTTGAGAACTTGCCATTCTCTTTCAATAAATTCATCCCGATAAGTCCAATATGCTTTATTGTGATTAAATGACATTCCAAGTGAATTATCTACCTCAATCCATTTGGTATTGAATTTTTTTACAATGCGTTTGCATTCCTCAACTAGTTTTTCAATTCCAACTTTTTCAATGACTTCTGATTTGCCCCCCGTTACTCCAAGCTCTTTTTCTGCTTGTAATTCCACTGGAAGTCCCTGCGTATCCCATCCTCCATTAAATGTGATCTAAGATGTCCTGCATGTGGGACCCCGTTCATAGTGGGAGGACCCTCGATAAACATTATTTTCTCAGGCTTGTCTGACTCAAAGATTAGTTTCTCAACATCAATTGATTCGATGTATTTTCTTATCTCCGATTCAATTGCTTTTGCATCAAATTTTGATGAAAGTTCCATCTTAGATTTTGATATGAGTGTGGCATTATAAAGCTAAATTGATTTTTTGATATTTCGGAATTTTATTAAGTTACAATACTCGTAGAATTTCATGTTTAACTTTGATAAAATTCAAGAAGGCATGGTAAAATCATATGCACAAAACACAAAAAAGTTCTATGACCATCTTGACAATTGTGATGACTGCCAGACAAAATTGGCACAAATGTGGAAACATGCATTTGAGTAAAACCCCTTTTTTGCATTTTGATATCTTGGATTATATAATTGAGTGAAATATAATTTCTGTTGGTTAAATTTCTGTTGGTTAATGTTTTAGTTATCGGTTCTGGTGGACGCGAACATGCATTATCTTGGAAATTATCTCAAAGCTCCAAAGTTGACAAAGTTTTCACGGCGCCTGGAAATGGTGGAACCGAAAATAACATTCCAATTGATATTGATGATCTAAATGCATTATCTGATTTTGCTCAAAAAAATAATTGCTTTACTGTAGTTGGTCCTGAGACTCCTCTTGCTGCAGGAATTGTAGATAGATTTAATCAAATGAATCTCAAAATTTTCGGTCCATCTCAAAAAGCAGCACAATTAGAATCTAGTAAAATTTGGGCAAAAAATTTCATGAAAAGAAACGATATCAAAACTGCAAGATTTGAAATCTTTGATGATCCAAAAAAAGCAGAAGAGTACGTTAAATCACTTGATTATAATGTTGTAGTCAAGGCAGATGGACTTGCTTCTGGAAAGGGAGTGATTGTTTGTAATGATACTGATGAGGCAATTGCTGCAATTCATACAATATTGGTAAAAAAGACATTTGGTGATGCTGGAAATCGTATTATTGTGGAGGAAAGAATTGACGGAATTGAAGCATCTTACATTGCATTATGTGATGGTGTAACTGCAATACCAATGGCAACAAGCCAAGATCACAAAAGAATCTTTGATGATGATAAAGGTCCTAACACAGGTGGAATGGGTGCATATTCGCCAACCCCTGTCATTGATGATATTCTTGCTGAAAAAATCCAAAATAAAATAATCAATAAAACATTACAATCAATGAAAAACGAGGGTATTGTCTTCAAAGGATTTCTCTATGCCGGAGTGATGATTAGAGACAATGAACCATACGTCTTAGAGTATAACGTGCGAATGGGTGATCCTGAATGTCAGCCAATTACTATGAGAATGGATTTTGATTTGTATGATTATTTTGTTGCAAGTGTGGATGGAACACTAT
>JAENJF010000020.1 GCA_016844685.1 Candidatus Nitrosotenuis sp. | reverse complement strand
AATTAATTTGATGAGTACCTTGATTGTTCTGGCGGTAGTTATGGTTGATTACCTCCTATCCATTTTTGATTTTTTTGGCAAGTCTATATCCAAGATAACCTATTGCTAAAGACGACATCAGGCCTACAGCTATGGAGACTTGTTTGTCTTTTTTTGTTTTCTTGCTATTTTTGTACATATGTGATGCTACCTTTACTCCGCCAAATGCCCCACTTGCAAGTCCAACTAGAACTTCGGGTGCATCAAATATCAAGTGCTCAAGCGGATTTTTTCTTGGATCAACTTTGTCCATGTGGACCAAATACTTGTCGCCGTATTCTCTTATGTGTAAATTCCCATAACGGTACTGCTTGCTTGCGCCATTTTTGTGGCCAAGTAAAGTTTCTTCTGCTTTTTCAAGCATGAGCGGCCTTAGCTCTTTGGGGATTTCAATTTCATCCCAAGTCATGATCCGTAATGTTGTTATTTGCATATAATTCTAGTGAGCTTAGCTTGGAACTGGTTCTTTTCTTTTTCTGATTTTTTTGAAAACAATTACGCCTACAATTATAGCAATTGCCAAACCGATAATGCTTGGCGCATAATCAGATATTGTAGACTCTGGCTTTTTTGCTGTATCCTTGAGAAATATTGTAGTATCATAGTTGAACAAATGCTCATTTCGCAGATCATCTTTGTATCTTAGTATGATTTTGATTTTATGGTCACCAAATTTTGGTTCTCCATCAAATTCTATTGGAATGTTAAATGGTACTGGGGAATCGGTCTCGATTTCATCTATGAATTGCGTTATTTTTTTAATGTTGGAATTGTCTAATGGTTCCAGTGTTACAAATCCATACAAGGCGTTTGTGTTTCCTTCGTTGAGAACCTCGCCTATTACAGTTTGTTTTCCTGATAGAGTAATCACATCGACATCATAAATTTTTAGATCAATTAATCCATTAATATAAAAATCTACATTTCTTTTTGTTTCGATTTTTTCTCCATGGGAATCGAAATAAGTTAGTGACATTGGGGTATGTAGAGTTTGAGTGTGTAAGTTTTCTGGAATATACACTTGGAATGAGATGTATTTTGATGATTTTGGTTCGATTGTTCCAACATCCCAGTTATTTTGATCAAAAACTACATTTTCTACATTAGTAAGGGATACCTGAGTTGAAGATATGGTATTTTGTGTGTTTTCCAGAACAACTTTTACATTAGATATTGGAGCTGTGCCGGAATTTGATATCTCTATGGTTGCCTCGTTGTTTTTGAGAGAAGTTAAAAACGGATCAGATGCCTTTAGATTAAGAATACTATCTCCAGTTACTTTGAACTTGAAATCAAAAAACGCATTTCTTTGACCGGATTCACGGAGTCTAGAATAATCAACTTTTACAGCTCCTGGATATTGTTGAATTAGTAGGTGATCATCGAGATTAACAAAAAATATTAGAGAAAAATGATCTCCTGCTGATGCTTCATTCTCACTATCAGCTAGTATAAGAGCACCTTTTCCGTCCGAAGGGCTAAAACCGGATGGAAGTTGTAACTGACCCCTTATGCCCGTGATATCCAGAGTTCCCACATTTGCAAATACTAGAGTAAATGGAACATTTTTGTCTCCTGGTGCTACCTCAATTTTTTGATTTAATTCTCCAAAATAGGCATCCAAAATTTTTACATCTGCAAAATCTCGTTTAAAGGGTGACTCGTTTGAGCTGACCTGACCGAAGGCGTCTAGTTCTATAAATTGACCAAGTAAAAGTATTGATGATAAAACAAACAATTTAGAATAATTCATACTTTGATCTCCATTTTGCGTGGCGGGTCTTCGCCTTCAAATGCGCGGCCATCTCTAATTGTAATAATTCTATCCACTTCGCCAAACTGATGTCGGTCATGTGTAACTACGATGAAAGTTTGACCGAGTTTTTCTGCCATTGATTTCATTAGTTGTATTATGGTTTCTGCAGTGACTGAATCCAGATTTCCTGTTGGCTCATCAGCTAGAACGATTGATGGTTTATTGACAAGGCCCCTTGCTATTGCTGCCCTCTGTGCTTGCCCCCCTGAAATCTTGTTTGCACGTTTGTTCATTTGATCACCAAGGCCTACTGCTTTTAGTAGATTGATAGCTTCGTTCATTGCATTTTGATCTGTATGTTGAATATTCCTTGGTAAGAGAGTATTTTCTAAAACTGTAAGATCAGTCAAGAGATTAGAAGATTGGAATATAAATCCAAGTTTTGAATTTCTAAATGACGAGATTTGGTCGTCACTTAGAGTTGTTGTGTTTGTCCCATCAATGGATACCTGACCGTTGGTAGGACGATCAAGCAATCCAATCATATTCAGTAACGTGGATTTTCCAGAACCAGAACTTCCAACAACTAGTACAAATTCTCCTTTCTTTACCGAAAATGATACATCTACTAATGCGTGAACTTTGGTATCGCCTTCACCATAAATTTTGTTCAAATTTTTGACTTCCAGTACACTAGACAGAACGCATCGCCTCCACCGGTTGTAGTTTTGTTGCCTTGATTGCAGGATAAATTGAAGCAATAACTGCAAGCCCAAATGCCATTATGGCAGTTTGTATTATTTTTGACCAATCATAGCTTACCTGTAAAGGAAGGCTTCCTTGAAACGACATCTTGGTCTCCTTTGCATAAAATGTGTAGCTTAGGCCAAATCCAGTTCCCACACCTGCGCCTATTACGCCTATAATCATACCTTGGAATAGAAAAATGACAAGAATGTCCTTTCGTTTTGCGCCTATTGCCCTCATGATTCCTATCTCACGAGTTTTGCTTGAAACAAGCATCATCTGAATTGTCACTACTGCAAAAGCAGACGACATCATTCCGAAATAACCAATCATGTTGATCATCGCTATTCCTGATCTGAATCCACTCAAGGTTTGTTCTGCTGATTCTTCTATTGTTTCTACTTTGAAATCATCATTTGGAAAAGAGCGTAAAAAGAGATCTTTGACTTCATTAGCTTTTGTTGGATCGTTTAGTTTAACAAGAATTTGCCCAGTTTCTTTTTGACGATCCAGCATGTCACGTAGTGTATCTATGTGAATTACGACACTGTTATCAAATCCTTGTCCTCCAGGTGAACTTGCTATGCCAGTTACAATGAAACGCTTAATGGCATCCTCACCGTGTCTGTTCACTATCTTTACTTTTAGATTGTCTCCTACGTTAACGCCACCAAGGTCACGAGCTATAGTGGAACCAACTACAATTGAATTTCTGGAAAATACGTATTGGCCATCTTTTACTGTTTCATGAACTGTTGACACTCTTATGTCATGAAATGGATCTATCCCAACAATAGGTACTCCAAAATCTTGAATTGTTTTTCCGGATTTAGTTACGTTAATTGAAGCTGATGAAGATAACCTTGGTGCGGCAGCTTCCACATATGGTATCCTTTCAAGCCAGTTTACCAAAAAAACGTCGGATTTTTCCGTAATGACGTCTTCCCTGTTTGTCACAAGCACATCTCCAAATCTATATCCTGACAAATCACGAATTATTGCATCATACAATCCCTGAAATATCACAAAATTAACATGAATTACCAAAATTCCAATAGATACTGCCATAATAGCGCCAAGCAAGCTACCTTTTTTGTTTGCAAGCATTCGGTTTGCCAGATGAATCCTATAATCCATGATAATATAGAAACTGTCTGATATTTAATATAATATGTACTTATTTTGGATATAATAGATATTTTTATGGAAAAATAGTATTCTTTAATAAGAAACTAGTGCCTAAGAATAGTAAATTGGACAAATTAGATCTGCAAATTCTAGGCTCATTACTTGATAACTGTAGGGAATCAGACAGGCAGATTGGCAACAAAGTTGGGATTTCAGGTGCTACAGTAAAATCCAGAATTGAAAAGATGATTCAAAATGGAATGATTGAGAATTTTACATTAAAGATAGAGCCGCCAGTGTTAGGTTACAATCTCATCTATATTGTGACAACTGGCCAAGACACTGATGAAATTCTAATGCAAGTAAAATTAATCGGTGAGCCGTTTTTCATGGTTCCCTGTGTTGGAGGAATTACAGTTTGCGGCATAGTAGTAAAAGAAGACGTGCAGCAAAAAATAGAGATTATGAGAAATCTTATGAAGGATGTTAGAATTCTTAGTATTTTTGAAGCTGTCAATCCCGGCGTAAGATCAGATCTCATAAAAACTGATCTTGAGATAATAAATCAGCTCATGAAAAATCCAAGAATGAAAATTGAAGACTTAGCAAAATCAACCAAACTTTCTACAAAAACAGTCGCAAGATCATTAAAAAAATTACAAGATGATGAAGCAATCCAGTTTACGTTAATTTATAATCCTGCAAAATTTAACCAGTACATACCATTTGCGGTACTGACCTGGATTGATGGAAACCTAAATGAAACTCTAAATAGATTAAAAAAGGAATTTTCAAGTTACTTTTTACAAAAACCATTTATTGCAAAAAACCAAATTGTATTATTTTTGTACAGCAATAACATATTTGAGCTTGATAACATAACACAGCAGGTAAGAAATGTAAAGGGAGTATCTCTGGCGGATTTATTTATCCCAAAAAAGATAGAGCTTCCACAGCAATGGATAAAAGACACCATCAAAAGCTCAAAGTCTTCTGGGAAGCTCCACTTGATGTACCAGACAAATTAAATAGCATCCAAGTAAAAAAGCACTAGTTGAAGAAAAAAACAATCTATGAGGGCAAAATCCTCGGGTTGAACATCTACAATTTAACCATAAATGGTAAAAAGGTAAAGCGCGAAATAATTGAGCACCGTGGAGCTGCGGCAATACTTGGCTTTGATGAAAACGGTAAGGTAATTTTGGTAAAACAGCATCGATTTCCTCACGGCTATATCCTAGAAATTCCCGCGGGCACGCTTGAAAAGGGAGAAAAGCCAGAAAAATGTGCATTTCGTGAAATCCAGGAAGAAACAGGCTACAAGGCCAAGAAACTGACTCATCTTATCACGTATTATCCATCGATTGGTTACAACAAAGAAGCCATACACTGCTTTGTGGCAAAGGGATTACAGAAAATCAGCAGTCAGGCGCTTGATGAGGACGAAATCATGTCAGTGGTAAAAATAGATATGAAGAAATTACTTGGTATGATAAAAAACGGTAAGATTATTGATTCAAAGACCATTTGTGCCGTTTTGACTTATGCAATAAAAAATAAACTTTATTAGTTGTGGTTCTCCCATACGAAATCTTTCCTAACCCTAGTTGTAAATTGGCTTTATCAAATCTGCAATATCAGCCCAAGATCTTGAAACTTTTTCAAACATATAGATAAGATCCACCAGATCTATTGGCAGTTGGTTTTTTTCCTCAATTGAGGAGCGAATGTCTGATATTTTTCTCTGGAATTTTCTATGACTCGATATTGCGTCTATTGCAAGTCTTCGATTATGCTCAATGAATGCGTCAATTGATTTTTGATGAATATTTTCAATGTCTTTTGTAAGATCGTAAATTTTGCGAAGGTCATTTTTGGATAGATGTGTGTTTAGAATTGAATTTGCAATTTCCACCAAAGTATCGCAAGCTGTTTCCAAAATGTTTGCAGCTATTCTATAGTCCAGAACATCAATATTTTCAAGATGAAATGTATTCGCAAGTCTTTTGTCTACCATTGTACTGCGGATTAATCTGACAAGTAAGAAATACTGTCTGTCTACTTCATCGTCTCGATTTGGAAGAGTTTGAAGATTTGATTTATCATCGGAGATTAATGCCAATGAGATATCATTGAACATGCCAAGTGCGATTGAGCTGATTCGTTTTAGAATTTTATCAGGATTTAGTGTGGTTGCATCCAAAAGAAATTGCACGTTTATGTTAGAAGAGTCTTCTTCTACAATTTCCATTCCGACAAGCCTTCTCATGGAATTTCGAATTTTTTCTCTATCTTCAACTGGTATGCTAGTCTTTCCCTTAATTCTGATTATGTCGTATCCAAGAAGATATGCACCCGTAATATCTGCAACAATGTTTTCGTCCTGTGGAAGCGGGTATGAAATTACTACCTCCTTTGAAGGCCTTTCTGTTTTGTTTACGGTAATAGAGATGGTATTTTCGTTTGTTTCAAGCTCCACCTCAATGCTTTTCCCAAGCTTGTTTGCATCAACCCATTCTTTTGGGAGAGATACCAGAATGCTACTTCCAATTTTTTGCAGGCGTCGAATGAATTTAGTCAATTTATACTAATATAATTAATTTAAGCCATATTCTTATATTTTTATTAAAATTTAAACTCAGATCATGAGGGGAATGGCATTTAGCCCTGCACATATCACTGGATTTTTCAAGGCAGAACTAGATGAAAAACAAAGGCCTGAATTTCAGGGATCTTTGGGGGCTGGGTTTTCAATTCAGTCAGGTGTCATTACTACAGTAGAAATCGAGGAATCTGATTATACTGATTTTAAAATCAAAATAACTGGATATCAGTCTGATAACACACAGGTCTCTGAATTTGTAATAAGAGAATTTTTGAAAAACATCAAAGGAAATTATTTTCTCAACATACATCACGACATCAAAGTTCCAGTCGGATATGGATTTGGCTGCTCTGCTGCAGTTGCACTGTCACTTGTTTTTGCATTGAATCAAGCGTTTGGAACTGGATTTTCAAAAGAAGAGCTTGGAAGAATTGCCCATGTTGCCGAAGTGTGTTGCCAGACAGGACTTGGCGATGTTTTGGCGTCATATCATGGCGGTTTTGAAATTAGAGTAAAATGCGGTGCGCCAGGAATTGGCTCCCTCAAAAAAATATCTACAGAATCATACTCTGCAATTATGATTTGCTTTGCTCCAATTTCAACAAAACAATTCATGAAAGAAAGAATGTCGTCGATAAATGGTCTTGGTGGAAAAATGGTAAACAAGCTGATACAGTCTGAGGATATCAACGAGTTTCATGATTCGTCGATAGAATTTGCAAATTATGTGAACATCATAACTCCAAAGATGAAAATCGTAATAGATGATCTACAAAACAACGAAATAAAATGTGGTGTTGCGCTTTTTGGCGAGACAGTTTTCACATTAATTCCGCAAAATTTGGAAGAAAAAGTTTTGAATATATTAAAAAAATATAACGATGGAATTATTATTAAATCAAAAATCGATGAGCTCGGAGCAAGACTAGTCAGCTAAATGACAAATCTAATTCCAAAAAGTCATCCAAGAGCAAAATCGCTGTATATCAGGGAACAACTTGTCCATGCGTTTGATGATGGATTGGTTGCAAAAGAGGGCCTTATGGCGCATGGTCGAGGTGAGGCATTTGATTATCTGATAGGTGAAAAAACATCAAAATCTGCAAAAAACGCAATAAAGGCAGCTGCATTTGCGCTTGTTTGTGCAAAACATCCGGTTATTTCGGTAAATGGCAACATTGCAGGATTATGCCCAAAGGAAATAGTAGAATTATCTAAAGTAGTAAATGCAAAAATTGAGATAAATCTGTTTTATTCCAGTGACAAAAGGAAGCAAAACATTTTGAGGACATTGAAAAAAAATGGTGCAAGAGAGATCTTGGGTGTGGACAAGAAAAACACTACTAGAATTTCCAGTCTAGATAGTGCAAGAAGAATTGTAGATAAAAATGGAATTTACACTGCAGATGTTGTCTTGGTTCCCCTAGAAGATGGTGATAGAACGCTAGCACTCAAAAAAGAGGGAAAGAAAGTCATTACGTTTGATCTAAATCCCCTATCCAGAACTGCACAAACAGCAGATATCACCATTGTGGACAATGTCGTTCGGGGAATAAAGGAGCTAATTGATGTATGTGTGAAAATGCAAAAGAAAAATTTGCAAAATATAGCATTTGATAACAAAAAAAATCTTGCAAAATCCATTTCTGAAATAAAAAATTACCTAGAAAGGAGGGCAAAACTTGCATAAATCAGTAAGAGACATTCTAGAAAAGAGGCAGGCTGGAAAGAAAATTTCCGTAATCACGGCATATGATTACACCATGGCATCGTTGTGTGACAAGGCGGGAATTGACATTTTGCTTGTTGGCGATAGTGCGGGAATGGTGATGCTTGGGTATGAAAACACAATTCCAGTTACAATGGATCAAATGGTTTTGTTTACAGAGGCAGTAAGCAGGGCACGCCAAAACGCACTTTTAGTAGCTGACCTTCCATTCATGTCATATCAAGCAAGCATTAACGATGCAATTGCAAATTCGGGCAGATTAATAAAAGCCGGAGCAGACGCAGTAAAGCTTGAAGGCGGAAAAGTCGTATCAAAAACAATCCAGGCAATAGTAGAAACAGGCATTCCCGTAATGGGGCACATCGGGTTTCAGCCTCAAACCACTACGCTTGCCCAAGGCTACAAGGTTCAGGGAAGAACAAAGGATGCCGCAGTAAAGCTAATCGAGGACGCAAAAATACTAGAGGAAGCAGGCGTGTTCAGCATAGCCTTGGAAATGGTAACTGACGAGGTATCAAAGATAATTTCAGAAACGATTTCTGTTCCGACAATTGGAATTGGTTCTGGAAAATATTGCGATGGCCAAGTACTTGTGGTTCACGATGTTTTGGGCATGTATGATAAGCTAAAACCAAAATTTGTAAAACAATATTTGTCATTATCAGATCAAATAACAAAAGCAGTGACAAACTATAGAACAGATGTTGAATCTGGAAAATTTCCTGCGAAGGAAAACTGGTTTTCAATGGACAAATCCGAGCTTGAAAAATTAAGAAGAGAGATTGGCAAGTAAACATCCATCCTTGGATATTGTGGAATCATACGGTACTGAGCTGTCAGGGAAAAAAATTGTCCTATGCATAGCAGGAAGTGTAGCAGCATACAAGGCATTAGAGCTTGCAAGGCTTTTGATGAGACATGGTGCAGATGTTACATGCGTTGCAAGTGACGCTGTAACTAAACTAATTCAGCCTGATTATTTCAAGTGGGCAACAGGAAACAAGGTAATTACAAAGCTCACGGGTGATCTGGAGCACATTCGCCTTGCTGATTATAAACAATCAGATATCATCATAGCGTATCCAGCTACTGCAAACACACTTGGCAAGCTTGCAAATGGAATTGATGATACGCCGATATCGACTGTCTTGACTGTCGGGTTTGGTTCAAAGATTCCAATTTTGATGGCACTTGCAATGCACGAGGCAATGTACGAAAATTCCGCAGTATTACGAAATATTGAATTTCTCAAAGGAAAAATAGAGTTTATTTCGCCACAAATGATTGAAGGAAAAGCAAAGGCTGCCGAGCCTGAAGATATATTGGAATATGTTTTAAAAAAGTTTGGGCATTCCCCCATGCTAGACGGCAAAAAAATTCTGATAACGGCAGGACCAACAATAGAATACATTGACTCTGTTCGTGTAATTACAAACCAAAGCACGGGAAAAACAGGCGTTTTGCTTGCATCCCAACTAGTCTCTGCTGGGGCAAAGGTTACGCTGGTGTATGGTCCTGGAACAGAAAAGCCTCCAATGGGAGCCAAGATAACACGAGTAAAAACCGTAAATGAAATGTTTGATGCCGTAAAAAAGGAAATGAAAGACAAGAAATTTGACATTGTTATTTTATCAGCAGCTGCGTCCGATTACACCACTCAAAAAACAAAATCCAAAATAAAAAGCACGAAGGAAAGCTTGGTAATAAAATTGCAAAAGGCGCCAAAAATCATAGATCATATCAAGAAAATGCAGCCAGATGTTTTTCTTGTCGGATTCAAGGCAGAAACCGATATTTCAAGAAAAACACTTGTTGAATCTGCAAGAAAAAAGCTCAAAGAGTCAAGCGCAGACATGATAATTGCAAACGACATTGGATCAAAATACCAAAAAGATACTCAGTACAATGAAGTTCTGATAATAGATAATTCTGGAAAAGTGATCAGTTCTGGAAGAAAGAAGAAAGTTGAAATTTCAAAATTTATTAGAAAGCAAATTGAAAACAGACTCAAATAAGCTCATTTTTATTTTGTTATAGCTTACAGATAGCGTATGAGTCATAGTATCAAGACTCCACTTCCGGGTCCCAATGCTTCCAAGATTATCAGCATCATGAAAGATCACACATATGATTCCACATTTGTGTATCCTCTTGTCATAAAAGATGGAAATGGATGTATCATAGAAGACGTGGATGGAAACAAGTTTTTGGATTTTACGTCCAATGTTGGATCTTGTCCTTTGGGGTATTCTCATCCGGATATTTTGCAGATCTTAAGGCAGTATTCTGATTGCGGCATGCACAAAATTGCAGGTCAGGACTTTTATTCTGAGGAACACGCCCTTCTTGCCCAAAAGATTGCAACTATACTTCCTGAGAATTTCAAGGCTTTTTTCATAAACAGTGGTGCAGAAGCAGTTGAAAATGCAATAAAAGTTGCCTACAGAAAAATGGGACCGCTCTTTGGAATTTCATGCAAAAACGCATTTCATGGTAGAACTCTTGGTGCCCTTACATTTACCTCGAGCAAACCAGTTCAAAAATTTAATTTCCCAGAGCTTCCGGTATTAAGAATAAAATTTTGTACTGAAGACAATGATCCAGAAATCGAATCTGCCGAAAAACTGCTAAAGGAAAACAAGGTTGCCTTTATTCTAAGTGAGGTTATTCAGGGAGAGGGAGGATACTCTGTTGCAAGTAAACAATTTATCAAAAATCTGCGCAAGTTTGCTGACAAATACGGTGTACCGTTAATCTTAGACGAAGTACAGTCTGGTTTGGGTCACACTGGAAAGTGGTGGGCCTTTGAACATTACGATGTAAAACCAGACATCATGAGTGCGGCAAAGGCACTGCAAGTTGGTGCCACCGCATTTGACAAGAAACTAGAGCCAACTGAAAAAGGAGCCATATCAAGCACGTGGGGTGGAGGAGCCAGAATCGATATGGCAGTAGGTGCGAAGACAATTGACGTAATAAAACAAGAAAGGCTTTTGGAAAATGCCGCAAAGATGGGTCAAATTCTAAAAAATGGGATAACTGAGATTGTTGGGAAAAATGGCATAACTGATGTTAGTGGAATTGGTTTGATGATAGGAGTAGAATGTGAGACAAAAGAAAAACGAGACGCTGTTTTGAACAATATATTCAAGAATGGACTATTGATGCTTAGTGCAGGTCAAAAGTCAATCAGAATCATCCCTCCACTGATAATTAATGAAGAACAGATCAGTGAGGGAATTTCGATAATGCATCAGGCGTGTAGAACTCAGTAGGCGCGATATTTGTCGCCAAGTAGGTGCGCCGCTATTTTTAGCTCAAGAACCTCATTTGCCCCTTCGTATATTATGATGGCGCGTGAGTCAAGAAAATGCTTTGCCACTCTAGTTGTTTTTTTGTATCCTTCTGATCCAAATATTTGGACAGCCCTGTTTGCCGAATCAAACGCAGAATTACTTGCATGAAACTTGGCAATGGAGGTAAAATTGTCTGCCTCTGCTCGTAGTGACGAATATTGTTTGTTATTTCGGTCCAGCATTGATTGCCACTGATTTGTTTTTTCTTTGAATTTTTCAACAAAATTGTACATTTTTTGTCTTGCGAATGCTGCACGATACACAAGCCATCTTGAGCTTTCAATGTTTACTGCAATTTTTGAAATGTGTTCTTGGATTAGCTGTTTTTTTGCAAGCTCAGTTCCGTGTTGCTTTCTTGATTTTGAGTATGAGATCGATTCTGCAAGACAGTCTTTCATTACTCCAACTGCGCCTGCAGCTACGCTTAGTCTCCCATCAATTAATGCACTAAACGCCACACTTAGTCCCCGTCCTCTTGGTCCAAGCAAATTCTTTTTTGGAACAACACAGTCATCAAGAGTGATTTCTGCATTTTTTACTGTCAGTAGCCCCATTTTGTTTTTCATTTCCTTTGCCTTGAAACCTTTTGAGTCTGTGTCAACCAAAAACGCAGAAATTTTTCCTTCAGAGTCCTTTGCAAATGTGGTGATTAGCTTTGCAAATGTTCCATTTCCGACCCAGTGTTTTTTTCCTTTTAGGATAAAATTTCCTCCTTTTTCCTCAAATTTTGTCTGCATGGATGCAGGATCGCTTCCTGCTGTCGGTTCTGTGAGTGCAAAACCCATTATGGATTTTCCAGAAGTTGTTTTTGGCAGGTATTCCTTTTTTTGTTCATC
>JAENJF010000019.1 GCA_016844685.1 Candidatus Nitrosotenuis sp. | reverse complement strand
TTTTCATGGGCAAAGGAGCGCAATATAAAAAAAATCTTTGCCATCACAAAGCGCAACATACTCAAGGAAACAGATGGGATATTTTGGAGCGAAGTTGAAAAGGCAGCAAAAGATAGTCCAGGAATAGATGTTGAGGAATATTACATTGACAACATGGCACAGCAACTGGTCAAGAATCCTGAAAGATTCAATTACTCTGTATTGCTGAGCACGAACCTATTCATGGACATCATATCAGAATGTGCCTCTGGAAACATTGGCTCGATAGGAAACGTATATTCTGCAAATATGGGAGACTCATATGCAATGTTTGAGCCTGCACATGGAAGTGCACCAAAATACAAAGGTATGAACAAAGTAAATCCCACGGCTGCCATATTGTCTGGAGCATGGATGGTAGAATATCTTGGCGAACCTCAAATAAGAAATGCAATCTTTACTGCAACAGAGCAGGTAATCAACGAAGGGAAATACGTCACATTTGATATTGGCGGAAATGCGACCACCGTACAAATGACCGATGAGATTTGCAGACTGGCAAAAAATAATCTAAAAAGATAATTTTGTTGCCTGTATTATAATTAGTTCCTCAAAGAACAACGGCTTTTTTGCAATTATCATAACGGAAAACCCCATGAATTTTGTTTTCTCAATTAGGGTTTGATAATTAGCAAGAGACGATGTAAGAAACAAAAGCTTCCCCCCAGGCCTCACGTGTGGTGCCGCAGATGAGATTATCTCAAGTGGAATGACTAGGCCTTCAGGTCCGCCATCGGTTGTCACATCCTGAACGGTCTCAGACGGCAGATACGGCAAATTGCAAATAACAAGATCAAATTCCGTTGTTACGGCGTCTGCATCCTTGCAGCATACGGAATTTTGAATTTTGTAATCCTGGCTTTTTAGTGCGGTGTAATTGATGTCAGTTCCAACTACAAGTGAGAATTTTTCCTGTAGAATCTTTCCAAGATAGCCAGAACCGGTACCAATTTCAAGGGCGGAGTAACCAGTTTCATTTGCAATACAATCTGCAAAAAAGAACGTATCGTCCGACGGAGCGTACGTATCATTTGGTAATTTGTTTTGCAATGTTTATGATTTCGTCTCCTGATAATTCTTCTAGTCTTTTGGTGGACTGGATGGTTTGTCCAAATTGTTTTAGTATGTTTCCAAGTGTTTTTCGCCTGTATGAAAAAAGATGGTTTACGGTTTTGATTAGCTCCTTTGGTACAGTGTTTTTGTGCCTCAAGTGCAACACCACAGAGTCAACCTTTGGCGGCGGATTAAAGTTGGCCTTGCCTACTGTCAGTATTGATTCCATATCAAATGCATGATTTGCAATGACAGAGATTGCCCTCATTTCATGGGATGATTCAGAAAACAGCTTGTCAGAAAATTCTTTTTGGACCATCACCACTGCGTTTGTAAATTTCTTTTGCGCAAGCCATTCCATTGCCTTTCTGCTTTGTGAATATGGGAGATTTGAGACAAATACGGTAAATTCCACATCTGCCTTGAACCCGTCGCCATGGAGCAATTCAAGGTTTGATAGATTGGAGAACTGTTCTTGCGCTTTGGAATATAATTCCCCGTCAGACTCTACAGATATCACAGATTTTGCCTTGTCACATAGAAACGGAATCAAAATTCCCCGTCCTGTTCCTATCTCAAGGACTGTGTCGTTTTTTGTTATTTTGGCAGCGTCAACTAATGATTTTGCGATGTTTTGTGATTGTAAAAAGTGCTGTCCTAGTCGTTGCCTTTTCATCTCTTAACAAAGAGAGACACCTTTGACTCTCCTGTTATTTCATCCAGGATTCGCTCAGTAATGTGCTTGATTGGCTCTTTTAGCCCCACTCGCGTTTGCAGGTCATTAAAGTCGGTGAACTTTTTCTTTTCTCGTTCTTCTAGGATGCTTCTCATGTATGTTTTGCCGATTCCAGGGATTAGTTCGAGCGCGTGTATTCTTGGAGTTAGTGGTTGTGCATTATTTAGGTAGTCAACGAATCGCTGTTCATTGCTGGATACTATTAATTGAACGACATTTTTCAGCTCACTTTGTGCAGCTGCAGAAATGGAATGATGATCAAGCTTGCCAAGGACAGAAAGAATTTTTGTTCTTCCCTCCTTTCCTATGTAAATTCTCTCACCTATCTCAAATGAGGTGCTTGGCATCCCGAGTACCTCAAGTATGGTCAGCCTATCCTCGCCGATTGCAGTTATGATTATTCCCTCCCTACCCCGGACAGTAGTCGACCTGCCGCGTGTGACATAATCCAGGACATATGCATATTCTTCATACTTACGTGGTTGACTAGTACTTTTTTCCAAAGGAATCCACTTCTTGTCTTAAGAATTCCCCTTGAGAATGTTTAGGATTTTTTCCAGTGTTTCAGCAAGAATTAGTTTTTTCCAGCCAAACGTAAATGTACGAAGCTCAGCTAAGGAGCTTGGCATGATGTTTACAATTTCTACTGCCTCCTCTTCAGTTAGACCGCATTCTTTTTTTAGTTCTTGCTTGATTTTCTTTGCAGACTTTGCCTCCATTTTGGCAAACTTGGTAACATAATCATAAGTCCATCTCTGAATTTGATCCATCTTTTCAGCGTCCTCTTTTCCAAGAATTTCTTTTACTTCAGCAAGCGAAATCGGCTGGCTTTTCTTTATTTGTTCCATTTATTTTACACCAAACGGTTTGATATGGTCTAATCTAGTGATTAAGGTTTTCGTCTTGTTCCCTAGTTTTACATGCATTGTGACTACCCTTCTGCTCACTGCGATGATTCTACCGACTTTACCGTGGTATCGCTTGTGCGGCATTGCCTTGTGCTGTCTTGGATCTATAATGACTAGTGCCTGCTCCCCGACATGATATTCTCTCATTAGAAAAGAGACTCCACGCGGTGCGTCCTTTGTCAAAACGGATCTGGACTTGTATCTAAAACCATGAGAGTGGCCAGATGGCTTCTTTGTAGTCATAAAGAAATGGGTTGGGAGCCCTTATTTTAAGGGTTAGTCAGATTCGTCAGATTTTTTCTTCTTTTTTGTTTCATCGTCTGGGTCTGCAACACCAGCTTCGGTAACTGTAAAAATTACCTCTTGCTCTGGGTGATGTGGACTGTCGACCATTCTTGCAATTCTCTTTTTGCCTGACTTTTTGAAGTAAACCCTGTACGTGCTGGTGTGAGCCACTACGTTTCCTCCAATTGCACGAATTGGGTCACCAAAGAATATGTCTGGTGATGCCATGACTTGGTTTGTCGCAATTGCGGCACAGTTGTACGTCTCGGCGGTTCGAACAAGCAAATGTACAAAGCGGTTTATTCTTTGCTGTCTGTCAGACAGGGTTCCCCTTCCAAGGTATTCTGCTCTAAACAATCCTACTGCAGAGTCTGCTACGATTAGTTTTATTTTGTATTGTTCTATGATTGGTCCAGCTTCTTCTAGGATTAACGTTTGGTGTGCGCTGTTGTATGCTCTTGCAACTATGATGTTATCGAGTACTTTTTCAGGGTCAAGTCCCTTTGCCTTTGCAATTGATACGATTCTTTCCGGTCTGAAGGTGTTTTCAGTATCAATGTATAATACTCCACCACCTAGTCCTCCTTCTTCTTTACTTTTTTGAACATTAACGCACATTGTAAGACAAAACTGTGTCTTGCCTGAGCCAAATTCCCCATATACTTCGGTTAGTGCCTGGGTTTCAACTCCGCCATCAAACAACATGTCAAGGCATTCTGTTCCAGTTGCTATTTTACCAATGTCTAGTCTTCTTTTGTAAATTTCAGTTGCAGTGACAAAATCCTTTGTGATCAGTCCCTGTTCAACCATTGTTAGTCTTGCTTTAGTTACAATTTTTTCTGCTGCTTCTCTATCCATGCCAGTGACGTCGGCAACATCCACCGGACCGCGTACAACTAGATCCATAATATTGTGAATTCCTGCGTCGCTTAGTTTTTTTGTCGTGACTGGGCCTACGCCGTCAAGACTGTCTAATCTTAATTCGTCTACCATACCGTACAGTACGGTACTTGTACTTATAAATATATTGATTTGTGATCTTATTATGTTGGTTGGATAGTTCTTGCAGTTACTTGGGCAGATTTTATTGTAAATTTAGTATCTTCGATAGGATCATCACTTTTTTCTGATCGGATAGGAAATTTTGTAGGTAAAAGAGATTCTTAAATCAAAGCGTGTGAATTAAGATCATGGCAAAAAAATTTGCGTGTGGTGACGTGGTAAATGGGTGTGCGTGGTCAGTCACAGCTAAAGATGAAAAGGAATTGTTTCAAAAAATATCTGAACATGCCAAAGGTGTGCATAAAATGTCCACAATTCCAGACGAAATAATACAAAAAGTAAAATCAAAAATAAAAGATGTTTAACTCTCGTCACATCAAGATTAGACTTGAATTTTGAACGAGGGTTAACCATTTGTTGTTATCATTGATTTTAATTCCACAAGTTTCAGCTAGAGTTTTGTTGTCAAGAGATCACATCAGCTATGATAGATTTGATGCAGCCGTAACAGATTAGATTGTTATAATTTTAGATTCTTGCCCACAATTACCACAGACCAAGATTCCAGTATCGATTTTGTTCTCTTTTTTATCAAGGGCTTTAGATTCTTTCAAAACTTCGCCACAATTCTCACATCTCATTGTACAGTATGGTACATCGTCAGTACATTTAGGGCTTTGCAGTTGTGATAATGTGTAATTGTTGACTCAAAACTAGGCAGAATATAAAAAACAGAAAATCAGACAAGCTTAGCTATGACATGGATTGGCCTATGGATCTAAACTGAGTCTGACTCTGATAATGTCTACCAAAACAAAGGAGAAAATGATAGACATGAAAATAATTGAATTATCGTTTACCTAGAATTGATGAAAATTGGGGATTTGCACGTCCCAACTTTCAACCAAAGGGCAAACCCTGATGACTCCTTGGATTACACCACTAGCACTCCAAACGATGTAACCGGCGCGTAGAAATCATACTATACGGCAAAAAATTGGGAAGCTTAAGACCAACGCTAGATAGAACGTAGCGCATGTTGGCGATAGCTTCCCAAGCATACTTACCATATTATAATAGGTAAAACGTTGTATGTTCGATTTGCACAGTATTATATTTCTAGCAACACCTGTTGAAAATTTTTAATTGAAAATTAGATTTTTTTAAAGAAATGAAACGATTATCGTCTTCTCTTTCTTTGTCCTGGCTTGTTTTGTCCAGGGGTGCGGTGTAATACAAATCTCTTTTTAAAATTGCTCTTGTTTCTCAAAATGGATGAAACGCTGATTCTTTTGCGGCCTACAACTTTTGGTGTTTGGCCCCTTACTTTTCCTGCTTTTGTAATCGATCCGTGTGTTGGCATGTTTTAATGTGGTTTGGGTTTTGAATTTATGTGTTTACCAGTATTTGGCCTTGATGGCTTCAATTACCTTTTCGTGTTCTGGGCCCTTTCTTCTTGCATATTTTTCCATGGCACCAAGTGGAACGCCGCCAAGGGATCTTGCAATCAAATTAAAGAAGCTTTTCTGTGCAGAGCCATGACTTCCTGTTTTGGTCATGAATTTTTGGATTCCATACTTGAAGTTGTGCTGCCATGTCTTGTACATTACTCCAAGCTGGGCCGGGTCCATCTCGTTTCCAATGTTAAAGAATTCTGATTTTTCCAATAATCCAATTGGCACAAACGTGAGCGGTGTTACAGTAAACATCGCATCAGGCTGTTCGCGTTCAAGTTCAGATATGAGTTGTATTGTTTCCCACGCGTCCTCCGGGGTTTCGTCATTGTCAAGTCCCATGATTAGCGTAAATGCTGGAATCCAATAGTTCTCATTTAGTGTCTTTACTCCTTCTTTTACCACCCAGTGCCATTCCTCTGGCTTGTATGGGGCAAGCTTTCTGTCTGCATATTTTCCAATTAGCCTCAGGCTGCCAGTCTCAAATCCGCACTGGATTCCAGTTAGATTTGTCGGTCCTGACTTGATTATTTTTGATAGATTTGGAATTAGCTTTTCATCGGCAATTGCGCCCGCAAGTGTTCCATGAGTTGGGTTTGAGTGCTCTATGCCAGTTGACATGACAGCGGTGAACAGTTCTTCTAGTGCCTCTCTGTTTGGTTCCATTTGCTTGCTTGTTCGCGGGTCCATTCCATAAACAAAAATATCATCGCTGTGAATCCACGCGTTTCGCAGTCCGCCTTTTTTGATGTTGACCTCGATTTCCCGCTTTACTTTTTCAGGAGAGTAATATCTCAAAGAACGCAATGTCACATCGCAGAATTTGCATCCGCGTCCGCATCCCCGCATCACCTCAACCATTCCGTGCATGCTTGGCTCTATGATGTCAGGAATTTCTTCTAGTTCCGGCCTGTCCCAGAAATTCACAAATCTTCCGTGGTATGTTTTGCCGTCGCGTTTGAATTCCTTAATGTCTACTTTGAAATCGCTTTTTTTTCTAAATGGATTCATGTTGTCAAATTCGTTGTTAATCAGATAATCGAAGAATCGTCCAGCATGGCCGTCAATTTCTGGCGCAATTCCGCCAAGCTCTCCTTCTAGTATCGCATATAGGCCGTATTCCTCTATCTTTGCAGGATCATAGTTGTACTGCCAGGTACCTGATGCGCCAGCAATTACTCGAGCCTTGCTCCCGTTCTTTTTCTTTGCCTCGTTGATTTTCATGTGAAGGTCTCTGTTGTAAAATTCATCATACGACATTTGCTTTCTACCATAGGTGAAAGTCATTGTGACTGGTCCCATACCAAGTGGGTCCATCTCGTATGTTCCAACTACTTCGGTTTCAGGTCCGATGAACTGGCCTACATAATCGGGATGTGCCACTACTACGTCTTCGCGTTTATAGCCATCACGCAAAAGTCCAGCCTCTACTTTGCGCAATCCATATGGTGCGAAATTGGCAACTCCGTTTGTATGTGAAATTGGTTTACAGATAAAATCAAACAAAACCCTTGGCGTTACTTGGTTTTTTAGAATCTTGTACCAGAAACTGTTTTTGTTCCTATTTGGGTCAATTGCGGGTGCACAGCCAAAGAATGTTGCAAGTGATATCCCACGATAGTTTGACATCAGTGTTCGATCGGCGGTTAAAACGATCTTTGGGTGACCCATATCTCTCTTAGCGAATTCGCTTTTCATTTATTTTAAACCTTTAGGTGCGATCACGCTTCGAATTGGTCGTTTGCGGGTTAATTTTGGATTTTTAGTAGTTTTCCAAGATGCCTGCCTTGCTTCTGTGGGTGAATCCAAATTCCGGGTTTTTTGCAAGAAGCTCGCCATCAAATACAGTTCCATCATGACATACCAGGCTTTCTCCCATGCAGCAGCTTCCACAAATTCCAATTCCACACTTCATCATTCTCTCAAGGCTTGCCTCAACGAATATTTTTTTAGAGTTTGCCATTTGCACAACCTTGTACATCATTGGTTCAGGACCACATGTGTAGATTCCATCAAATTTTGTGTTTTGGATTAGTTTTTCCATTACGTCAGTGACGAATCCTTGTTGCCCATACGAGCCGTCCTCTGTACACGCAATGATTTGGTGTTTGTTTTTTGCAAGAACCTTGTTTGCCGTATCCTCAAAGAATACCTCTTCTTTTGTTTTAGAGCCCATCAGAATAATTACCTCGTTTGTTGGTTTTGCAAACTTTGCAAGCCTCAGTAATGGAACGAGTCCCGTTCCACCACCAACTAGCAATATTTTTCCATCCTTGATTGTAAATGAATTTCCGTATGGTCCCCTAACGCCAATTTGACTGCCTACCCGTACATCATACAAGGCAGTTGATGATACTCCGCGTTTTCGAACGGTGAACGCAGCCTTTCCCTTTTCTTCTGTTACCATGACACTCATCGGTAATTCGTTTACTCCTGGAATCCACACCATTGCAAATTGGCCAGGCAAAACATTTGACAGGGAGTCGTCTGAAAACACAAGTGTCCTTACTGTCGGGGTTTCATCTATTATTTTTTCAATGATGCGAATTGATGGTCTGTTAGAAATTTCTTGCAAGGCCTACCATTTCCTGAATTTTTGAAAATCCCTTTCTGTTCATGTAATTTGCAATCCCGTCGTTTACTTGGGAAAAAACATCAATCCATTTGTCACCAACCGCACTTCCTATTTGAATCGCAGATGCGCCAGCCAAGATGAATTCTACTGCATCCTCCCAGCTTGATACTCCGCCACATCCAATTACTGGGATATTGTATTTTGAAGAAATTTCATAGACGCACCTTACTGCAACTGGCTTTATTGCCGGACCCGATAGCCCACCAATTTTATGGCTCAGAAGCGGTCTTTGCGTTTCAACATCGATTCCCATTGCACGAATTGTGTTGATTGCAGTTATGGCGTCTGTTCCCCCGTCCATTGCAGCCCTGACAGTATCAAGATAGTCTGTTGTGCCAAGGCCCACTTTGGAAATTACAGGCACCGTTGTCATCGATTTTACCTTTTTTACTATTTTTGTGACAAGGTTTGGATCATCTCCTACCTCAAGCCCGACTTTTTCCACGTGAGGGCATGATAGGTTTAGTTCGTATGCCACAACGTGAACATTTTCAAACTGCTTTACCATAAACTCAAAGTCTTCCTCAATGGAGCCAACAAGACTTACAATTATCGGTACCTTTGTGTTTTCTGAAATCATTTTTGCAAAATATGTCGCACCTGGATTTGATAGTCCTACTGCATTGAGATAGCCTCCCTTGATTCCAACAATTGTCGGATTTGGGTATCCTTCCCATGGTTCCTTGCTAAGGGATTTTGTTACTACTGCTCCAGCGCCGCTTTGATAAATTCTAGAAAATACCTCAAGGGATATGCCAAGAATTCCTGACGCTAGCATTGTTGGCCGCTCAAGCCTCAGCGTACCTATTTCAGTGGAAAGATCAGGGCGCACTTGATTGACTTTATCTTATTGTCTTATAACGGTAATGTGTACACAAACATTGGTACCTTTTTTAATGAGAAGATGGAAGAGTGCTCATGCATTTTGTTATGTTAACTGAGCTTGGCATTTTGGTTCTCGAAAATGAAAAACCGGTGAAATCATTTCCCTTTGATCAGCCGGCTGCCGACTTTATCAAAATGAGGGAAGGCGTAATTGGCTCAAAGGCAATAATTGACTTTTTAAGAAAATCAAACATCGGAGTTGGGGTAAACGAAGAGCCACTTTTGAAAATTCTCAAAAAAGAAGGAATCGACTCGCAACTCATGAGTGAATCTGAGATTGAAAAAATCCAGTCGTCAAAGCTTGCAATCATGATTGAAGCTGGTTTTGCAAAAAACCAAGGAGAACTGATGGCAAAGTTGCGAGACTTTGCTTTACAGCTGTCATCTGCAAAGGTAACAGAGATTTCCCAAAGCCCAGACCTCCACATCATCCAAGGAATAAAGGCACTAGATGAAATCGATGTAATGATGAACGGTTTATCATCCAGACTGCGGGAATGGTACGGTTTGCATTTTCCAGAGCTTGACAATATCATAGACAGCATCAACGGATATGCGCAAATAGTACTGGCAGGAAAAAGAGAAGACCTCTCAAGAAAGGTCTACGAGGATGCTGGCTTTCCAGAATCCAAAGTAGAGATGTTATCAATAATACAGGGGAAAAGCAGGGGCGGGGACATTTCCAAAGAAAACATGGCAGTTGTCCAATCCATTGCAAAACAAATCCTAGACATGACAAAAGTAAGAAAGGACATCGAGACTCATGTCGAAAATGAAATGAAGACGATTGCGCCAAACTTGGGCGCAATTCTTGGCACTGCAGTCGGTGCAAGAATTCTTGCAAAGGCAGGGAGCCTCAAAAAGCTTGCATCAATGCCGGCAAGTACAATTCAGATAATGGGTGCAGAAAAGGCATTATTCAGAGCACTAAAGACTGGAACTGCACCGCCAAAACACGGAATACTTTTCCAGCATCCAATAGTTCATGCCGCGCCAAGATGGCAGCGAGGAAAAATGGCCAGGGCAATAGCAGCAAAGGCCGCAATTGCCGCGCGTGTAGACATGTACGGTGCTGGCCTAAACCAAACCCTGCTTGAAAAGCTAAACATTCGAGTGACAGAGATTGGAGACAAATACAAAGAGCCAGTCGAAAGGCCAGTCCAGCAACAGCATCAAAGATTTGACGACAGGCCAAGAGGCGGCTTCAAATCAAGAGAAGGTCCACGCAGAGACTATAGGCCTGGCGGTAAAGGTGGAGGCGGCGGAGATTATAGGTCTGGCGGAAACAAGAGAAAGAGGTTTGGAAGAAGAAAGTGAGTCTATTTTTTGGCTCAAAGTTGAAGGGCAAAAAAGACTGGCAACAATAAACTATGTCGAGGGAAACCAAGTTTACGGAGAAAAGCTGATCAAAAAAGGCGGAGATGAATACAGAATTTGGGATCCATTCAGAAGCAAGCTCGCAGCAGCATTGACAATAGGTCTTGAAATTTTTCCAATAAAGCATGGAACCAAGGTCCTGTACCTTGGCGCATCAACTGGAACAACGGTGAGTCACATTTCTGATATAGTTGGATACAGTGGAATTGTTTTTGCAGTGGAACATGCGAGTAGAGTTGCCCGCGACTTTTTGGATAGGGTTGCAGGCTTTAGGCCAAACGTTGTTCCAATACTCCAGGACGCAAGGCAGCCAAAGAACTATTTTTCCATATACGGCAAGGTAGATGTTGTCTATGCAGATATTGCGCAGCCAGACCAGACTGAAATTACAATATCAAACTGCAAGATGTACCTAAAGGAGGGAGGATATCTGTTTTTGGTAATCAAGACTCGCAGCATTGACGTTACCCAGGCCCCAAGAAAAATAATTGAAAACGAAATTAAAAAACTAGAATCAAACTTTTCATTCATACAAAACATTGACCTGCAGTCATACGACAAGGATCACGCGCTAGTTGTCGCAAAGTATCTCGGCAAGGACTAGCTTGAAAGCAGTATTCTGACTGGGGCCCAGCTTTTGCGAACAAATACTGGCATTTGCCCGTGTGTCAAAAACCAATTCCTCACAAATTGGACTGTTTTATCATCAGACGGATAACCGCTTCCAATTTGGTATAGCTTGTTTATCTTTGCAATTGCCCTATCGCGTGTCACTTTGGCAACAATAGATGCTGCGGATACCACCACGAACTTGCTGTCCGCATGATGATATGATTTTATTTTTCCAGTTTTGCTGATTTTTGTAATTTCCTTACCAAACCTAGCTGGGTTCACGTCACAGGAATCAACGTACGATACGGATGGTCCAAGTTTTTTTATCACCTTTGCCATGTGCAATGCCTCAAGGTGGTTCAGCTGATGCTTTAGTACGGAGCTATCTATTGCCTTTGGGTTTACCTTAGATATTGCATAATCGTCTACTAGTTTGATTATTTTTTTGTAAAGATATGCCCTTGCAGGCGGAGTTAGTTTTTTGGAATCCTTGACACCTAGATTAGTCAGCTCGTCAATTTTTGATTTTTCAATAGAGATTCCGGCGACAACAAGCGGTCCTATCATTGAGCCCCTTCCTGCCTCATCTACGCCGCAAACAAGCATGTTTGTGAGCTGAGAGCTTTGCGTATTAAACCGTGTTAGGTTGAATTTGCTTTACAGAGACAGACAAGATTTTACTTGAATGATTACTAGAACTTTATATTAGTAAAAACGACAATCATTCAGTTGCAGCTAAACCAAGAAATAACAACCATAACCGAAGGAAAAACGAAAATTCTCATCCCAAAAGCATCCTTAGAAAACAAGGTTCCGCCAAGGGATGTCGCATTCTTTAACCCGCGCGCAAAGATAAGCAGGGATTTTTCCATCATAGCGTACTCGGCATTTTTAAAAAAATTCCACGGCCCAAAAACTTTTCTTGATGCAATGTCAGGGGTTGGCGCACGCGGCCTGCGAGTTGCAAACGAAATTAGCCAAGTAGAACAGGTTTTTGTAAACGACCTAAACCCAACGGCACTGGAATTAGGCAGAAAATCTGCAGAGCTCAATAATTTACAAAACTATAATATTTCTGAAGACGAAACGTGCAGATTCCTCAGCTCCTTTTCAAAAAAAGGAATGCGGGGCGCAATTGTGGATATAGACCCGTTTGGGTCCCCGACACTTGACTGTGGAATTCGGGCAACGGTTCATGGCGGCATATTCTCAGTGACGGCAACTGACTTGCAGGTATTGCATGGCTTGTTTAATGACGCATGCAAAAAAAAATACTATGGCACTCCAATCAAAACAGAATATGCAGACGAGATAGCAGTACGGTTGATACTTGGATGCATCCACTTGGTTGCAGCGCGCCTTGATGTAGAGGCAACTCCAATTTTTGTTGAAAACAACATGCATTATTATCGGGTTTATGTCAGAATTCTAAACAAGCCAGATACTCGAGATATCATGGGATTCATTTCACATTGCAAGTCCTGCGGAAACAGGGGAATTGCAAAAGACAGAAAAGAACTCTGTGATATCTGTAATGCAAAAATGGAGGTTGCAGGACCACTTTGGGTTGGCAATTTGTTTGAAAAGGAATTTCTCAAAGACATGCTAGAGGAAGCACCAAATCTAGCAGTAGATAAAAAATGCGGCAAATTAATCGAAAAGTGCATTTTGGAGTCCGACATGCCTGGCTGCTATTATACGCTAGACGAGGTTGCAGAAATGAGAAAATCATCACCGGCATCGCTAGAAAAATCAATTATGCGTTTGCAAGATAATGGATTTGTATCAAGTCCTACTTCGTTTAACCCAACTGGATTTAGGACAGACTGTAAAATAAACAAGATACTAGAATTGTTTTCGATTTAGATTCCATAACCCAAACAAATGTAATACATTTCGCTGCTTGGCTTTCTGCTTGCGTTTGGTTTTCTCATCTGCACTTTCGCAAATTTTTTTTTCAGATAATCCCGAAATTCCATCGAGTATTCCCCATCAAAGACTTTGAAGAGTGCGTTTCCCTTGTGCATCAAAACTCGATCCATTATTTTTGAGCAGGAATAATTCAATGAGATTTGTTTTGCATGGTCCACAGACCAGTGTCCAGATACGTGCGGTGCAATGTCACAGATCACGGCATTTGCCTTTGAGCCAAGATATTCCAATACTTCGTCTGCGACTGATTCGTCATCGACGCTTCCCCTAATGAAATATGCGCCAGGCAAATCCTCCATGTAGTCCATATCAACTCCCACTACTTTGCCCTTGTTTCCTGCTAATTTGACTGCTACCTGCGACCAGCCCCCAGGTGCGCACCCAAGGTCCACGACATAGAATCCAGGCCCAATTATTCGATAAGAATTATTCAGCTCAAGTAGCTTGTATGTTGCCCTGCTTCGATATCCTTGTTCACGGGCCAGTTTGCGATAATGATCTCGCCTTGCATCAATTGGTTTCATTATTCTTTCTTTTTCTTTGGTTTTGATAGTTCAGCAATTGTCCATTCCTCAATCCAGTTACATGTTCTTGGACTTACTTCGCCCTCCAAACTGCATTTTTGCTCAACTGGACATACAAGACACGGCGCATTCTCAATTGATTCGGTACTCACGGGGGTTTTTTTTATCTTGAGCACATATGTCCATCTTTTGTTTTCAAGAATTTTTTCCCTAGTAATGATTCCCATTCTTTCTAATTTTAGCGCAAGTCTTGATCCATCCCTGCTTGTAAGTTTGAATTTTTTCCAAAGCTCACTTTGGATTATACCATTATCATAATTTGTAAGAAATAGGCAAACTCTATTGGTCAGTTTT
This sequence comes from Candidatus Nitrosotenuis sp., assembly GCA_016844685.1. GTDB lineage: Archaea > Thermoproteota > Nitrososphaeria > Nitrososphaerales > Nitrosopumilaceae > Nitrosotenuis. The sequence goes on along the minus strand of JAENJF010000019.1, from coordinate 8,831 downwards.
TCCATGTCGACTTTTTCTATTTGGAAATTCTCAATTTCCTCGTCTGTGAGTTGTTCTTCTAGTTCTTCGTCAAGTGTTTTTTCTGATTCCTCTTCTGCCGTTTTTGTTTTCTTGTCTTTTTTCTTTTCTTCTTTAGATGATTTCTTGTCTGACTTTTTGTTCTTTAGATGATTTCTTGTCTGACTTTTTGTCCTCTTTTGTCGCTGTCGTTTTTTCTTCCTTTTTCTTTTCTTCTTTAGATGATTTCTTGTCTGACTTTTTGTCCTCTTTTGTCGCTGTCGTTTTTTCTTCCTTTTTCTTTTCTTCTTTAACCGGTACGCGCTTGTCTTTTTTTGTAGGTTTATCAGAGAAGGGTTTTATTTTTGCCATTTTTTATCACGGGACTATAACGATTATCGCTGATTTTGTTTCAATATATAATATCGCTTCCAAAAAAGCTACTTTACAGTAAGCTGTCTTTCAGCAGTTAGGAATTTGTCTCCACTCTTGTCAAATAATTGTGCGACAAGCAAGTATTTTCCTGGCTTGTCGATTTTTTCTGAAAACTCTTCATTTAGCGGGATTTTCCCACTTGTTCCATAGCATTGATCAAAGAACGTGTTTTGACTAACGGGTTTTTTTTCAAATGACGAAATATCGTATACTGTCAGGTATAGGTCTCCGCAGTCATATGCAGGATCACCTACTGAAACTTGTGCACTCAGGCTGTCAGGCGCGGTGTAATCGTCCTTGAGGCCAATTATTGCTATAGAATCAGAGTGGCTTTCAGACAGAACCCAACCAGTTCTGGATTGGTCACTTGACGCCAAAGAAAGAACGCTTCCCCCATAAATGAAAGAAAATACAATTGGAATTACAAATGCTGCTATTGCTGTGCCACGGAGTGCCAATGTTTTTTCTAAGGTACGTTTTGGCTTTATATCTATTTATCAAATCATGCATGTAAAATTATGACGAATGAGTTAAATCGTTGCCAAGCAGATAGCCGCTAGATGAGGTTACGAAAATTCAGAGTGCGTGCATATAGATGCATACATGATTCTGGAGAAATAAAGGTAGGAGACTTGGCTGCATTTGTTGGAAGAAATGAAAGCGGCAAGACTACAATTCTTCAAGCACTTACTTTATTGAATAAAGAGGAACGCGTCTCTGATCTTGACCTTTGTGATGAGATGACCGAAGAGCTAAAGTCCGAGATGATTATAGTTGACGGGCAATTTGATCTCATACCAACAGAGACAAAGATAATCAAGGAAAAATTTCCGCACATTCCAGACATTCTTACATTAAGAATTTTTAGAACAAACAAACATCCTCGCGTCCAGTATGACTTTGGAAATGTCAGACTAAGTAATGAGCAAAACAGGACATTAAACTCTTGGGAGAATTATACTGAAAAAATTCTTAATTTTATATCCACAATTCCAAATCACATTAGAATCCAGTTGGATACCAACTTCTTAGAGGGCCCATCAAGTGACAGAGCGACATACATTCGGGAAATGACAGAATTTAACAACAATTTACAGATGCTTGCATCAGACGAGTCCCAAATTCTTGTAGAATGGGCCAAATTTTACAAGAATGTAGAAAACACATATGATGAGCTGCTTGTTGGGACAACCGAAAAGACAGCACTTGAAAATTTCATTTTGGAGTACCTTCACCCAAGGTTTGTCTATTTTTCGGACTACAAAAAAATCTACGGCAACATAAACCTGGACGAGTACATAAAGGAGATAAAAAGACCAGAGGGATTAGAATATGCAGAGGAGTTTGACAAGGCGGAAACTGTAAGAAATCTGTTTTATTTGGCAGAGCTTGACACGGAAAAACTAGAGGAATACAAAAACAGTCCGCCAAAGCTAATCAAGCTCCTAAATGTAGCAAGCAGAAGACTCACAGACAGACTCAATCCCGCATGGAAAGGAGACCCAATACATGTTGACTTGAGGTACAACCCGGGAAACATAATGAGTGTTGTAATATCAGACGTGCACAGAGACGGAACCGTAACAAACACAGGTCTTCTCAGCAGAAGAGCGGAAGGATTCAAGTGGACGTTTTCGTTTATTGTGAATTTTGCAGCAGAAACACAAAAGGCTGAACTAAAAGAAGCTATACTGCTTCTTGACGAGCCTGCAAGAAACTTACACCCTGCACAACAAATGGGAATATCTGATTTATTGAAAAACCTGGCAGGATCAAATCAGGTCCTTTATGCAACACATTCGCCATTTATGATATTTGACTATACCCCAGGAAATCTTTTGGTGGTAGAACTAGACAAGAGAAGACACCTAAGTAAAATCTACTATGATTACTGGAATGCGGATGATGCAACACTAATTCCAATTCTCTATGGACTTTCAAGAGGATTAGTGGAATCCATAGTAGATAGGGAAATTGGCACAAACTCAAGGCCAGTCATAATTGTAGAAACAATGTCGGATGCAATGTATCTTAATGCATTTGATAAATTCCTCGAAGATCCTAACATCTCAATGAATCCCCTGAACGTAGTTGCCGCATTTAGCAAAAATTCGGTATTGCCTCTTGCAATATTTTACAGAAACCATGGACATAATGTCTTTGTCATACTTGACAACACGACAGAATCAAAAAAGATAGCAGAGTATCTAAAAGCAAACGAGTTTACCGATTTGCAGATAATTTACCTAGAACGTGGCGGAAAACAAATAGAATCAGTTGAGGATTTGATACTTCCAGAGGACTATCTTCATGCTGTGAATCAGACATACGAGATCAAACTAAGAAAAGAAGGCTACAGGAATTTAACAAAAGAGGAGGTAAGCTCAAGAAACAAAAGGGGAATAATAGAAGACCTCCGTGCAGTCTGGACAGAACACAGAGAAGATGGCTGGAACGAGTTTGATGTTGAGGAAATAGCAAGGTATGTCTGCGAAAAAATCGCCTTAAAGGAGGCGGACTTTCTTACGGACAAGACAAAAGACCAATTCAGGACGCTGTTCAGGCTACTTGCAGAGCGAATAAGACTGCAGCAAAACATCACTGCTCAAGTTGGTATTACCAAATATCAAAAAAGCAAGCCAAAATAGTACTTAAAGTATTTTACTCAGGAATAATCCCAAACTGACAAAAGGGTAAGTAAATAATGTTAATTAAAATAAAATGAATGGAGGAATAATGAATCGCATAAATTTTGTCATTTTAAGTATTTTTGTTTTGTTTGCCGGAGTGATTTTACAAAGCAATGCCTTTGCAGATACTACTGCCAAGAGCACAAACTTTGAAAAGACGACCATAATCGAGTTTGAAAACAACGACAATGTTCAAATAAAAACAGTAAAGATGTGGCTTGGAAAAGATGACGGGGTTTTCAAGTCTTTCAAGACTGAAAATAATTGGATTGGTGCAAAGACGCCTCAGGGAATGCTTGTATTTTCTACAGAGAAACCAGTAGAATCAGGCGAATCGGTAAAGTTCGGAATCAAAACAGATATTGCAAACCCGGGAGTGAATTGGAAGACAATTGACTCAAACGGCAATGATGTTACCATCGGAAAGGTAACTGCAATTACAGAGCAATCTCCGCCTGAGCAGGTCGGCACTACGCCCCCTGTTACAACGCCGCCAGCTAAAAAATCAAATTTTGATAGTGCAACATTTAGAATAATTCCCGAAAAACCAAAGAATGGAAACAACATCAGAATAGTTGGCGATGGCTTTCCGCCAAACCAGCAGCTTGATTTCTATATCAATGATGCCATACTAGACGATTTTACGACAGACAATACAGGTCACCTCATTGCAAAGTCCAAGATCCCAATAAGCATGGAATCTGACAGAATAGAGTTGTCTTTGGTTGACAAGGATGGTAACAAAAAGACAGTCAGTATCAGAATTGAACATGTAGAAAATCAACCAGCAAACCCCAAAGCAAAGCACATTACAATAACTGAGTTTTCAGAGATAGTTCAACCTGGTCAGACAGTTCGTGCTGCAGGTACTGGAGAGCCGGGAAGCACCATAACAATTACAGCCAAGGATCCTGCAGGTAACAAGTTTTACGAAGTTGCAATCCCAGTTGATACTCAGGGAAACTGGTTCCATGAAACCATAATACCGCCAGATGCGGGAATTGGCTCAAGACAAGTAGAGATAAGCGATGGATCTGAGGTCATAACAAAAACAGTCAGCGTAACAATCCTAAAGACAGTACGCCTCATGCCATCTCTCACACAGTACGAACCGGGAGATACGATGTTATTCAATGGCACTGCACATGCAAGCAAACCCATAGAAATTGTGATCAAAGACCCGATTGGAAAGGAAATATTTTCTGATGTTTTACCAGTTGATGATTCTGGATTTGTTAAATTTGAACTTCCAACTGATAAGGCATCAACAAAGGGCACATATGTAATACTTGCCACCCAGGGACAAGACACTGACATAGTGCGTGTTGGATTAGGTGAGCCGCCAGGACAAAGCATTGTTGCAAAATTTGACAAGCTGAATTATGCTACAAGTGACAAAGCAAAAATGACAATTCAGGGGCCTGCAAGCGCCAAGACTTCCATATTGATCCTGGATCCCTCCGACAAGCTAAAAGTCACAGACAGTGCAACGCTTGGACTTGATGGTAAAAAAGACTATGAAATTGACTTGTCAGCATACAAATCTGGAGTTTATTCTGTAGTGATAAAATACCAAAAATCCCAGGCAAAGGAGGTATTCTCAGTTGGTTTGCAGATAGGATCTGCAGGCGAAATAAAAATGCAGGCCACAAAACAGACATACCAGCAAGGTAACGGCATACTCGTTTTGGGTTCAGCAAAACCAAATTCTTTGTTGAATTTGAAAATGAACGATCCGAGCGGAAATACGATAAGGCATAAAGAGATTTTCACGGATAAAAACGGCAAATTTGCAGATTCGTCATTTAGGATTCCGGCAGATGGTGCGCAAGGAATATGGATTGTCAGGGCGGAGAGCGGGGCAAACTATGCTGATGTAAAGGTCAATGTTGCCACTACCATAGACAAGTCATTTACAATCATCACCGATAAAACAACTCCATACCAGCCAAAAGACACCATCAAAATATCAGGTTCTGGGGGTGGAAAATCTCAAACGGTAGTAGTTACCATCTTTGATTCAAATAACAAAGAGGTGATGAGACTCAATGCGTTTTCAACTAGTGAAGGCATATTCAAAATAGATTGGCCTACACCATCAGACATACTGCCTGGAAACTATAAGGTGTCAGCAAAAACTGGAAATAATGTTGCAGAAACAACACTTTCCATACAATAGATTAGGATCAAGAAACGCTTTTTATTACTCTACACAGGGGTAATCGATATGAACCTAAAAAACATAATTGAAGAATACCCAAACTTCCCAAAAAAGGGAATACTTTTTCGCGACATTAGTCCAATTTTGAGAAACCCGTCCGCACTATCACATGTTGTTGACGAGTTTTCAAAACTATTCCACACAAACGGTGTAGATATTTTTGCAGGTATCGAGTCCCGTGGATTTCCACTTGCCTGCGCATTGAGTCTCAAATACAACAAAGGCATGATAATGATTCGCAAGCAAGGAAAGCTTCCAGGCATTACAATCAAAAAATCATACGGCACAGAATATGGAAAAGCAGTAATGGAAATCCAAAAAAATTCCATCAAAAAAGGCCAACGGGTACTCATTTGCGATGATCTGCTAGCAACAGGTGGAACTGCAAGGGTGGCTGCGGATCTTGTTGAAAAAACAGGCGGAAAGGTGACTGGATTTGCATTCATGGTTGAACTAACTGATCTTCAAGGAACGAAGAAACTAACAAAATACAGATGCGAGTCACTGGTGAAATACTAGTGGAACAAGCAGAGATTGGAATCTTTGGAGGGACTGGAATTTATGATTCTGGCCTCCTAAAGGAGATAAAAGAAATCACAATAGATACGCCGTATGGAAACACTTCGGATTCAATCACAGTTGGCATGTTCGAAGGAATGAAAATTGCCTTTATGCCAAGACATGGAAAAAAGCACACCATCCCTCCCCATCTGATAAACTACAGGGCAAACATCTGGGCCTTCAAACAAATGGGAATCACAAGGATTATCGCACCTTCTGCTGTTGGAAGTCTTAAAGAGGGGCATGCACCGGGAGATTTTGTTTTGCCAACTCAGTTTATTGATTTTACAAAATCGCGCAGGGGAACATTTTCTGAAGAGGGCAAAGTGATACACATCTCTGTTGCAGATCCATTTTGTCCTGAACTGCAATCAGCAATTCTCAAGGCAGCAGGCGCACAAAAAATTCCAATTCACAAAGACTGCACATACGTTTGCATCGAAGGGCCAAGATTCTCAACCAAGGCAGAGTCAAAGTTTTACAGATCCACTGGCGCAGACATCATTGGCATGACACTTGTCCCAGAGTGCCAGCTTGCAAGAGAGGCACAAATTTGTTATGCATCAATTTCCACAGTCACAGACTATGATGTGTGGGCAGAAAAACCAGTTACTGCAAAAGAAGTCCTTGCGACACTATCAAAGAACGTTGAAAATACAAAAAAGATTTTGACATCGATTCCAAATGAGATACCACACATCAGAAATTGTTCTTGTGCAAAGGCATTAGAAGAAGCTGAATTTTAGTCGTCCACAAAGGATTCTTTGTCTAATCCTTCTGGCAGTGTAATGTTTCCCTGAATCAGGCTTTTTTGCAGCTCATCAATAATTTGGTTTACGTCATACCCTAGCTTTGAAAGCGCCTTCTCTGTTGATTTTGATATCTTGGCACCAATGTTGTGGCCTCCAATTCTCCCAAAAGCAATTGCGGTGAACGGAAATGTATTGTTTGAAACGGTAAACGTGCCCGTAATTTTTGCCGCCATCTGGGTTCCTTTGAGATTTTTGATGTTAACTGAAATATCCAATTTGGGCACCTAGATTTCTATTGCTTTGTTAACGTGGTCATCTATTAGAAAACTTACGTGGTTTGGATCATCGACTTGGTAATTCTTTACTTGGAGTTCTACTACTTTGTCGTCTGGATTTTCTACCTTTATGGTACCGTCTTGCTTTAGTCTGACAAGATTCCATCTTTCTTTCCCTTTGAAGAGTTTCCGTACAAGAACTGCCCATTTTTCATCAGGATCGATTTTTGGCATTCCCACATAATCTACAATTGATTCTATTCCAAGCTGCTTTTCTTCACAGAATTTCTTTTTACAAATTGCGCATCGCCAGACATCAACGGAGCCGATTGTTCTTTCGCTTATGTTGATGTTTGTTACTCCAAAATACACTATTTGGTGGTTGCAGGTTTCAGTATCGATGCTCATTATTTCTCACCTTACAAAAGTACTATTTAGTCCTTGCATGATCATAAGGCCTTTCAAGTGCCACCCCAATATTGTCAACAATTAGATTTTTTTTAAATTCGATGTGTTCCCGAGCGCACATTTTTCTGTACATGTTTACTGCCGTAAATCTTGGATGCATTGCCTCAAACGTTGTTTCAGACATGTCAATAAAGCCGCCAAGTGTAACAAGTCTTTTTGCTATATTCATTGCATCATCTGGAGTGATTCCGAGATCTAGTGCAATTTGTGAAACGTCCATTTTTCCTTTTGTTGTGACAAGCAAAAAGACCCTTGCCTCAAGTGGATTTAGTTTTATTTCGTTAATTAGATCGCTTTCTATACGACTCAGACTCATAGGACTAGTGAATAATTTCTGTAATTAAAGTTGAACAACTAGGGCTGCTTTATCTTGAATAGTTTTTTTGCTAGTTTGAGGGAAAACCCCATCCCGATAAAATGTACGACAATCCCAATTACCAATGCGACATACTTGTCGTCAAGGACAGACCAGCTTATGAAAAATGCCATAAGAGAGGGTACTGAGATTATTAGCCCGATGAGTGAGCCCTTGAGAAAAATTTACTTTGTGGGTCGCATAACTGGGCCTTTTTTGTCCAATGAATCCAGTGGATTTTGGCGATAATAAAAATCAAAGATGCTTTATATTTTGGGAGCTAGGAACTTAGGTGAATTGGCAAGCTACCGAAGATCCTACTCTAACGAGCAATCGTTGAATTTTATAATACCAATCATGATTATCCTGTTTCTTGGCATAGTATACATCATGTCTTTGCGTTACGGCCAGGGCTCTGTTAGCTTTATTCTGATCGGAATAGCTGCTGCAACCATGGTTTACTGGGGATTTGTCGTCAAAAAGATGACAAAGCATGACAAGCCAAAATATACTGCGCGTGACATTGAAAGCAAAAACTGGGTTTACGATCTCATAAAGGGTGAAGCCGAAGTTGTCTTTGTTGCAGAGGTTCCAGGTCCTGACGACAAGATAACAGTAAGACTTGTTGACGGAATATTGTATGTCAGGGGGGCTGGTAATTTTTCAAAAGAAATACCAATAGATGGTGCCACAGACATGCAGATACACGACTTCAAGTACAGAAACGGTGTTCTCACACTACGAATTAGAAAAATTACAGAATAAGAGCGAGAAAGCCCACACCCTTTAGGGTTGGGATGAATCGCTCAAAATGTTCAAGTACTCTAAACGAGATAATACATTATAAAGTCTGATATGGAGACCGCCTACGTCGCACCAAGTAATTGGTCTTTAGGGGATTGCATGAACATGCAGATACTCAAAACAAATCCTCTGAAACAGAGGTTGAGAACACTGGTATCAGCAGGTCGTCCAATATGTCCTGTTGAACCATATGGTGTATCTTGATTGCATGCAGAAAGAGATGCATACAAGGGGAGCCCTGACCCCCCAGAATGGCAACGCAGTAGGCGACTG
>JAENJF010000076.1 GCA_016844685.1 Candidatus Nitrosotenuis sp. | reverse complement strand
TGTGCCCAATATTGCACCGGCCAATAGCTGTCCACCCTTTTGCCATGCTCTATATGAATAATATTCTACCCAAAATTGGGGCGTATCCTTTGCTTCGCCTGATGCAAACAGGTGTTGATTTTCAATTCCAATTGCCTTATCCAGATAGGGTTCAACAAGTGCTAAATTTACCAGACCGTGAATTATTCCAGCTAAACCGCCAGCCAACAAAACAATTGCAATAAAAAGAGATGTCCTCATGACTTGTCACTAATGGCAGGGAAAACCTGCGGCATGTCTCATGTCATGGGTTAGTTCATGTACATACATGTCTGCATATGCATGTTCACCAAAAACAATACTGAATAATTGTCCCTGATCAAAGCCTACTTCAAATATCCCAAATGCAAAAATTGTAGCTAATACAAGTAGCGCAACTTTTGGAACGCTTGATTTTGAGATTGTAATCTCTTTTGAAAGCGACATAACGTTGAGCACAAGTGAATGTATTTAAATTCTTGGACGATCCATCCAATATTTAACTAAAAATGAATACCAGGCAACAAGTCCAAACACTGCAAAACATAGTGTCAAGAAAAGGCTCAAGCAAAGTTTTGACATTTTCAGTGCCGCATGTGCTCAAGGCATTACAAATGTTGTACAAAAATGAATATGTAAGCAGATCAAGTTTTTGCCAGAATTTACACATGGGTGAGGGAGCAGTAAAGACAATGATCATGCATCTAAAGGAAGAATCCATGGTGGATTCGACAAAGTCTGGAACATTCCTTACTACAAAAGGAAAAAATTTCATAAAGAATATTCTAGAAATAATTTTTGCCGAATGTGACATTAAAAAATGTCAAATCGCACAAGGAAAATTCAATCATGCAATTATTCTAAAAAATTATTCATTTGCAACAAAGACCGGGGTAGAGCAACGAGATTACACTATACTATATGGTGCATCTGGTGCAACAACTCTTCTTTACAAGGATGATAGATTTGTTTTCCCAAATGAAAACATCGATTGCTTGCTAAATGATCAAAAAACCAGAGACAGATTATTGAATGAAATGCGCCCAAGAACTGGAGACATGATAATAATTGCATCAGCTAATGATCCGTTTGTTGCAGAGATTGCAGCAAAAAATTCTGCATTGTGGACACTTGCCACGCATAGCAGATAATGACAGCAAACTATTTGAAGAGTATTCTTTGTATTAATTTGTGACAAAATATTATCTTCTTGCGATTCCAGCAATAATTGGAATAATTGGCGGAATATTTGCAGTGACATATTTCGGAAATCACGATAATTCTCAAAAGGAAGGAATTTTCACAAAGCAGCAATTAATTGAAAATGGCTCCCCATACGAAGGAAATCCATCTGCTCCAATCACCATAATAGAATGGGGTGACTATCAATGTACGTATTGTCACAAGTTTCATGATTCTAGCCTCGGAGTAATCAAAGACGAATACATCAAATCCGGCAAAGCAAACCTTGTTTTTAGAGACTTTGCATTAAACGGTCCAAATTCAGTTCTTGCAGCAGAGTCATCCCATTGTGCAAAAGACCAAGGAAAGTTTTGGGAGTATCATGATGAGATATACAACAACTGGAATGGTGAAAATACTGGTTGGGTAAGCAAGGATTCGCTAAGCAAGTTTGCTCAAAATGTAGGATTAAACGTTGAACAGCTAAAATCTTGTCTTGATTCTTCAAAATACAAGCAGCAGGTTCTGGACACGTATGACTTGGGACAACAAATCGGAATTGATGCGACTCCGTCATTTCTTATCATAAAGGATAGTAAGGTTGTCAAGATTACTGGAAATCAGCCAATTGACGTATTTAGAAAAACACTTGATGACATGTAAATTATTTTTCCAACCTGTGCAAATCGTTTGCAATCCGATTATCATATTTTGGATTTGAATCCAATAATCCGCGCAATATCATATTCTTTATGCAATATGAAACGTACTCGGGTTCAACACCGCCGTATTTTATTGCCTTTTTCGATACATCTTGGAATAATGTTTCATTATCTGTTTTCATTGTTTGACACATGTTGACACGCAGCAATATTCCAAGTTGAACTAGCCGGTACATCGAAAGTTCTTTTCCCTCCAAGTAAATTTGTGAGATAATCTCCTCCATGTAGTAGAATCCGTGACGAGTTATCTTGTATTTGAATAGTTTTGGATAGTCCTCTAATTGAATATGGTACGGTAATGTATTTTTTTCCACGTACAGCAAACCAAGGCTCGATTAATTATCACTGCGGCACTTTATGATAAAATTGGATTCCGATTTGGAATGATTTGTTGCCCAAACTTCTTAATACTGAATCTAATGAGGTCAAATAATGGGTAAAATTACGATTGAAAAGCAGGATTCTGTCAAAATTTACAAAATAAAAAAAACACTTGACGAGCTTTCACGTATAACTGGTAGGGGAACTGAGCTAATTTCGGTTTATGTGCCAAAAGGAAAGCAACTTCACCTTGTCATAAACACCCTAAGAGAAGAACAGGGAACTGCAGACAACATAAAGTCAGATCTTACAAGAACTCACGTAGTTGATTCCCTATCGCGCGTACAGCAGAGACTAAAGCTGTATAAAAATACGCCAGAACGTGGACTGGTGATATTCTGCGGTGCCGTACCTCCAGAAGGCGGAGGGCCAATTGGAAGTGAGGTCATCAAAGTTTGGGAGATAGAACCACCAAAAGATCTTTCCACGTTTCTATACAGATGCGATGATCATTTTCATGTCGATATTCTAAAAGATATGTTAAAGGATGATAATCTGATTGGATTTTTGGCAATTGATACAAAGGATGCCGGATGGGGACTCCTTTATGGAAATAAAATTGAGGTATTAAGGGAAACAAGTTCAGGAGTTGCAGGAAAACACCGACAGGGAGGCCAATCTGCAAGAAGATTTGAAAGATTGCGCGAAATGGAACTCACGTATTATTACAACAGAATATCTGAAGTGACCAAGGAGTTTTTTATTGATATTTATCCAATAAAGGGACTTGTGGTGTCAGGTCCAGGTCCAACAAAAGAAGATTTTCTAAAATCAAACTATCTTGAATATAGACTACAAAATATGGTGATTGCTGTTTTGGACACATCATACTCCGGCTCAGAAGGGATTCGTGAGGCATTTGTAAAGGCAGGCGAAGTGTTATCTGACTTTAGATTATCTGAAGAAAAAACACTAGTCGAAAGGCTCTTTCGCGAAGTCAATTCTCATTCAGGCAAAGGTGCATATGGATTAAAAGACATCATACAGTTTTTGAAAGATAACGTTATTGACACTCTACTAATCACAGACGACATAAATCTTTACAGATTAGAGATAAAATGTAAAAGATGTCAAAATATGCAAGAAGAAATTATTGAGCGATTAATGATAATTCCAAGGAAAACAGAACTTCTAAACAAGCCTTGCCCAAACTGCAAAAGCATGGACCGAGAGGCAATATCGCAGGATTTAATTGATTATTTTTCACTTCTTGCAGCACAGGTGGGAACAAAGCTCGAGGTGATTTCAGGCGTCACCGAATACGGTGCGATGTTAGGTAGCCTTGGAAAGATGGGCGCGATACTCAGATACAATCCAAATCAGTAAGATTACCTTATTGCAGCACTATCTTGCGCAGATGTCATTACATTACCGTCTTGCGTGTTGATTATTCTATTTTTGATGCTTGATCCTTCAATTTTTTTAATCAGAAAAGTCAGTGAGAATGGCTTTTGAATTATCTGAATTGTTTCATCTTTTAGATCCTGGAGTTTTTGCATTATTCCCTGTCCATATGCTGATAGAAAGATCAGTCTTTGGTTTGGCCTGTACTCTAAAATTTCTCTTGCGGCATCAGCTCCCGTTCTTCTTGGCATGTCATGATCTAAAAGAACCAAGTCAAATGGCGGTGCTCTGCTTTTCCTAAACAGTTCGTCATATTTTGCCTCATTTAGATAATAATCCACACATTCAACGCCGTCCTTTGCAATTGTAACTGTGTGGTTTCTTTTCTCAAGTGCAATTTTGTATTGCTTTGAGGTAAACTCGTTATCCTCTGCAATCAGTATGTCAAGGGGCATGAATGCTTTTAGTAAAATTATACGTTTTAAGCCTCGTTTTTTTGTTTCAAACAAACATTAACAGAGTAACAACATCTAAATCAAAATTACATGTGTTCACGAATCTGTTTTGCCAGTATTTCGAGCTCGTCATATGAAAGAATTACTCTTTTTGTCCAGATAGCGCCAGCATCATTGTATCTTGGAATTATATGAACATGCACATGTGGTATGATTTGTTTTGCCGCACGGCCATTATTTTGAGCAAGACTAAACGCATCTGCCTTTGTTGCAGCAAGTATTCCGCTTGCAATATGCGGTATTTTAGAAAACAGGCTTCCAACATCTTTTGATTCCATGTCTGTGATTTTTTCATAGTGTTTTTTTGGTACAACTAGGGAATGGCCCTTATCGATTGGATATTTGTCTAAAATTGCCACATGATCAGAATCTTCATAGATAAAGTGCCCCTCCCGTTTTCCAGATAGAATATCGCAAAAGATACAGGGCATGATTATAGATACATCAAACAATTTGTTATATTATCTATTGTCTAAAGTTTTCAAAAATCACGTCATGTCAAAATTGTCATCATTTATGCCGATTTAATATCAGTATCGATTAGTGGCTCTGTCAAATCGACGGTTGATTGATTCGACTCACCACAATCTGCTTGACATCTTTTGACTGCTTCATTGCTTCATCTTGTGGCGCGTCTGGCCCGAGTCGCAGGCCTCGTAGCTGCACAACTGGTATTCCTTTATACAAGATATTGCGCGCAGCATTGATATTGCGGTCTTCGGTATGACCGCAACGACATCTTATCTGTCGGTTCTCTTCGGGGATTGTTTTTGCCCCACATATCGAACACCTTGATGACGTCCTGTTTGGTTTTATCGTAATTATTGTAATGCCGTTGTACCATTTTGATTTGTATTCTAGCTGCCTTCTGAATTCGTAAAATGGCCAGCCGTTGAGCCTTGAG
>JAENJF010000075.1 GCA_016844685.1 Candidatus Nitrosotenuis sp. | reverse complement strand
CTGATTCTAGTATTGTGTATATTGCAACACATGGCGATTTTTACCAAAGTAAAAGTGGTGCTACCCCAGTAAAAGTAGACAAAGTAAGAGCTGACTATATGGCATTTAACGCACCACATGACAAAGATTCTCCTTTGTATGCAAGCGGACATCCTTCTTCTGGCGGAAACACTGGACTAATCAAAAGTACCGATGGCGGAATTACTTGGCAATCGGTTGCCAAAGTACTAGAGCCGGCAGTTGATTTTCATGCCATGACTCTAAGCAATAGTGATCCAAAATTGATTTTAGGTTTTGATAGTGGTGGCAGAGGACTATTCAAAACTATTGATGTTGGAATAACTTGGGAAAAATTGGAATATCCGGAATACATTTCTGCACTGGCAATTTCTTCTAATGATTCTCAGTTAATTTTTGCAGGAACAGGAAATGGGATTTTTAAATCCAATGACAGTGGCACCGCTTGGACACACATTGCCTACAAAGGATTACCAGTGTCTGCGTTGAGTTTTGATGATGGGAATATCTTGTTTGCATCAGTAGATACATTTGGCTTAGTTCGTTCAGATGATCTTGGAGTAACTTGGGAAGACTTGCCAGACATTGATCTTACAGTTACCAGCATAGCCTTTGATTCGCCAAATAAAATACTCTACGTAGGCGGATTTTCATCTGGAGGGTTTCAAGAAGTCTACAAACTTTCATACGATATAAAATCATACGAACTAATCGGTACAAACAAGGGACTATAGTATTTTTAAAATGACTCTAGGTTTAATCTGACAGCGATTCAATTCTGCCTGCATGTTTTTCCTTGTACAAAGTTCTGCATGACCCACAACAAAAAAATCTCTCAAATTGACCAAACTTTAACACATGGGGCTTGCCTGATATTTCACCATCACAATAATCACAATCAGTTTGTAGTGAAAGACCATTTTTGATCTGTTCTTCTGTAATTTTCAAGTATGTGCTTGCTAATTCTTTTTGCAGTTTTTTATCAACTAGTTTTTCATCCAGTATTGGAGAAATTGATTTGATGAATCCAAGATTGACCAATCTTTGATATCTTGATTTTATAGTTGGTGTACTTACTGACAACTCCCTTGATATGTGTCTAAATGACTTGCGCCCATCACTCATGAGTGATTTTATTATCGATACATCCAGATCATCTAATTTGTGTGCCAATAATCAGTTTTCAGTGTATGGATATTTAACAATTGAACTTTACAAGTGGCAACTCATCTTTGAGACAATTTGTTGATTAACTCTTTTTTTGATGGAACACCAGTAAACTCTAGTTTATCATCTATTACTATTCCAGGTGCAGTAAAGATTGGATATTTCTCTAGATACTCTGGGTGTTCTGTGACATCTATAACATCATAAGATGTCCCAATACCATCAAGGATTTTTTCAACTATACTACAATTGGAACATGCTGGAGTTGTTAGGATTTCAATTTTCATGATTGCTCAAATTGACTAGGATTATTCTCAAATGCCCACTTGCAGCTTGCACAACAAAAATAGTGTTTCTTACCTTTGTGTTCTAGAGAATCATGTTTATCATCAACTTCCATCCCGCATACTGGATCTTTCATAGTATCACCTTAACCTTTTTTTGATTTATCACATACCATACAATTGGAAAAATTATTAATCCCAAAAATATTGCCGGAACAAGATCATTGGATATTTCAAAATTATATGGATTTTGATGAACATGCTGTCCTATGTGAAATTCAACAGGTAATCCTACCATCGATACTATATTATTCCAACCTATATGCACTATGGTACTTTCATACCAAGCATGTCCTCCAGGAAGACCGTTAATTATTAGAAAAGCACCAATGAAAAGGAGCATCCATCCTGTAATTTTTTCTACTTTGATTCTGTTTGTGGTGAGGCTTTTTGTAGCATTTACTCCAAGTACGGCAAGAAGTGAAAACAGAATTAACGGTATTGCTCTTCCTACACCATGCACAAGACCTAGTGATGATCCAATCTCCAAACTTCCAGTTCCTGCAATGTAGATTAACAGCCAATAAAACATTGGGTTTGGACATCCTACACCTGCGTTGCCAAGTAGAACACCCATTAGATATGATTTGGCATATTCACTTCTGTTTTGGATAAATTTGGGGGTCTTGGAATATGTCGGCATTTTGATTGTGATCAACTTTAGTTGAGATAATCCAAAAACAAATCCGGCGATTCCAGCTATTAAAAACATTATTGTTGAAAACTGATCAAGGGATGTAGTTTTTCCAATTGTTGCCACAGCCAAACCATACAAAGTTATGGTTGTGATTAGTCCTGCACCAAAGAGCAATGCCATACTCAAACCCTTTTTGTATCCTTTTCCCATGCTTAATGGAATTATAATGAATACTAGAGGTAGAGTGCAGGGTAAAATAATCATTGAAAGTCCTGCCACATAAGCAATAACTAGCCAAGATGGGTAGGAGAATTCACTTCCAGATTTTACAGAAAGGTCACTGATTAACGAAAAGATTATTCCAAGAAAAATAAATGAAAACAAGACAAATGCCAAAATGACGCCAGATTTTTTGGCAAGTATTGTTGACATGACTTTGTAATGATTCATCACATACTTGAATACTGGACTTTACAATTGTAAAATTTATGCATCTATCTTATTTTGTTTTTCTAAATACATTCCAAGTAAAAATCTGACCTATTCCATGTGGAGTCACATGTTCTTCTTCAAAACTTTTTACATGTTCAAATCCATTAAAAAATAGTTTTTTCAGGGATTCTTCTGAATGTTGTCGTGTGTCTAACCCACTACACATCATTGGCCCCCTTGTGGAAAAAGAAGAGATAATCACATATCCTTCATCATTAACGTGTTTTCTGATCATTTCCACATATTTTTGCATGTCTTGTTCATCTGTTAGAAAATGAAGCAGTGCTCTATCGTGCCATACATAATATCTTTTCTCTGAGTCGAATTCTCTTATGTCACAATTAATCCAGCTTATTGCCATTGCATTTTTACCCAGTCTTTCTTTTGAACGTTTCAATGCTTTTGCAGAAATATCCAACACTGTAATGTTTTTAAAATCAAGATCAAGTAATTTATCCACAAGATTTGAGTCTCCACCACCCACATCAATAATACTAGCATCCTTATCGGAATTGATTGAGAGTATCAGTTCAATCGATGTCTTTGGATATTCTTGATACCAACTGACTTCGTTAGATTTTTTCCTAGTCCAAACATCCTCCCAATGCTCTTTTGCATCGTACATTTTTTTGCTCATCTTCTTTTATACAAATTCTCTAATAATGATTTGCTGATTAATTCTGAGGATTTCTATGCCCATAGTTTTAGATTGAAAAGTACAAAATCTACACTGGACTGATTACAGTCTCTTTTCTACTCACAAGATAAACTCCAAGAATCATAATTCCTGCCGCCATAATCTGGTACCAACTAATCTGCTCTGCCAAGAATACATTAGATGCCACAAGACCAAATACGGATGACATTGAAAATATTGTAATTGTTCTAACAATGCCTATTCTCTTTAATCCTTGCAAGAAAAAGTAAAGCGATGCTGCAAACCCGATAGAACCTAACACTAAAATTGGAATTATCTGATCTACTCCCACATTGATATCTACTCTAAATGCCAACAAGGCAATTACAAGCAAAATCACTCCGCCCATTGCAGATTTTATTTGCGCAATATTTGCAACATCCATTTTTTGTGCAAGATATCTGCTAAGATTGTTATCAAGTGCCCAAAATAACATGGACAAGATCAGTAACATGTCCTTGTAGTGTATTTGCTGTAAGGTAAAGTCTGCAAAATTAAGATTTGTAGTTATGATTACCATGCCAGATAAAACCAAAATAATTGCAACCCATCCAACAAATCTTAGTTTCTCTCTGAAAAACATCACTGCAAGCAAAACAGAAAAAAATACCTCACCATTTGCAATTAATGCGGCATCTGATGCACTTGCATGAGTCAACCCAACAAAGTACAGACTGGGTGCAATCACAGCACCGCAAACTGCAATGGAAAGAATAAACAAAAGATCTCTTCTTGCAAGTTTTTGCTTTTGCTTTTGTGTAAGAGGACTCAGAGTAATTGCAGATATGATGTAAACCAATGATGCAAGTAAAATAGGATCAACTGAAGAAACGAGGGGCTTTGCTAATACAGATACTGAACCGAACATAATGGCAGCCAGAACTACAAACAAGTAACCAAGGCGTTGATTATCGTATTTTTGGGTCAAATTCATGCATTTGGAATTGAGATTTGTTTATTTTAAGTCAGAGTTATTTCTGGAATTGTCTTACCTTAACTTCTTAGATGAAAAAAGTGCAAAAATTTAATCAAAAAAACATCAAATCAAAAAATTCCACTTACCTAAATTTTAGAAAATTTTATCAAATAACGTCAAATCAGGTATTCTATCTAACTCCCCACGCGTTATGTTCCTGATTCAATTTGAACCAGAAAATATGATTTTACCAGATACTACCGACGTCTGGTTTCTTTGAATAAATCGAGCATTAAAAGGTGAATATATCCACATCTTTCCTAACTGAAAAGTGGTACTAAAAAATACTCGTCATGTAAAATTTGAGTCAGTTTAACACAAAATATGATCATAACGTCTTTTGAATATTAGCTCAAGATAATTGAATCACTATGAAACAAACTATCTTGCTGCGTCAAATATCAAAAATTACTCTTGCAACATTATACATTACCGCCTTTTCAGCTACAAGTTAGAACAAGAATATTATTGATGAAATTTAGCCTTAAAAATGAAAAGTTATTTTAATGAGAAGGAGATGGTGAATAATTTTTGTGATTTTACAGGTTAATTTGTGAATGCACAGGTATTATCAAGGCCGTTTCCTATTGCTCTTGATCTTTTTTATAACAAGTTAGGAGTTTTACAATTATTACATACCATCTAATTTTTAAAATGAATTCAGCAGATCCAAATTACAGGTGATGGTTTTTAAAGTTAACCTTTAGTAAAATCATAATTTTGTAAATACTGTCTA
>JAENJF010000074.1 GCA_016844685.1 Candidatus Nitrosotenuis sp. | reverse complement strand
ACAGCGTCGTCCTTTCTTCATGGGGTGAAAGCACTGGAAATAAATCTGTACGAGGGCTTGTATTACAGTATGCTCAGCAGATGCCGCACAGGGCTGATTTTAACGGCTGGGTAAGCATCGAAGAGAGAAACGAATACAGACTTTCACTTGCATCGATAAGAGAACTTGCAACCTCACTAGGAATGATACACCAGAACAAGACAATAACTGAAGAGATAGAAAAGACATCCTCTGCATTCCATAAAGGATTCCTAAGGGGCTTCTTTGATGCAGACGGGAGTGTACAAGGCAGCCAGTGCAAGGGCGTATCTGTACGTCTGTCACAAAGTGATCTCAAAGTGCTAAAGGCCGCTCAACGCATGCTACTCAGACTTGGCATAATGGCAAAAATATACACAAACAGAAGGAAGGAGCAGGAAAAACTAATGCCTGATGGCAAGGGTGGTGTAAAACTGTATCACATCAAACCACAGCACGAATTGGTGATCTCAGGAGAGAACATACTGCGATTCCATAACGTGATAGGCTTTGCTGATTTTGACAAGATGAAACATCTTGGAATGTTGCTAGGAGATTACAAGAAGAATCTTAACAAGGAGAAATTTGTAGCAACAGTTGCAGATCTTGTAGAAGATAATACAGAAGAGGTATACGATGTCCAAGTGCCTGGAGTGAACGCATTTGATGCAAACGGCATTGTTGCTCATAACTGCGGCGAACAATCTCTCTATCCATACGAGTCATGCAATCTAGGATCAATTAATCTTGCAAATCTTGTGAAAAGAAAGGCAGACGGTCAATTCGAATTTGATTGGCAAAGATATGAGGAGACAATCCGCAAGACAACAAGGTTCCTTGACGATGTAATTGACATGAATAACTATCCAGTACCGGAAATTGACAAGGCATCAAAAGAATCAAGAAGAATAGGACTTGGTGTAATGGGCGTAGCAGATCTACTGTACAAGCTAAGAATTCCATACAACTCAAAGGAAGGCTATGAATTCCAGTCAAAACTTGCAGAAGCACTAACGTATTATTCCATGGAAGAAAGCGTTGCCCTTGCAAGATCAAGGGGAGAGTTTGACTTGTGCTCAAAAACAGAATATCCAGATGCCAAGATTCCTGTTGCAGGTTATTATGAAAAGCCAAAAGGAGTGCATTATTATGATTGGGATGCACTGATTACCAAGATCCAAAAACACGGAATACGAAACGTGCTTACCACAACAGTTGCACCAACAGGAACACTTTCCATGATTGCGGACTGTACAAACGGAATGGAGCCAACATTTGCACTTGTATTTGAAAAACGAGTAACTGTTGGACGATTCTTCTACACAAACAAGATCTTCGAGCAGGTACTGCGAGAAAACAGATTATACAGTGATGAGATCCTAGCAAAAATAGCAGATAACTATGGCTCTGTCAAAGGACTGGCAGAAATTCCGGAATGGATCCAAAACATCTTTGTCACTGCAATGGACATACACTGGTCTGACCACCTAATGGCACAGGCGGTATGGCAAGAGTGGATTGGAAATGCAATTGCAAAGACAATCAACATGCCAAATGACGTCTCAGCAGAAGATGTCAAAGCAGCATATCTTCTTGCGCACGAGCTTGGACTAAAGGGAATTACAGTATACCGTGATGGCTCAAGACATACTCAGGTACTACACATGACAAGCGAAAATGCAGAAAAAACATTTGACGTATCTCCAAGTGCCCATCTACGTGAATACATTACAAAAAGCATCAAGAACCAATACATCAGAAACCAGGTCAATAACGCACTGGAACTGAAAATTCCTGACGAGCCAATGATGGAAAGCCCAATCAAGGAAGAAGTAAGAGAAGAAATGCTCTGTCCTACATGCAAGAATAATCTGGTATTCGTTGAAGGATGCAGCCTCTGCATTGAATGTGGCTTTAGTGGCTGCACATCAGGCTAGAAACAAAATATCACAACTTTTTTTACTATCGTTTTTTACTGGCAAAACTAGTGGACAAAAAAATTCTTGGAGTAATTGGTGCAGCTATTGCAATAGCAATGGCAATTTTGGTCTTGCTGCCTAACTCTCCACCGAATTCGCCGCCAGAACCAATCTCGATTAGCCACAACGAAAAACTTGGAATCGTCGTAAACCCGCCATCAAGGGAGGTAACATTGGATCAGCTAAAGAAAGTCTATTCTGAGGCATCCCTTACAGGAATAGGAAGAAACAACCTGTATCTTTTTTGGAATCACATAGAGCCACAAAAAGATCAGTACAACTGGAAGGACACTGACATCATGATGAGTCTAAATAAGCAAAATGATCTTGCGGTAACACTTTACTTTTCTGTAGTGAATGGAAGAATAACAGGACCATACCCTGACTGGATGGGAGAACCAAGACTTGGCCAAGCCTTAGAAAAAAATCTAGTTAAAACACTTGATGCAATTTTGAGTAGATACGGAATAGTTGATCATGTGATAATTGGAGGAGAACTTGATTCTTACTTTAATGACGCTGGTGGCAATGTAGAACAATATAATGAATTCTTTAACAACGTATACACGGAACTAAAACAAAAGCACCCAAACGTTCAGGTTGGAAATGCATTTTCGCTACATAATATAGTAAACAAAAATCTAGAGCATTACGTATCTGATGTTGATATGGGAGACTTTGTGGCATTTACGTATCTTCCAGTGGATAGACTAAACGATATTTCAAAAACACCAGAAGATGCACAAAAAGACCTACAAAAGGCACTAGATTTAGTACCTGACAAAAAAATTGGCATCTTTGAGATAAGCTGGAGCACATCTGATTTTGTAATGGGAAGTGAGCAAAACCAAACTAAATTCATATCCGAATCATACGACTTTTACAGAAAAAATGCATCAAAAATTGAGTTCTTTACGTGGTATCGGCAATATGACAGACCAGAAGGCACATGTGGAATAGAGCAAAACTTTCCATCGTCAAAAATTACAATCGGGGCAGGTTCAGGACTAGGCGGCAATGAATACGTAAAGGAAAGACTCTCAAAATACACCTGTAATGCAGGATTAATCAAAACTGATAACACACAAAAATCAGGCTGGGCAGAAATCAAAAAACAAATACAATTAAGTGCGAATTCGTGATCTTGGTAATGTTATCGCTAGTTATTGCAGAAGCCTCACTTGAACTTGTTCCAAAGGAACTGCAGCATCATAATTCAGTTGTATCGCATGCAAGAAAAATGGGAAAAAGACCGTCAGAAATTCTACTTGACAACTCTTGGCATTTTGGTGCAATGAAGGGAATTAAAAATGAAATCAAAAGGGGGAGGCCGGACCTGGTTCATTTCTGCCTGCTTGAGGCATGTACAATTCCGCTTTATTTTGAGGATGAAATTTCTATTTACATTCACACACTTGATGATATGGTAATAACTGTGGAACCCGGGGTGCATCTTCCAAAGTCATATCATAGATTTGCAGGTTTGATGGAAAAACTGTTTGCAGAAAAAATCATCAAATCTGATGGACAAAAATTACTTGAAATCAAAAACATGACGTTTTCTGATCTGATTGATAAAATAAAACCAGATAATGTGATTGGTCTGAGCTCAGAGGGAACCAAAAGCTCATACTATGATGCTGCAGCAACTTGCACCTCGAAATCATGTCTTGTTATAGGTGCATTTCCAAAGGGACATTTTTCCGATCCTGTAAGGAAAAGAATTGATAGCTTGCTATCAGTTGATGCCAGTTCTCTTGAGGCACATGTTGCCATTGCACGCGTTCTGTATGAATACGAAAAAACCGTTTTTATGTAGGCAGCAGGGGTTTCATTCTTGTGCGGCCGTAGTATAGTCTGGTAGTACGCTGGCCTTCCAAGCCCGTTACCCGGGTTCAAATCCCGGCGGCCGCATCTATTTTTGGAAAATATGGTTAGGATTGTAGATCTTCACTTTCACCTTCTAAATATGGCCTAGACACGAATCTTTCTAAATAATAGAAACATCATTAGAAAATGAAATAGAAAGATTGAAAAATATTTCAAAGTCTATAATCTTTTATTTAATAATGTAATTCTTGAGATGTGTACAAAATACTAGCAATAATATTGGCACTTGCTCTTTTCACATTAGCAATCCCAGATGATGCATTTGCTCACCAAAATGGATGTCATAGGTGGCATAGCTGTCCGTCAGATACTGGAAGCTATGTCTGTGGTGACCTTGGATATGATACGTACTGTCCAAAGAACACCACACCAAAATACGAGCCGTCAAAAGAGACAAAAGTCCAGCCAAAGAAGATTGAACCAAAACCTGCAATGCCTGCAACAAGTTACAAAACAACTACTTGTACTGGTAATGCATTATGCATAACTGACAAAGTTACAAAAATTGTTGACGGTGACACCATTTACATAAAGAATTACAAGATTCGATTATCTCTTACAAATACACCTGAAAAAAGTCAGGCTGGCTTTAATGAGGCAAAGTCATTTACGCAAAATATGTGTCCTGTCGATTCTACTATTGTAGTTGATCAGGACGATAAACAGAAAACGGATTCATACGGCAGAATGATTGGCAAAGTGACATGTTCAGGCAAAAACTTGAACGCAGAATTGTTAGAAAATGGATACGCTACTATTCTAAAACAGTATTGCAAGAAAAGCGAGTTTGCCTCAGAAGATTGGGCAAAGAAGTTTGGCTGTTAGTTACTCTTCTGCAAATGAATAAAACAACAACATTCCTCCCAAGTGCAATTCTGGCATTTCTTTTCAGATTTGCTGGTTTTACATTCTGATGGCAAACAGCCACAGTCAGCACAACTTATCTCAACCATATCTTACAATTCCTTGTTTGTCCCAATCAGATCCCAAGTGCTTCCATCGTCTGAGCTTTTATAGACTTCTTGAAATCCATCATGCACATACCCTGCCACATACAGGATGTTGTTTTGTCCATCAACTGAAATACTCATTATTGTAATCTCTGGCGTGTTAATTTTTTCCCATGTTTTCCCAAGATCTGCAGATTTTGAAAGACCAAACTGGTCAGTGGAGGCATATAGGATTCCATTTTCATCAAATGCAAGTGCAAATATCAGCAACCCTTCGTATTGCTCAATC
>JAENJF010000073.1 GCA_016844685.1 Candidatus Nitrosotenuis sp. | reverse complement strand
GGGTTCTTTGACACGTCGCCTGACAAGATCTCAAATGTAAACTTGCCAGAATTTATTGCTGGCGGATCTGTTGATTCCACCATTCCATACACGGAATAAGCATTTACGGAAAATCCCTTCAGATCCAAATTTGTCACAACTACGCGTTTTCCATTACTGATAGATACACCCTGATCATCATTGTATGCAAGAATGATTTTTGCATTGTCATGCCAACCTTCCTTGTCAATACGTGTAACAGGAATGTATCCTTCGCCTGGCAGCTGCAATCCTATCCAGAGTCTGCGGTCAGACGGACTGTCCATGCCAACCTCAATGAATTTATCAGCATCTGTATCATAGAATCGCACAATTGCGCTTCCAGCTGGATTGGCGTACAATAATTTATTTTCAATTGTAATTTGCCAGCTCCCAGAATGAGTGGTATCTAGTCTAGTTATCGTCGCGTCTCGCGAAATTTTATTGAATTCATCTGGAGATACATCTATTGTTTCAAGTATTAATGACGGGTTTGAAAAGTTTTGTGCATGTGCAGGCAAAAAGACCATGACAGAAATAGATAACGCCAAAATGAATATTTTGTATTTCATGATACGATAAACCTAATCCACAAAGGGTTTTTTGTGACCCATGATTACTTTAACAACCTCTGGGCGCATTATGAATTCGGATGGTGACTTGCCCTCCTCAATTAATGCCCTAAGCTTGGTTCCGCTTATCTGCTCCCTGAACTCCTGGCCGTGTGGGCATGCACGTTCATTTGTAAATGCAAGGCATTTCCTGCAATAATAGAATGCCGGGAAAAAGATCGGCTCTATTTCCAGATCAGGATAGTCTGAAAATATTTCTTGTGCAGCGAATGGGGAATAATAGTTCCCAACACCTGCATGATCTCTTCCAATTATGATGTGTGTGCAACCATAGTTTTGTCTCATTATGGAATGGTGTATTGCCTCCTTTGGTCCTGCGTATTGCATTTCTGTGTGGAGTGTTGCAAGTATAGACCTGTTTTTTGGATAATAATGCTCAATTAGAGTAGCGTATGATTCTATGATTACCTCGTCGACAAAGTCGCCAGACTTTTTCTTTCCTATTAGCGGATTTACAAAAACGCCGTCATGCGTTGTTAGTGATGTTTTTTGCAGCATTTCATGCGCAACATGTGGTGGATTTCTTGTTTGGAATGCAACAATTGACTTCCAGTTAGCATCCTCAAATGATTTTCTTGTCTGAAGTGGGCTCATTCGGTATTTTCTGATTGGATCATCTGAGGGTCTTTTTACATAATCAATTTTACCTCCGACCAAAAACTCGTTCATTGAAAATGTTTTTGCCACGCCCGGATGATTTACATCAATAGTTCCATAAACTGCCTTTGCTGTCTTTTCTTTATCAAATGTGTATGTTTCCTCTACATGCAAAATTGCAAATTCACCATGTTTTGTCTTTAAGAGAACGTCCCCTGTTTCTTTCATTTTGGTAGCAGTTTCCTTGTCTACATCCAATACAATTGGAACTGTCCAAGGCAAATTGTTTGCAAGTCTTCCCTTGTTTATGACGGATTCAAAATCCTCTTGTATGAGAAATCCTTCCAAAGGACTAAGAATTCCATCAGCGATGTTTTCTACATCGTTTGCAAGATCCTCACTTACAGAAAATGAATACATTCCTGATATGTTTTTTTGCGTAATTCTGTTTACCAGTTTACCGCCATGAGGCCCGATAGCTCCAGTTTGGCTCATGTTGTTTTGCTGTGATCCATATGAAGGCCACACTCCTTGTGCGTATCACTTTCCCACCACCAACGTCCTGCTCTTAGGTCCTCGCCTGGTTTTATTGCTCTTGTGCATGGCTCACAACCTATGCTGGTATAGCCCATATCAAGGAGCTTGTTGTAGGGGAGCTTGTGTTCTTTTACGTAGTTTACTGTTTGTTCCCAAGTCCAATCAATTAATGGATTTATTTTGAGTATTCCACCGTGCATTTTATCTATTTCAATCATGGATGCTTTTTGTCTGTTTTCATTTTGATCATGTCTAAGTCCAGTTATCCAACCATCAAGAGTGCTTAGAATTTTGTTTAGTGGTTTGACCTTTCTTATTTCACAGCAAAGCTTTCTGTTTTCTATGCTTTCGTAAAACAAGTTGATTCCTTTTATTCTTACCATTTGCTGAACCTCCTCTGTATCGGGAAACATTACCTCAAAATGGATGTCGTATTTTTTGCTGATTCTGTCCATTACATCATATGTTTCTTGGTTTAGTCTTCCTGTGTCCAATGTGAAAAATCTTGCCTTTGGGTTTAGCTTGATCATCATGTCTGTGATTACAGCATCTTCTGCCCCAAAGCTTGATGCCTTTGCAACCTTGTCATGTAAAGTATCAAATGCCCATCTAAGAGCATCCTCTGGTGTATTTAGTTTAGAATTAATTTTGTCAATTTCCTCTTGAGTGAATTTTGCCAATACTAGTCTCGGCTTTTGTTAGTTTTATAATTATTACGAGGTGTTTTTGCACTCAAATCATTCAAAATTATATGCAGGCTGCAATAATGGAAAAAAATGAACGGGAATGCCTTTGTAGTTGTTTTTCCGTCAATTTTTGCCAAAAACAAAAAAACACTTCTTGTCAACAACATTAAAAAAATTCTTAGAATAAATAATCAAAAAATCACTCAAATTACACAGGATGATGATCTTGTTGTAATTGATGCAAATGATCCCGTCTTTGCATCATCTGCAATCAATCTACTTTTTGGTGTGGATAAAATAGCAATAGCAAGACGCGTTGAAAACAAGTTTGATGTTATAGTTCCTATGATAGCAAAGATTGGCGCTAGTCTTTTGCTGCGAGGCGAACAGTTCTATGTCAAAGTAGAAGGACATTCATCAGGGTATTTGCCAAAAGATGTGGAAGTTGCTGCAACTTCTGCATTAATTGAAAAAACCATTCAAATGGATTCAAAGCCTGGGAGTGAGGAAAAGCATGACAAGCTGATCTATTGTTTTTTAACAAAGAAAAATGCATATGTTTCCATTTTCATGGATGATGGCCATGGTGGAATACCATACAATTCACAAGGCGACAAGGCAGTATGCTGCGTTTATGATGAGTTATCAGCCATTTCTTGTCTTGAATCAATCAAGCAAGGATTTGATGTGAAAATTATTGTCTGCTATGATGATTCCAATTTGCATGATTTGGTCAAAATGATAAACCGTATTCTTCCAAGAACAGTACAGGCCAAAGTTACTTTGGATTTTTTTAAAATCCCAATCAAACAGCAAAATACAAGATCAATTCAGACAAAGATCAGGACCGTAACTCAGATTCTTTGCCTTGTAGCAAAACTTGAAAAAATTAAAAGAATATCCCTCCCGCTTTCTCCCCTTGCATTTCCATTGTGGTTTATTGATGAAAATGTAAATGTCATACTGCAGAGCAACTGCCTTCCATGGATTGCCTTGTCAGGAATTGATGATTCCATAATCAAAACTGCAAGGGAGATAGGTTTGGGTAAATATCTCCACAAAATCGAAAAGTTTGGAAAAATTAAATTTGGAAAAATGAATCCGGATACCAAAACTTTTGATATTGCCGCAAAATCAATGAAGATGAAAAAATCTGTCACAGTAAGGGTTGGTCCAAACAACATACATGATATTTTAGATTCCATTGACAAACATTGAAAATTTATGCCAGGCCATTTTGAGTTGAATCTGTGAAAAAAATAGGTCAGTTCATCTATTCGTGGGGAAACGGGCACTATTCTAGGATGATGTCGCTAAATGATGAGCTATCAAACTACATCAAAGACGAATATGAGGTTCATTATTCCAGTAAGGAAGAGATTTATCAAAAATTGCTCAAAAAATTCCCAGATAAAAAACAAAACATACATGAAATTTTGATGCCAACTCCAATTGACGGAAAATATGGTCCCAGTATTTTTCTGTCCATGTTGAATTTACTTTTACCGATTTCTGGCAAGCCACCTCTAGTCAAGCAAGTCAGTAGCTGCTTGCGAAAAGAAGCTAAACTATTTGATAAAATTGGTTTTGATCTTGTAATTAATGACGGTGACATGGGTCCAAACGTTCTTGCAAAAAACAGAAGAGTCAAGTCAATTTTTGTCACAAACCAGTTTATGCCCAAATTTTGGAAATCACATTTCTATTTTTATCCGGGTGCAGTCTTTATTGCAAAGCAAATTGCCAAAGCAACTAAAATAATTGTAGCAGATTCTCCCCCCCCATATACCATATGTGAGTATAATCTGAATTTTCCAGACAAAATAAAGGAAAAGGTAATTTATGCAGGTCATTTTGCAAGCAATAAAAAAAGAAGCGCAAAAGTAAAAACTGATTTTGAAAAACTAATTGAAAATACAGATTTTGGCTATTGGATGCGTACTGGTAACAAGTCGACAAACACGATAACTGGGGAAAAATATGAACAAGTTTTCCATGCAGCGGAGATAAAAAATGAAAAAAGAATAATTTCTCATGCGATAAACGACCCATCAATTGACAAGGTTCTTGGAAAGGACGGAAAGACTTACTCTATTTCTGATGCCTTGGAAAAGAAAATCGACTGGATACAAATCGACGTTGGGTTTCTCTCAGAGGAGGAAAAGGAAACCACGCTTGATTTTTGCAACTATGCCGTCATAAATGGCTCACATACTGCTATGGGAGAAATAATTGGGATAAAAGGAAAACCGATAATCGGCATACCAGTTTATGATGAGCAGACAAATCAGATACAATGGGTACAAGAACACAAACTAGGAATTGGTGCAAAAAGTAAAAAACAAGTCATCGGGGCAATATTAGAGCTAAGAAAAGATCAAGCCAAGTTTGAGGAATCAATACAGCAATTTAAGGAAAATTTTGTGCCAAACGGAGCCCAGACGGCTGCAAAAATAGCGGTCCAAATGCTAGAAGACAAAAGATAAACAGTAATCTGTCTGAAAAAGCTAGTCTGGTACGCGGTATTTCGATGGGCGAACGGACCTAACGGGATGACGACATAATCCGCGTACCAGAATATACATGCGATCAAAATCTATGTGGGAACGCTTTTATGGAAAAATTTTTTGATTAAAGTATTGGTAAATTGCCCAGAATGCCTTGCAAAAGAACGTAAAGCA
>JAENJF010000004.1 GCA_016844685.1 Candidatus Nitrosotenuis sp. | reverse complement strand
TCTAGAATGACAAAACCTGTGGCAATTGCATTAATGATTGCAATAGGAATTGGATTGCATAATTTTGGAGAAGGACTCGCAATAGGAGCAGCTATCGGTCTTGGTTCTATTGCATTTAGCACTTTTCTAATTATAGGATTTGCTTTACACAATACAACTGAGGGAATCGCGATTGCAGCACCAATGTCACGAGGAAAAACAATGATTGGTAAGCTTGCAGGATTTGGAATGATTGCAGGCGCTCCAGCTATTTTTGGTGCATGGGTAGGCGGGTTTGTTTACTCTCCATTTACCTCTGTACTGTTTCTTGCAATAGGAGCAGGCGCCATATTCCAAGTAATAATCACGATATTGAAGTGGATACGAGAAGAAGGTGACAAAAATCTTTCAAGTGCAGCGGTAGCATCTGGGGTTGCTGTAGGAATGCTTGTGATGTATCTTACCAGCATTCTTGTCTAAAACGGCTCTGGCTGTATGGTTATGACTGAATTTTTAAAATGACTACGTATCCTTTGCTCTATTTGAGAAGTCAAGTCGTGGACATTTTCAATTGAGAGGTCTTTGTCAAATGAACAATCAATGTCGATTTTGAGCAGATCATCAAAATATAATGTAACTATGTTTCCAATTTTCTTTATTTCATCATATTCCTTTAAAAGTGCAAGTATCTTTTGGTCGGTTTTCCTGTAGTCTGATTTTAGGGTAGTTGGTATTGCAATGTGTGGTTCCAGATGAATTGTGACATGGTTGATGTCTGGAATGGATTTGAAAATTTTTTCCTCTATTGTTTCTGATATTTTATGGGCTTGCTCTAGGTTCATTTCTCTATTTACCATCACGTGCAGGCTAACATACCGCATTTCATCTGAGGAATAATAGCTAACATTGTGCACACCCATGACGCCTGTAACATCTGATGCAATTTCGTAAATTTTTGAGTCCCTTGGAACATCCTTCCAGCTTGGCTCAAAATGAATCGTAATTTCCGAGTGTGTAATCTCATTTTTGATGTTTTTCTCAACCATATTGCTGATTTCATGTGCCCTCTCAAAACTCACGTTGCCGCGAAGTGACATTGTGATATCTACAAAGAACATGTCGCCTGACCTTCGCATGAGAACAGAACCTACATCAAGCACTCCGGGAGTGGCAAGTGTAATTCCTCTTACTTTGCTTACAAGTTCTGGCGAAATTATGTCCGTTAGATCAAGCGCTGTTCTGCGAATTAGCTTTAGACTCAAAAAGACAAGCAATATGCCAAGCACTAGTGCTGCAACAAAGTCTCCATCGTGAAAACCAAATGACACCAGAACAATTCCCGCAATGACAACTAGCGTAGAACCCAAATCCATGGCGGCATGATAAAAGTCCGCCCTGAGTGTCATACCGCCTACCTTCTTAATTGATCTGTTCAGCAGCACTATCCTAAAGATATCTGTGCATATTGTGTAGATTGCGGCAATTAACACAAGATTAGTTGGAAATGTTGAGGGTGGAGGACTCTGAATTCTGATTACTGCTTCAAAAATAAAAAAACACGCAATGAGAAATATCGCTATTCCACCGATCAGCCCGCCTAGCGATTCAATTTTTCCATGGCCGTAGGTGTGCTCTGCATCTGGGGGTTTTATTGCAAATCTTGCCGCCAATAGCAACACCACTGTAACAATACTGTCCAAGAGCGCGTGAACGCTGTCAGTGAGTAGTGCAAGACTGTTTGAAAAAATACCGAAAACAAGTTCCACTACAAATGCAGAAAGTATTGCAAACAGCGAGAACTTTAGAGTTCTAGTCCTTTGAACAAACATGACACAATTAGAATTGAGATTTGCTGATATTAGTAATGTTCTGATCTCGAATGAATCGTACGATAACGTTATCTTTTATGAAGACACAAGAAAAATAATTTGAATAAACTGGTCTTGCTTTCGGGGATACTGATACTAATTCCATTATATGTAACCGCAAACGCCGAGTTGCATCCAAATCTCCTCGTTTCAGCTGAAAATCCCGCATCTGGGAATCATTTTTCAGGCTCGATGGTAGTAGAGGTAATAATACACGATCTCGGTCTCTCTGATACATCCGTTGGAAAAGGAGAACCAGACGTTACGATAAATGGCAATAACCTTCGAATGGTTCAGGCAACCGATGGGCGATGGTATGGATACTTTGCAAATGTGGACAAGGCAAAGACTGCAGATCAAATTGCCTTTGATAGTGGAGTTTCTGGAGTGGGCCTTGACTTTGGTGTGTTTTGTAGCAAGGACACAATTTCACTCGGCCCGACATTTTCAGAAACTAGCGGCATTGCAATTCCGCGATCAACAACTGGGGCAACAAATGGAGACTCTGCATTTGTCACCTGTACTGGCACTCCATCTGGAACGAATCTTAACAACGTGGTGCGAAGCCCGAAATCAATCAACACAAACCCTAACATATTGCCGGGTCAAATTGGTCTGAACTCAGATGCCTGGCCGCTTGTACAATTATTTTCATTTAGTAACAATGCTGTGATACAATACAATGGCGTTGGAACACAATCAGTTACATTAGCATATGATGATATTCCAAACGTTTCGCTAAGCCTTGATAAAAAAAATTATCCTCCAGGCGCACATGTGTTTGCGACAATCAATGACATACAGCTAAACCAAGACCCAACATCACGAGACTCTTGGACATTCAATGTTAATTCATCCCAAACTGTATTTTATGATGCGTTTACTGAATCTGGAGCAAGCTCTGCAAACGGGGGGGCAGGCCTTGTTAATCTTATTCCAAAGCTTTCCAGCTTAGGTTTTGAAAAAAACGGTAAACTGGCAATGAATCTTGGTACCGTAGCTGAGCTAAAGCAAAATGACTTCCAATCGAGTACTGCATCTGATGGCACCGTCACATACTCAAAAATAGTAACCTTTGTTGAAACAGAGCCAAACTCTGGCATATTTGAAAACGCAGATCATAATTCTCAGTCAAACATTAAGATATTGTCAAGTGCGCCAAGGGGCCAGTCCGCAACAATTGAATACAATTCAAAATCTTATTCTATAGTTTCAGGCCTAAACACCGCAAGTATTTCGCTGGGGGCAACTCAGGTTCTCTCAGGACAAAGAATCCCGCTTACGGTAGTGGATTCTGACCAGAACATAAACCCTGCATCAAGGGACAAACTTGATGTTTTCAGAAGCTCCGCATTAATTCCAAGCCTAACCATAGGCAGTCCGGCAACTTTGGAAAATGCAGCAAGCGTCAAATTTTATGCCTCCACAGTAGATAATCTCTCTGCAGGAACATCAATCACATCCACAGTCCCGGATAGAAACTCTGACCGACTTGTGCTGGATACTACCACCCCCGCTTCACTTTCCTTTGAAAAAATATCACTAAACCTTGGCATATCGGCAGATGATCTAAAGACTCTGCTTATAGATACTAGCAGCGCAAACAATGGAACAAACTGGATTAACTATGATTTGCGATCCATTCAAAATCAGCTTGGAATAACTGATTTTTCTGATACTAGAATATCATTATTTTTTGGATTGACAGATTCAAGTCCTGTAACTTTGTTAAGTATTGGTAGACTGACAGGTGCTCAGGGGTTTATACAAAATGACACTGCGGCAACATTGATAAACTCAAAATCCGGACAAGCATTTCTTGTAATCGATTTTGACGCATCAAACAATTCCTCTCCACCTGGAGCCATATCATCTGAGACTGATACACAACCAATAGTATTTGATTTGTTTTCATTTGGTGAGAAAAATGGAAACCAAGTAAACAATGCAATATACCGATTTGAACTAAAAGAAACCGGATTAAACACAGATACTTTTACAGGAACACTCGAGTACGTTATAGCAAATCAGTTAAACCAGTTTGATTCAAACACAATCAAAACCTTGAGTACTACAAGTGACAATGTAAAGTTCTTTGTTAATCAAAGACTAATCAATGAAAAAGGAATCAACATTGCATACTCTGATATTGCCAAGGCGGGACTGACAATTAGCACATCTACCAAAACCGACATAAGCACACACTCTGGTACAGCATCGTTAAATTCAAAGACATACAGATTTGGTCAACCAGTTGTCATAAGACTCAATGATCCCGACCTCAACATAAAACACGACACAATTGATATTTATTCAGTAATTAATGATTCAACTTCTTCTAATGTTGATACCGTAGGAAGCTCAAGTGGGACAATGCTTGAGGTTCTCATAAAAGACATTAGATACAAGCGTTGTACCATAAACGGTGTAGCAACTGGCGGTTTGGCATCAACAGGATTTAGCCTTGTAGAAACGGGGCCAAACACAGGAATTTTTGAGGGGGTGTTTAAGATGCCATCTAACATCTGCAATCAAGGCGGAACTGAGCTTATCTCTTCAGCAGGTGGAATAATTGACATAAAATACACTGACTTTAGGGATGCATTTGGGCAGCAAAACATTTTCAAGCTTTCAAAACAACCAAAACAAGATTCAAAACTAATTTCAAAACAACAAAATCCCACCCTAAACTCAAAGACCTTTACTCTTCCATCATACAAAATGACAAGTGATGTTGTAATGTCAGGGAAAATTAACAATTACAAAACTGGCACAAAAATAAAATTCACACTTGTTGGACCTGATGGCAAACAAAGCATACTTGATGTAGTTGCGACAAAACAAGGAAACTATAAAACAATAATCCTCCTAAAACACGACTCATTGCCAGGCAAGTACAATGTCAACGTAAACTATCTCAAGTCTGATGTCGGGAAAGCATCATTTGACGTCATGAGTCCAAAAACGAAAACGATCAAAAAATAATGAAAGACCATGATAACAAATCAAAGATCACACGGGTCAAAAAAGACACAAGAAAAGTATAATCAAGTCAACTTTTCTTTCATAGAATACATAAATACCCTGAATTGTTGTACAAGCCTAGAAATGAGAGTATCTGGAATACTTAGCACTATAGTATTATCATTATTTGTCATTTCGTTTGGATTTTCAAGCGCATTTGCTGATGAACTAACAGAGGGTACAATTCCACCTCTTTCAGTAAAGACTGAACTCCCATTATATGATGATGGCGACTCTGTTGTTTTTAGCGGTCTTATAAAAAATCCAGATGAAAATAACTCAATTGACATTACAATCAGAATTTTAGGCCCGCTGATAAATGGTACCTCAAGTCAAATTATTTCAGTTGATCAAATTAAACCCGTCTCAGGAAGTTTTGAGGGGGCTTTCTTAGTATCCGGCAAATACTGGCAAAAGGCAGGTGATTACAAAATTTTAGTAAATTATGGTCCACAAAAAGCCGAAACAACATTCTACTATAACGGCGGTAGTGGCAAAGGCATAGTCGACGTGCCTATACCAAAGCCAACAGTTTGTCCAGAAGGACAAGCTATAGTTGATGGACAATGTGTAAGTGTAGAAGCACCGCCGCCACCAGACAAGCCAGCATGTGGTACTGGAACTGTATTTGATGAAGCGTCTGGCACATGCATAGTTGCACCAGTCACAATAACATGCCCACCAGGACAAATGCTATCTAACGGTCAATGCATAGACCAACCCCCAGAGGAAACAACACCCGTATGTGGTACAGGAACACATGCTGAAAATGGCATATGTGTACCTGATAAAAAACCAGTGAGCGGTGAAGAGAAGAAAGGATGCCTTATTGCTACTGCAGCATATGGCTCAGAGCTTGCACCCCAAGTACAACTGCTAAGAGAAGTCAGGGACAATGTATTGTTCAGCACAAGCTCTGGAACAAGTTTCATGAGTGCATTTAACACATTCTATTATTCGTTCAGTCCGACAGTAGCTGACTGGGAAAGACAAAGTCCGATATTCAAAGAAGTAGTAAAGACAGCAATTACTCCAATGCTATCCACACTATCAATACTAAATTATGTCAACATTGACTCTGAATCAGAAATGCTGGGATATGGAATTGGAATCATGCTACTAAACATCGGCATGTACTTTGTCGCACCAGCACTAGTAATAGCAAAACTTAACGGCCTAAGAAAGAAAAAGAGCCTTTAAGATTCTTATATCCATATTCTAATACCTAATTTGTGCACGTAGAATACGAAGAATTTGATTCTATGGAGGATATTTTTTCCTACATGGCATCAGTAATGCCACCAATGAAAAACACAATGCCGATCAACTCGTACAAAGGATATGTCTTTGCGTTTGTCCCACTTGGCCACAACAACGGAGACGTGTATCTTATGATATACACAAAGGGAACGCTAGATGGAAGAATACTGGAGTTTGACATCAACACAAAAATCTACAAAAAGGTAAACGCAATAGAACGCGCAGACAAAACATACTTTATTGTCCTGACGCCAAAAAGAAACACAATTGCAGATCAGGCAATCAAAAGCTTGTCAAGCTAAAATTTTATCATATTGCAGCAAGAAGACCACGGATTTGTCCTGCAGTAGTTCACCTGGTATAAGTTGGGGCTGCAATTGATCTACTTCTTGCATACTTTTCAACAATGTCTTCTGGAAGTTTTCCATTAAAGAGATCCTTACAGAGGCCGCGCAAATAACGCATGATTGCCCAAGTCCCCGCCTTTATCATGCCATACATGAGTACCTTCATCGGAGGGCCATAGGTCTTGTTTCTAAGAATTATTGGAATGATGTCGTTTATGACGCGCATGTTGTTTTCCCAGCATCTCCAAAAGAGCGTAAACTGTGCCTCGTTTAGGTTTCCAAAGTGCATCGAGTTCTTTTCACTAAAGTCCTGGTACAACAACGGCGCAACAAGTCCCCTAAAGTTAGTTTTTCTGAAATCCTCAATCAAATCAATCGTATACTGGGTTTCGTCAGGGGTCTCATCAGGCCAACCTATTATCAATGTGGCTGCTGGGAACCATTGATTTTCATTCATGACTCGCGCCCCCTCCCTTACGACCCATCCCCACTCGTCAGTTGAAAATGGTTTTGCCTTTACGCCCAAGTGCTTTTTTACCATTCTTGGCGCAACGGTTTCGATTCCAAGATTTGTTGCAAGCCATCTACCGCTTGTCTGCATGTTGTTTATGTCTGACATTTTGCGCAAAAGTTCAGGATCTGCCGCAACTGCAGAAAATGTCATGTGTGTTGTTCCAACAAAGTTTGCGCCAAGTGATTTGAGACCGCTCCATAGTTCTGTGATTGCATCACGGTTTGGCTGAAAGTCTTTGTTATCGCATCCATAAAGCAACATTTCATCAGAGTGTAACCATATGGAATCAAATCCGTACTTGAGGTTAATTTTTGCCTCATGCTGCAGTCTTTCCAGTGGAAGATCTTTTTTGGAACGCTTGTTGACATCACAAAAGTCGCAGCCCCTTCCACAACCCCTCATTGCCTCAATCAAAGAGTTGACTGTAGGCCCTTCAATAATTGGAATATTTTGTATATTTTTGACAAAGCAATGCATTAGCTCAGGCGCATCACCCCTTTCCAAATCCTTAAACAAATCAAGTGCTAGTTCGTCTGCCTCTCCAACTACAACTGTATCAATTCCATGAATTTTCATTCTGTCTGTTTTTGCAAGCTCCCATGCGCCGTTTCCGCCAACTACCACATGAAAATTGTATTTTTTCTTGAG
The DNA here is from genome assembly GCA_016844685.1 of Candidatus Nitrosotenuis sp. Lineage (GTDB taxonomy): Archaea > Thermoproteota > Nitrososphaeria > Nitrososphaerales > Nitrosopumilaceae > Nitrosotenuis. The sequence continues at coordinate 20,440 of JAENJF010000004.1, read as the reverse complement.
CTGAATTATGTCTGCACACATTCGTTTGAACTTCATCGCAACATAGGACAGTTTTTCAGGTGACATTGTTGTAGTAACTGGCGCCATACCTAGTGGATCCATTACATTAATTCCGACAACCTTAGTGTCAGGTCCTATCGACTTGGCAAGATGATCTGGATTTGCAACAAAAACCTCGTCTCTTCTATATCCCTGTAGTAGGGCACTTTCCACTCTTCTGAGTCCAACTTGTGCTACTTTTGCCTCGCCTGTTACTGGGTCGGTTTCAACTGCGGGGCAAAACACTTTGTCAAACACCCATTCTGGGAGGAGCTCATACGGCCCACATGCAATAAAGCCATAAAGGAAATTACCACGATAATTGGTCATCAAACTACGATCTGCAGTGAGAACTATTCTTTTGCCAGTCAACTACGTTATGAGCTTTCTATATGCTATAAATTATTTGCTGCCTGATTTTTCAAGCTTAAATTGCGCCAATATCAAGTAATTTTGCAAATGAAAGAAGTTTCAGAGCCACGGCACAGCGAGCCACATCTATCCGAGGCTAGTGGAGTTAGGGATTTTGTTTTTGGTTTTGGCGATGGAATAAACACCTCTCTGGGCATAGCTGCAGGAGTTGCCAGTGCAGAAATCTCTTCAAACATCATAATACTTGCAGCACTTGTTGGCATGTTTACTGGGGCAAAAGCAATGGCAGTACAGAACTATCTTGCAGTAAAGACGCATCGTGAATTGTTAAAATCTGAAATCGCACGTGAAGAATGGGAAATTGAAAACAAGCCTGATGTTGAGCGCAAAGAAATTGAGGATATTTACAAGGCCAAGGGATTCTCTGGAAAAGAATTAGAGGCAGTTGTCAACAAGATAACGTCTGACAAAAAAGTTTGGCTTGACACAATGCTTACTGAGGAGCTAAAACTAAACGTCGAGATCTTGGGAAATCCACTAAAGAGCGCATTTAGGATGTTTGGGGCATTTTTACTTGGAGGCATTCTGCCAATCATTCCGTTTTTCTTTGGACATGGGTACACGCCGCTTATCATTGCAGTTGGGATGAGTCTGACTGCATCGTTTTTGGTCGGCGCATTAAAATCCAGATTAGCTCAAACCAGTATTCTAAAGGGTGGGCTTGAGATGGCAGGACTTGGTACAGGTATTGCGTTACTAGGATTTGGTATTGGAACAGAACTTGGGAATCTTGGAATTATTGGCGTCTAGAGTCTCTCATTTTGTTTGCAATGTTTGACGCAACCGCTCCCGCACCAATTCCATTATCGATATTTACTACTGATAACCCAAGGGAGCAGCTCTGAAGCATTGAAGCCAAGGCTGCAACTCCTTTTTCGCCATACCCATATCCGACAGAAGTTGGTAATCCAATTACTGGTACTTCCACCAAGGATGCCACCACTGATGCCAATGCTCCCTCCATCCCTGCTGCCACAATAATTACATCAACATCCTCTTCGACGAATTTCTTTATGATTGGAAATGTCCTGTGCAGTCCTGCAATTCCTACATCATAACTGCAAATACAGGCACAATTCATTGCCTCACAGGTAAGCCGTGCCTCTTCGGCTACCCCAATATCTGATGTTCCGGCAGTAATGATTCCGATTTTTCCGCCAGTTGATTTGAGTACGTTTTTGTACAAAAGTAAGGCAGTTGTGTTTTTTCCTTGTTTTATTTTGAATTTGCTTTTTTTTGCAAAGCTAATTATTTTGTTATAGTCTTGCTTTGGAATTCTTGATACTAGGACAGAATTTGATTTTTCGAGTATTCTTTTGACTATTTTCTTGATTTCATCAATCTGCTTTCTTTCGGCAAAAACCACTTCGGGTATGCCTTTGCGGTATCGTCGCCCCATGTCAATTTGGGCAAAATCCTCAATTTTCTCAATGGAATATAATGATAAAAGTTTTTTTGCTTTTGATACACTAATTTTTCCGTCCTTTAGTGATTCTAAAACATCAATTATTTCCAATATTGATTGTTGTTAGATTTGATTAAAAAACTGATCAGCTAGATGCCAGCTAGTGCGTTTTTGACACTCTCAATTCCTTTGTTGAACCATTCCTTTTCTTGCTGGTTCAAGTCTAGTTCTATTATTTTTTCAACGCCCTTTCTTCCAATTACTGCTGGGACTCCAATTGAAACATTGGCCTGTCCATATTCTCCATCAAGTGGAGTTGCAATTGGAATTACTTTTTTTCTGTCTTTTAGTATTGCTTCAACTATTACAGATATGGCGTTTCCTGGGGCATGAACCGTTGCCCCTTTGAGCTCAATTACCTTTGCTGCAACCTGCCTAGTGTCCTGGACTAGTTGGTCTAGCTTTTCATTTGATAGTATGTTTGATAGTGGAATTCCTGAAACCGTTGAGAATCTTGTAAGTGGAAGCATGCTTTCACCATGTTCTCCAATTACTAGTGCCCGTATTGAGTCTCTAGAGTGTCCTGTTGCCTCGTGGATGAACTGGATGAACCTAGATAGATCAAGCATGTTTCCCATGCCTATGATTCTGTTCCTGTCAAACCCTGATGTCTTGTATGCGATGTGAACTATTGGGTCAAGAGGATTTGTAACTGGAACAATGATAGAATCACTCGCATATTTTTTGATATTTTCAACAACGTCTTTTATAATTCCCGCATTAATTTTCAAAAGATCCATTCTTGTCATGCCTGGTTTTCTTCCAGAGCCAGCTACTATTACTACTACTTTAGAACCCCTCATGTCAGAATAATCGTTTGAGCCGCGGATGTTTACATCGATTCCTTGTTCTGATAACATGTGGTTTAGGTCCATTGCCTCGCCCTGTGGCAAGCCCTTTACAACATCAAGCAACAAAATTTCATCGTCTAGCTTTTTTAGAGCAGAAAAGAGGGCTGCGTCTCCACCCACTTTACCAGAACCAATAATTGTAATCATATTGTGCGACTTTTACGCTCAATAATTAAATCTATACTTCAGCTCTAAAAGTGGGGTTAGCTAGTTGAAACTCTCGGTGATAAGATGCAGGTTATTATGAAATAATCCGTGAACCTCTACGAGAATTTATATGCATTTTTGCAGCTTGATTTCTCATGGTTTTGGTAATAGATCCACAAATAGCTGGAATCTCTGGAGACATGATACTATCATCACTTGTGCATTTGGGTGCTAACAAATCGAAAATTATCAACGGTGTAAGTATATCACAAAACTTTCTACACGGCTCTAAAATCAAAAAAATTGACTTTAAAAAAGTAAATAAGCATGGAATTCAGGCAACCTCTCTGGTTCTACAACTAGATGAGCATCACCATGAACGAAAGGGAATAGAAATCCAAAACTGTATCAAAAAAACCGCTGACAAAATTGGATTATCAGAATCGGCAAAAACATTTGTGACAAACAGCATTACTACTCTGATCAAGGCAGAATCAAAAATTCATGGGGTGCCAATAGATTCAGTCCATTTTCATGAGGCGTCAAGCATTGATACTGTAATTGATATTGTTGGTACGGCAATAGCACTGGATGATTTACGATATTTTGATAAAGAAATCATCACGACGCCGGTATCTGTCGGAAGCGGAACTGTTACATTTTCACATGGAATGGTATCAAATCCAGCAGGCGCAATTTTGGAAATATTTGATAAATCAAAAATCATGATATTGGGAAGCAATATCAAAGACGAACTAACTACGCCAACAGGAGCAAGTATTCTAGTGAATCTAGCAGACAAATGTTCCGAATTCTATCCAATGATGAATGTCAAATCCATTGGGTATGGTGCAGGACAAAAGAACTTTGAAGGATTTTCTAATGTACTCAAAGTAGTTCATGGAGAATCTGCCAAAAATACTAAATTGGATTCTGTTACAATTCTGGAAACAAATGTGGATGATGTCACAGGTGAAGTCTTGGCTCATGTAATAGACAAGATGATGGCAAATGGTGCAAAAGATGTCTCACTCATTCCAACCATTACAAAAAAGGGAAGACCAAGTCACATAATATCGGTAATCTGTGACTCTGATTCTGTTAACCAGTTACTAAACTTGTTAGTATCCGAAACAGGAACTCTTGGAGTAAGAATACGAACATCTGATAGATTCCTAGTTCCAAGACAAATAATTACAATGAAAGTGCGAATAAACAATAAAGTTTTTACAATAAGATGCAAGGTGGCAAAAACAAATTCCGATCACAAACAATTCAAAATAGAATATGACGACATTAAATCAATATCAGAAAAACTCTTACTTTCATTCAAGCAAACCGAAGAGTTAATCAAAGCAGAAGTAAAAAAACAACTAAAATGACAAAACTAGAACAATTATTCCATTGGTTTTCTGACAAAAAAAGTGTCATAGTAGCACTGTCTGGCGGGGTTGATAGTGCACTTGTTGCATACGCTGCACACAAAACCTTGGGCAATTTTGCGTTGGCAGTTACCGCCGATTACAAAACTCTTGCACAGGAAGAACTGGAATCTGCAAAAAAGATCTGCCAGGAAATAGGAATACGGCACCTCGTAGTATCATACAACGAATTACAAAACGAGGATTTTGTTAGAAACGACAAAAGCAGGTGCTTTTACTGCAGATCTGAGCTTTCAGAACATCTAATAGAAATTGCAAAAAAAGAAAACATTGCATGTATTATTGATGGCACAAATGTTGATGATTTGGGCGACTATAGGCCAGGAATTACGGCTTTGCGAAATAACTATATCCAAAGTCCTCTAGTTGAGGTCCAACTCTCAAAACAAGAGATACGACAAACTGCAAAAACACTTGGACTATCAGTATATGATAGGCCATCAAACTCTTGCCTTGCATCTCGCATACCGTGGGGTCAGCGAGTCACAGCAGAAAGGTTAGCCAGAATCGAAATTGGTGAAATGTTTGTCAAACAAACAATTGGAGCAAAACAGGTCCGTGTTCGTGACATTGATGGGGTGGCAAAAATTGAAGTTGGTGCAGATGAACTATCTCTCTTGGAAAAATCAAATTCCACTGATCTTTTTGCTAAACTAAAATCAATTGGATTTACCTCCGTAATACTTGACTCCGAAGGATACAGACCAGGAAAAATTAACGTGATTGCAGATTGATATATCTGGATAGTGCTGCATCAACCCCGATTCACGAAGAAGTACTGCAAGAAATGTTACCATACTTTAAAGAACAATATGGTAATCCTTCCTCAATTCATCGATATGGAAGGCTTGCAGCAAAGGCAATTGATATTGCAAGAAAAAGAATTGCCGAATTAATAAACGCAAAGCAAAACGAAATACTTTTGACATCTGGTGGAACCGAATCAAACAATACTGCATTGTTTGGAATAATGCGGCAAAACAAGGCAAGGCAGATCATAACATCTGATATTGAGCACGACGCTATACTGGAACCGTGCAAACGGCTTCAAAGGGAGGGATTTGATGTGATTTATCTTCCAGTCGATAATTATGGAACAGTTGACATTGAAAAGCTAAAAAACTCAATCACGAAGGAAACCGCACTTGTTAGTATAATGTTTGCAAATAACGAAGTTGGTACAATTCAACCCATAAAAGAAATTGCCCAAATCTGCAAGCAACACAACATCTTGTTTCACACTGATGCGATTCAGGCAGTTGGGAAGATCCCAATTGATGTCAAGGATATTGGCGTTGATTTACTCTCTATTTCATCTCACAAAATAAATGGCCCAAAAGGAATCGGGGCGCTTTACATAAAAAATGGAACAAAACTAGCACCATTCATCCTTGGTGGAGGGCAGGAAAATGGCATGCGCTCAGGAACCGAAAACGTGGCGAACATTGTAGGCTTTGGCAAGGCATGTTATCTGGCAAAAGAAAATCTAGACAAAAATGTAATACACATGAAAAACCTTAGAGATCACCTGACATCTCGAATAATCAATGAAATATCACACGTATCCATAAATGGCAGCATGGAAAACAAAACTCCAAACAATACGCACTTTACTTTTCTTGGTGTAAATGGAGAAGACCTGATAATCAAGCTAGATGAACATGGGGTTGCGGCATCTACAGGATCTGCATGTTCTGTTAAAACACAAAAGGCCTCACACGTTTTGATGGCAATGGGGTTTTCACACGAACAAATCACCGGCTCTCTTAGAATGACTGTCGGGCTATACAACACCATATCAGAAATGGACCAAACCGTGGACATACTAAAAAAAGTGATTCAGGAGCTGCGAAGTGTATCCCCCTTCAAAACAAAATACGACTTTACTAGCTGATTTTAAGTAAAGACATTCTTTTTGTAGAAATTGATATTGTCAAAGTAATGGCAACAATCAAAACTATGATTGCGATTGGACCAAATTCTGGAATTACCTGAGTACCTATGATCTCAATATCTGAATCTCCCTCCAGAAATTGTATTGTAAGTACTCTGGAATCTTCGTCTGTTGATTCTTGGTATTGCACCTCTGCACCATCAATGACAATTATGTATGCATCATCCTCACCGACCATTGTCTTTGCATCAATCCACTTACTTCCCAAGTCCAAAGTCAAAGCACCATCACCATCTGACTGTATTGTTACAACAAGTCCAAGAATCTGTGGATCAACAATAATGTCCTTTATGGTTCCACCCCGTATCGTATATGGAACATCAAATGTTCCCGAATCTCCTGCCTTTACCTCAAAAATCTGTGTTGTTTCATTTAACTTTGACTTGGTCTGAAAATCAAAGGTTGCGTCATAAGCATTACCGCTTACTCCGTATGTTGCTTTAACTGTGTATGTGCCACTGTTTTTCCAATAGATTCCATCTGCAATTACAGTATGTGTGTAACTGCCGTCTTGTGCTACTTCGACTTGGGCAATGTTTACGATGTTTGTACCTTGGAATATCTGTATAATTATTGGAGTTTCGGCTAAAAGTGCATCCACTTTGCCAGATATGACAATCGTGTCGCCCTGTGTGTAGAATTCTTTTGCAACGCATAGTTGCAGACATGTATCTGCATACGCTGACGTATTAACTGCAATTAATGATAAAACTGAAAATAAGATTAATGCATTATAATAATTCATTACTAATGTTGTATCGTAATCATATATTTCCTTTTCTAAATTCTTATACTAAAAAATGAAAAAAGTTGATTGATCTTAGTATCTTGGTAAGATGCTAAGTCGTGTTCTTGCAGAAACTGCAATTATTGATACAATTGCTACTGCGAGAATTATTGCTGCTGTAGTGCCAAATTCTGGGACTGCCCAAGTACCAATGACTTCGATTTGTGTAGCACCTTCTAGGAAGACTATGTCTAACGTTCTTTCGTCCGAAGTGGTGTCTATCTCTTCAAAGTCTGCTTCTTCACCATCGACTAGTACGATGAAATCGGTGTCATCTCCTTCCATTCCTTGTTGTCTTGCATCAAGTACATTTCTTGGAATTTTCAAAGATACTGAACCGTCACTTTCTGCTGTGATCATCAAAGTAAGCGAAGATGTCTCTGAACTGACGGAGTTATCTGATACGGTGCCACCTGTTATCTCAAAAGGAACACAATATGCCTGATCTCTGCCTTTTACTACAAGCTCATCCGCAGCACATGCTGGTTCTTCGGGTGCTTCTTCAGTAATCTCCACTACTACTTTATCAAAGACCTGCTGTGGACCATATTGAGCTCTAATGGTGTACATACCGCTTTGTTTCCAAAGACTACCTGCAGTGCTTAATGTTGCTTCAAAGCTGTTGTCTTCAGATACTTCTACTTGCCGAAGTGCCACAATGTTGCCTTGTGGACCTGTCACTTTGATCGTGACTGCATCGCCTCTTAGATTTGCAACTGTTCCCTGTACATGAATTTCGGAGTTGTGATCATATACTTTATTTTCAGTCATAACTGTAATTGGCACGTCGTTTTGACGAGCTAATTTAGCTTTTTCGTATATGTCTTCATCGAAGGAAGCTGCATAAGTTGGTACTATTGCTAAAGTGCCTGCTGCAGCCATTATGGCAATTAGCACATATAGTGCATAACTATTCATCTTAATTGGCGATTATAGTATTGGCTATTTATGTATATTTAAAAAAGGCTCTATCATATCGGGATTTAGTATTATTGGAATGATATCATTACCAGCATCTATTAACGCTAAAACAACCTATGGAAAGAATTTTGAAGTCTACAAAATACATCTGACAGTATAATGACAAAAAGGATGACTTGGGACAGTTTTTGATTATTTTATATTCATAACAAATGATGCGATCAGAACAGGAAAAACAAATTACGTCAAATTCAGACTGTACAAGGAATATTTCTGAGGTTTGATTTTGCAGCAAAATTTGTGTATGGTACATTGGAATGTACGCATCAAAGCTAAAACAACACAAGCCATAAAAAAAGAAACCCGACTTCAAACTATACATTTGGAAAAATATCCTAATCCCTGATCACCAGTTCTATAAAATCAAAAAACAACACCATCCAAATTACAATCAAACCTAGACAATACTGCAGGATCATGCCGGTATATTCTGAACCGGATAGAACACACCAAACTTGGCCCGATAACAATCACAGAACAAGCTTGTCATATAATATTCCAAAGACACTCCAGAGCAGAAACCTATTGTGCGCAATATGGTAGAACAATAGTATCCGATGAGCACCGAATGTTGTCTTGTCATATCTGTAAGAAAATAGTTGACAATGTCAACGCAGCCAGAAACATCCTGTACCTGAATATGGTAAGATGCGTGTGATTCTCATCAAAGCAGCCAAAAGATGCAAAGCAGATTGTGTTCAGGCAAGTTGGCATGTCCAGACAAAGCAGAACCATAAAAAATGAAAAAAGTTGGTTGATCTTAGTATCTTGGCATTATGCTAAGTCGTGTTCTTGCAGAAACTGCAATTATTGATACAATTGCTACTGCGAGAATTATTGCTGCCATTGCGCCAAATTCTGGAATTACCCAAGTGCCGATAATCTCAATTTGAGAAGTACCGTCATCGAATGGAATTGTCAGGGTACGTACAGATGCAGTTGTGGTTTCTTCAAAGTCTACCTCCGATCCATCAGCCAATACGAAGAAATCGACATCTTCACCAGATTTACCGTCAGGTCCGTTTCTTGCATCAATTACCTCTCTTGGTATCATCAGCTTGACTTGACCATCACTGGTAGTCTCAATTATTACTAACAGTGAATTTGCTGATACGTCTGGTTCGATACTGATTATTTTGCCTCCTTGTATAGAGTAGCCTACTAACAGTTCAGGGTTACCAGTAACTGGGATTGATTTACCTGAAGGTGCTGTTGAGCCTTCACTACCGCCAAATTCAAAGGTGGCTTCTGCCGTTCTCGCGTTGGTTCCGTATAGTACTTTGATCGTGTATGTTCCTTCTTTCCCCCACAGCGGTCCGCCAGCTGTTATTTCGGTTCCATAGGTCTTATCCTCTGAAACGTCCAATTGCTTTACAGTAACCAAGTTTCCATTACTTGAGATGACTTGAAGAGTTACAGGAGTACCAGATAGTTTTTCTCTAACTTCACCTGATATTACTACTACCTCCCCGTTAGCATAAGTCTCTTTGTCTGTGGTTACTGTTATTGCTTCTACAATTTGAGCAAAAGCTGGTGCTGCGATCACACCTGTAGCCAGAATTGCAAACAATGCTATTACCGTGTACAGAGTACTCATATTGTTTATTCGTGATAATGAATACTATTTAAGGTTAAGAAAAAAATCATTGACTAAAAACAAAAAATATTGATTTCCTATTCTTAATTAAATATATATAAACCACTTGGAGCAGTTTTTACAGTTTGTTTGGCAATTTTGCGTATTTAGCTAATGCTATCCAAGGTGGTACGAGTGGCAACTAAAAAGAGTCACATTCTTGTTCCAGATCATGTATATGTTCCAAAACATGAAATCATGTCAAAAAAAGAGGCAGAAGAGGTACTAAAAAAATACAACTGCAAGCCAACTGAAATGCCGTTTATTTTTGTAAATGATCCTGCAATCATAGGACTTGGAGTAAAACCAGGAGATATGATAAAAATCACAAGAAAAAGTCCAACTGCTGGAGAAAGCATCTATTATCGATATGTGGTGGAGGTTTAGGAAATGACAGACACTTCAAACAAACGCTGGCCAATCATTCAGGATCTTCTAAAAAGAGAAGGAATAGCAAGACAACATCTCAACTCTTTTGATGAATTTCTTGAACGTGGACTGCAAAGCATAATTAATGAAGTAGCACAAATTGAAATTGAAAACGCAGAATATCCATACAAAATACAACTTGGCAAAGTAAAACTACAACAACCACGAATGATGGAGCTTGATGGCTCAATCACTCATATCACTCCAGCAGAAGCACGACTTCGAAATGTTTCATACTCTGCACCAATAATGATGGAAGCAAGTGTGGTCGAGGACGGTAAGATACTTGAATCAAGATTTGTCCACATCGGTGACATTCCAGTGATGATAAGATCAAATGCATGCGTATTACATAACTTTTCAACTCAAAAGTTAATCGAACACGGCGAGGATCCAAACGATCCCGGCGGATATTTCATAATTAACGGATCAGAGCGAGTAATTGTCGGACTGGAGGACTTGTCCTACAATAAAATAATTGTAGATAAGGAAAAAGTTGGCGGCAACGATGTCTTCAAAGCTAAAGTTTACTCGTCAATTGTTGGTTATCGCGCAAAACTAGAACTTGTTATGAAAAATGATGGACTAATTGTTGCACGAATTCCTGGTTCCCCCGTTGATATTCCAGTAGTTACATTAATGCGCGCACTAGGTCTTGAAGCAGATCGGGAAGTTGCGGCAGCAGTATCTCTTGTGGACAATCTTCAAAATGAACTAGAGGCATCATTTGAAAAGGCAGCAGATGTACAAACGACAAAAGACGCAATTGTCTATATCAGTAAAAGAATTGCACCTGGAATGCTAGAAGAGTTCCAGATAAAAAGAGCAGAAACATTGCTTGATTGGGGCCTCTTACCGCATCTAGGAAAGCACCAAGAAAACAGACGAGAAAAAGCCCAATTCCTTGGCGAAGCTGCATGTAAGTTAATTGAATTAAAACTTGATTGGATATCGCCTGATGACAAGGATCACTATGGAAACAAAGTGATCAAGTTTGCAGGCCAGATGCTTGCTGATCTGTTTAGAACCGCATTTAGAAACTTGGTCCGAGATATGAAATACCAATTAGAAAGATCAGGACAAAAGCGAGGCATCAACGCAGTTGCAGCTGCAATAAGACCTGGTATAGTATCAGACAAACTAAACAATGCAATTGCAACAGGTAACTGGGGAAGAGGCAGAGTAGGAGTAACACAACTACTAGACAGAACAAACTATCTTTCTACGATTTCTCACCTAAGGAGAATTCAATCCCCACTTTCCAGAACTCAGCCAAACTTTGAGGCAAGAGATCTTCACCCAACTCACTTTGGAAGAATCTGTCCAAGTGAAACCCCAGAAGGCTCAAACTGTGGACTAGTAAAAAACTTGGCGTTATCTGCCATTATTTCAGTAAACGTATCACCCGAGGAAATCATAGAAAAGCTCTATGATCTAGGCGCGGTTCATTTCACTGATGCAAAAGAGGATCTAAAGCGAGATGGAACTCGAGTCTTTGTGGACGGGAGACTCGTTGGCTACTACAAGGACGGTGAAAAACTAGTAGAATCATTACGTGAGTTAAGACGAAGCTCAAAGATACACCCACACGTTGGAATATCATTTCACAAATCAAATGTTGAAGGTGCAACAAAAAGACTCTACGTTAACTGTAACGCAGGCCGCGTCCTGCGTCCACTCATCGTGATTAAAGATGGAAAATCACTTTTAACACCTGAACTAATTGACAAAGTCTCAAAGAAACTAATGTCTTGGAATGATCTTCTTAGAATGGGTGTAATTGAGCTAACCGACGCAAATGAGGAAGAAAACTGTTTTCTTACACTTGATGATAAAGACACTAAAAAGTATACTCACCTTGAGATATTTCCATCAGCAATCTTGGGCGCTGGCGCATCAATCATTCCATATCCTGAACACAACCAATCCCCAAGAAACACATACGAGTCTGCAATGGCAAAACAAAGTCTTGGATTCTCAACTCCAATGATGAACACAAGTACCTATGTTCGGCAACACTTCATGTGGTATCCCCAGACGCCAATTGTTACAACCAAGGCAATGAACTTACTTGGATTGGAAGACCGACCAGCAGGACAAAACTGCGTTGTTGCAGTATTGCCATTTGATGGTTACAACATTGAAGATGCAATTGTAATCAGTAAGGCTGCAGTAGATAGGGGCCTTGGAAGAACATTCTTCTTTAGAATCTATGAGGCAGAAGCAAAGCAGTATCCTGGTGGAATGCGTGATAATTTTGAAATCCCAAATGCTGAAGATAATATCCGTGGTTACAAAGGAGAAAAAGCATATCGTTTACTAGAGGAAGACGGCGTAATTGCTACAGAATCCCCAGCTACTGGTGGAGACATTTTGATTGGAAAAACAAGTCCGCCAAGATTCATGGAAGAATATCGTGAGTTTGAATCAAAGGGACCATACAGACGTGATACCTCAATAGGCGTTCGACCGTCAGAAACTGGAGTCGTCGATACTGTTGTTATGACCCAGTCAAACGAAGGCGGAAAAATGTACAAGATTAGAGTAAGAGACATGAGAATTCCTGAAATTGGCGATAAATTTGCATCAAGACACGGACAGAAAGGTGTCATTGGAATTTTGGCAAGATATGAAGACTTGCCATATACTGCTGAAGGGGTAATTCCAGACGTTCTGATTAATCCCCACGCATTCCCGTCACGTATGACCGTTGGAATGTTCATGGAATCCATATCTGGAAAGGCAGCAGCACAAAGGGGAACCAAATTTGATGGCTCTGCATTTGTCGGAGAAAAAATGGATGAAATCAAAACAGCACTAGAAGGTAGCGGTCTCAAATATTCTGGTAAAGAAGTAATGTATGACGGAAGAACTGGAAAAGCATTTCCAGTTGAGGTCTTCATGGGAGTTGTATACTATCAAAAACTTCACCACATGGTTGCAGACAAGATTCATGCAAGAGCAAGAGGCCAAGTCCAAATGCTCACAAAACAACCAACAGAAGGAAGAGCGAGGGGTGGCGGTCTAAGATTTGGTGAAATGGAAAGAGACTGTCTCATTGCATATGGCGCATCAATGATTCTAAAGGACAGATTACTTGACGAGTCAGACAAAGCTGAAATCTACGTTTGTGAAAGATGTGGACTAGTAGCATATCATGATGTTAAACAAAGAAAATACGTCTGCCGCGTCTGTGGGGACAAGGCAAAGGTATCTTCAGTTTCTGTGGCATATGCGTTCAAGCTATTACTGCAAGAAATGCAAAGCCTCAATGTAGCACCAAGACTAATGATTAAGGAGAGAGTGTAATGTCAGTTCAAACCGTAAAAGCAATTGATGGAATAAGATTCTCAGTTTGGTCTCCAACTGAAATCAGAAAATATTCTGTTGCTGAAATAACGGCGCCTGAAACATACGACGAGGATGGAATGGCAGTCCAAGGGGGACTAATGGATGGAAGACTAGGAACACTAGAGCCAGGACAAAAATGCCTTACATGTGGAAATACTGCTGCAAGATGCCCAGGACACTTTGGACACATTGAATTGGCAGAACCAATACTGCATATTGCATTTATTGACAACATTCACAAATTACTCTTAGCAACATGTCGCTCTTGCTCAAGACTAAAACTTCCTCAAGAAGATCTTGATAATTACACTCTGGTTCAAAAGCAAAAAGCAGCATATACCATTCTATCACAGAAAAGAATTCCAGATGAAATCCTAGACAAGGCAAAAAAGGCAAAAGAATGCCCGCACTGTGGAAAACCTCAATATGATATGATTTTCACAAAACCGACAACATTCATCGAAAAAACAGAAATAGGCGAACACCGATTACTCCCAATTACAATTAGAGAAAGATTCTCACAAATAAGAGATGAAGATCTCAGACTGCTTGGTTATGATCCAAACACTGCAAGACCAGAATGGTTCATCTTGCAAGTCTTACCAGTTCCGCCAGTCACTGTAAGACCGTCAATTATTCTTGAGACCGGAATTAGATCAGAAGACGACCTTACTCACAAAATGGTCGACATCATACGAGTAAACCAAAGACTAAAGGAAAGCAAGGATGCTGGAACTCCTCCACTCATTGTTCAGGATTTGGTTGATTTACTCCAATACCACGCCACCACGTACTTTGACAACGAAGTATCTGGTATACCACAGGCCCACCACCGTTCAGGTAGGCCACTAAAGACACTAACACAAAGACTCAAGGGAAAGGAGGGAAGATTCAGAGGATCACTTTCTGGAAAAAGAGTTGACTTTTCAAGTAGAACCGTAATTTCACCTGACCCAAGCTTGGACCTGTCCGAGGTGGGTGTCCCAGAGGCTGTTGCAAAAAAGCTGACAATCCCAGAAATCATCACCGAATGGAACATTGAACGAATGCGAGAACTTGTGATTAACGGACCTGATACATTCCCAGGAGTAAATTATATTATTAGACCAGACGGTGTAAAAATTAGACTTGATTTCGTAGAGGACCGCTCCGTAATAGCTGAAAATCTAGAAGTTGGATATCTTGTTGAAAGACATCTTTCTAATGGCGACATTGTCCTGTTTAACAGACAGCCATCACTCCACCAAATGTCAATTATGGCTCACTATGTGCGTGTTTTGCCAGGAAAAACATTCAGACTACACCCATCAGTATGTCCACCATACAACGCAGACTTTGATGGGGACGAAATGAACCTGCACGTACCACAAAGCGAGGAAGCAAGAGCAGAAGCAATCTTGCTCATGCGAGTACAAGACCAGATAATATCTCCAAGATACGTGGGTCCAATTATTGGTGCGCTAAGGGACTTTATCACAGGATCATACCTGATGACAAAGGACGACACTGTCATCACCCGACAGGAATTTGCAAACTATGCAATGCTTGGTGGATATGAGGGAACATTCCCAGAGCCTGCAACCAAAGGAAAGGACGGCCCTCTATACACCGGAAAACAACTCTTCTCATTGTTCTTGCCAAAAGACTTTAACTTTGTCATAACATCCAAATGGTCCAAGGGAACAAAGGGACCACAAAAAGACGTTGTCATTAAAAACGGAGAATTAATCAGCGGAGTAATTGACAAGGCGTCAATTGGTGCTGAAGAGCCAGAAAGTGTCCTACACCGAATTGCAAAGGACTATGGTAACGCAATAGCAAAACAATTCCTTAACTCTGTTTTGATTATCGCAAAACAATTCATTACTCATTATGGATTCAGCTATGGTTATGCAGATCTTGAACTACCAGACAAAGTAAAAGAGGGAATCCATTTGGGAATTCAAGAAACATACGATACTGTATATGATTTGATTTCACAAGCAAAGAAAGGCACACTACGACTCACAAGGGGTCTTTCAGCAGAAGAAGCGCTGGAGGCATACATTGTAAATGAATTATCAAAGGCAAGAGACAAGGCAGGTAACACCGCAGACCAACAACTTGACCAAAAGAACGCGGCAAGAATCATGGCAACTACTGGTGCAAGAGGTTCTTCACTAAACATTGGTCAGATGGCAGGTGCATTGGGCCAGCAATCAATTCGTGGTAATAGGCTAAACAAGGGATACAGTAATCGTGCATTGCCTCACTTTAAGGAAAATGAGGACAATCCAGACGCACATGGATTTGTAAAATCAAACTATAGGGACGGCCTATCAACAATAGAATTCTTCTTCCACGCAATGGGTGGACGAGAAGGACTAGTAGACACTGCAGTCAGAACACAACAAAGTGGTTACATGCAGAGAAGACTCATCAATGCACTAGAACACATCAAATTGGAATATGATGGAACGGTACGAGACCCACACGGACACATCATCCAATTCTTGTATGGTGAGGACGGAGTCGATGTTCAAAAAAGCGATCATGGTGAGGCATTTAACATTAACAGATTAATCGAATCAGAAACAATTGTTGATTCTGGCAAAAAAGCAGGAAAAGATGAGCAAGAAGAAATGCTCAAAAAATACACCAAGACGTTCAACCCAAGACTAACTAGGCTAGTCGAAGAAGGAATCACTCAATCAAAATTATCACGAGACGGAATAGAAAAAATCCTCAAAAAGTCACTAGACTTGTACAACAAGGCAAAGGCAGAGCCAGGACAAGCAGTTGGTATAGTCACTGCCCAGTCCATTGGTGAGCCAGGAACCCAGATGACACTTAGAACATTCCACTTTGCAGGAATCCGAGAAAGAAACGTAACTTTGGGTCTTCCAAGACTAATTGAACTAGTGGATGCAAGAAAGAAACCTGTCACACCAACCATGGACATCTACCTTGAGGAAAAATACAAAAAATCGAGAGAAAAGGCAATCGAGGTTGCACGAAACACACTGCAAACCAAAGTAAGCGCATTGTTATCAAATGTAGATACTAATTATACAAATGAAATCACACTTGAGCTAAGCTCAGGAGCATTAAACCAAAGAGGATGCACAGTGGAGGAAGTTGAAACGGCATTGGCATCAAACAAGAAATTCAAAATTGAAACAAGCGGAAACACGCTGACACTAAGTCTGGCAGAAGAAGGTGATGCGCCAACTGTCATAGCAATTCGAAACAAGGTCTTGAACACCATAGTAAAAGGAGTTCCAGACATCACTAGAGTGACAGTCGCACAAAAAGATGACGAATGGGTCATCCAGACAACCGGATCTAACCTGCCAAAGGTTTTGGAAATTGATGGAATTGACAAGAGAAACGTTAGAACAAACAATGTCTTTGAAATTGCAGCAACACTTGGAATCGAGGCTGCAAGAAATGCGATGATTAACGAATTATCCTCAACTCTAGAAGACCAGGGGTTGGAAGTTGATGCAAGATATATCATGCTAGTATCTGATATGATGTGCTCCCGTGGATACTTGCAACAAATAGGACGACACGGTATTGCAGGAACCAAAGACAGTGTCTTGGCAAGAGCGGCATTTGAAATTACCGTTCCAACCATAGCAGAAGCTGCACTGACTGGCGAAGTTGAGAATCTTAAAGGCGTAACAGAAAACGTCATCGTTGGAAGCAACATCCCAGTTGGCACTGGCACAGTTGACCTCTTCATGCAAGTATCAAAGAACTAGTGACCTACCTTATTCCGAACCTAGCACACTCATTTTTGGAACCCAATCTACATCTAGCAAACAAGTAGAATATCTACTCCAGTAAATGCATATTTTGTGCCTAATTTTCTATATATTTTTCTGCGATCTATAAATCCTAATGCAACTGTTTTGCAATAAATTGAAAAAGAAAATCTTAGATCAAAAATAATTGCAGGGTTAATTAGGCGGAAGTACCACTACAGGGTGGATATGATTTTTTTGACTTCTTCCAAATTAAGAGCCTGCTGGCTTGAATCTATTTTAGGATTCAAGTCGTGTCAACTATAATTAAAAGAAAACTGCATCTAACAAAAGAAAAAACACCTAGTATTAACTATGGGCATTTTCCCAAAATAGCTGAAGATCTTAAAACGGAGGTTATGAAAAAGAGCACATCTCAAAACGTTTTGGTGAAGCAAATTAGTGAAAAATTCCTTCGATTGAATAGTTTTGATGGTGAATCAGTTCAGGTGAGGCAGTGATGTTGCTGACATCGCAACAATACGTTGTTTTGGACAAGTTATGTGAATCAATTTTAAACGTTAGTGAGAAAATTTGTTTTACAGCTGTTATCAACGAAAGGGGAAGAACGTTACAAAGTAAGGATCGTATGGGAATCATAGGCTGCATGGCAAGCACAAAACAAGACATGTTTTTCATGGAATATTCTTTAAGGCAAAATATGAGAAAGGAATTTGATGATGATTTTGGTTCTGTAAGGTATACGTATGCGGAAAGAGAAAAGGAAGTACTGTTTACCTTTCCATTAGATGGCCATCTAATCATAGTTGCATGTCGTAGTGCTGTCAATCCAGTATCTTTTTCACGAAAAATTATTTCAATAATAGACGAATGCAAAGCCCAACCAGCTTTGAAAACAAGCATTGACGAGACAGCTAAAAAAATAATTAGGGTGGTGGAAGCATAAATGAATGATTATACCTGTACTTGCTCGTGTGGCTGTGATAAACCCTCAGATGATTATGTTTGTCATAATTGTAAAATCGGTATGTGTAAAGTAGGAATGCAGGATAAAATTAGGTAGATTTTCTATCTTTTTTTCGTGAACCACCAACACATCAAACTTTAAGGACTATTGATCAACTGTGAGACGCAGGTTTCTAAAAATTAATTTTTCAAAGACCAGAAAACTTGATTCTTAAATTTTATAATTTGTTTTAACTCAGCCCTGCCACTCTAGATTAACTAGACACAAATTCTTCTAAACTGATAAATCTGTACAAGTAAGAATACGAACATTGGTTACACGTCAATTACTATTTGCAGTTATATGCGTCACTTTATTCACTAGTGTATCTTTTGCAGAAAAAATTCCTGACTATTACAAGCCATATGCACCAATTAGTCTGGACAAATCAGTTTACACTTGGACTGACAAAATTCACATAACAATTGTTTCTCCTAGCTGGAATGAAAACAAGAACGGTATTGACTCAATTGGAGATGACCAAGATCATCAGGTCAAAATATCTACTGCAAGTCATTCTCTTGGGCCATACAGACTCACAGAAACATCCCCAAACAGCGGAATTTTCACAGGCGAAGTAATCCTAACTGGCTTTTTACACGATGTAGATGATGATGGAAACTCTGACACCACTCCACGAACCTCCGGTAATGGTCCAACAAATGGATTGCTTGAAGTAAAGCGAGATGATGGCATTACAATATCATTTGAGTTTGCAGACGGCGTAGTATTGACAACATCTGCAAAAATTAGCTGGAATCTGGGAGAAATTGTATTTTCCAATCCTAATTATTCCACAGATGAGCCAATCATAATCCGGGTAAATGATCCTGACATGAATCTAAATCCGGAAAGCTTGGATCAAATCATAATTGGAGCGTCGACAGACTCTGATTCTGCTGGAATTTCTGTTGTCGCAGTTGAAACACAGGACAATTCTGGCATTTTTGAATCAACTATTTCTCTGACGCAAACAAGTGAATCAAGTGGCAATAGAATACATGCCTTTCCAGGCGATACCATCACAGCAAAATATGAAGACAGGACATTACCTTCCCCATATGGAGTATCAGATGATCTGGATATAATCGCAAAATCTTCTATAGAATCAAACATTCCAAGCATACAAAGAGTATCCATTGAGGCTCTCTACATCGCGGATTCGTCTGGAAAACAAATAAACGAATTGATGAAAGACAAGCAAATACAGATTACAAGTCATATTCATAACAATCAGGATTATCCACAACCATTCACATCTATTATACAAATCACGGATGAACAAAACAGAATAGTTTCGCTTTCCTGGATAACCGGCAAATTATCAGAGCTTCAGAATTTTGAGTTATCACAATCATGGACTCCGATAAATAGCGGTAATTATCAGATAGAGGCATTTGTTTGGAAATCCTTAGATGATCCGTCTCCGCTTGTACCAAGTTATGCAAAGTTATTTTTTGTAAAATAAAGATTCAAAAGTAAATTTCATGCATATTTACTAGTATAACTTTTATAATGAGCTAAAGTTTGTCAAATCAATGGCTAAAACAACACTTTCAGTCTTGTTTACAGTCACAATTCTTTTGTCAGCAGCAATTGTAACTTCATCTAGCATGATGGAGTCCGCAGATGCTCTAAAGTCAAAAGGTACCAAGGCTAAAAACCCATTTGGAAAATCAACAGCAGGCAAAGTCTGCGGTGACAAGTTATGTAGTATTTGTCGACCCAGAACAAGCTTCAGGAACATGGAACTTTGCAGGAAACGCACTTGCAGTTCACACAAAAAACACAGAACCATTCACTGTTAGCTACACAGTCAGCTATATGGAAAAAGTAAAGTCTGACACTGTAAAATCAGGAACAACAATATCGGTGCAAGACCCAGGAATTGGTCATGAATCACACCAGCTTGCAGTCATCTTGCCGCCAAGTGACATACCATATACTGGCATGATCACTTATGCCGCATCCGAACCAGTTCAACTTGTAGCCCTACATGGGCCACTAGCTGAAGGCGAGGACTCTGGTCAACCAATCTGGTCACCAGATGGAAAAACCAAGTTTGCATTGACATTTGTCGACCCAGAACAAGCTTCAGGAACATGGAACTTTGCAGGAAACGCACTTGCAGTTCACACAAAAAACACAGAACCATTCACTGTTAGCTACAC
>JAENJF010000072.1 GCA_016844685.1 Candidatus Nitrosotenuis sp. | reverse complement strand
CAGAAGGCGTGATCACAAAATTCGATATACCGTTTTATGTCATAATAATGGCAGCACTTGCAATAAGTCTTGGCACATTTTTTGGCGGCTGGAGAATCGTAAAAACAATGGCAGTAAGAATAACACAGCTAAAACCGTACCAGGGATTTGCTGCAGAAACTGGCGGTGCGACAATTTTAGCTGTTTTGGCACACGCTGGAATCCCTGCAAGCACAACTCATGCAATTTCAGGCGCTATCATGGGTGCAGGTGCAGTAAGACGTGTTTCTGCAGTTAGGTGGGGAATAGGCAAAAGAATAGTCTGGGCCTGGATTATCACAATTCCTGCTAGTGCCGCAGTTTCATATTTGGCAATGCTTTTGATCAAACTTTTTGTGTGAGTTATTTTCAAATTTCGAGCTAACACATAAAATAAAACAAATCCTATGGTAAATCGTGGTAACAAAAGCACCCAATTTTGATCTCGCACTTACACATCTGCGTAATCACCAAAACATGGCAGCATACAACCAATTTACTAACATTGCCGAGTCAATAAAAAAGACTGATTCCATCAAGGCGGCATTATCGTATGTTCTTGCAGCAGAATGCAAAATACGGCAAAAGAAGGACGCAGAAAACGAGATATCCGAGGCAGGAAAACTCTATTTCGATTTTGCAAAAAAGGAAAATAACTACAGTGTAAAAAATGCCTACTTGTGCGCAGCAAAATGCTTTCTTCGGGCAGGAAAGTACGATGATGCAAAAGCGGCATTTGAAAAATCAAAAACGCTGAAAAGAAATACCACTGTAGAAGACTTGCGACCTGTAATAATAATAGATGACAGCAAGTCGATCATATTAAAAATCGAAAATTATTTGGAAAAACTTGGATATAAAAATACGCATTCCTTTTCCACTGGAAAAGATGCAATAGATGGATGCAAAAAACTGCTCAAGGCAGATCCAATAATTTTACTTGATATGGGATTGCCTGACATAAACGGAGATATTGTTGCAAACAATCTTTTATCAGAAAAACCAGATGTGCAAATTATAGTTATAACTGCTGACGAAAAATCAACAAAGCGCGTAAAGGACACAATAAGCGAAGGCGTTCTTGCCTTTATTCAAAAACCTTTCACAATCAAAGAACTCAAAGACGCACTAAATATTGCAGAGTCGGAACACTCTATATCAAAGAAGTAAGAGCGACATATTTAGAAGATTCACGTTTTTGAAATCACACTTTGTTATTCTGTAATCTATGATGTCGTCAGAAAACTTTTCAACTATTCTAGATGTCGGGTTTTTTACTCCACGATCAATTCGTGATATTACCAACATGTTCCATTCCCCATCCATGTTTGCCACAAAAAGATATTCTGGCATGGATACTACATATTCTCGAATCGATTCTTTTATGGTTTCAATTGATTTTGCAATTTTGAATTTCAAAAACAATGCCTCATGATCATTGGATTCTGCAACATCACTTAGTACTGCCTTGTAGCCTTTGATGATGCCACTTTTCTCAAGACGCTCTATTCTTTTTCGTATGGTCCTGTCTGATACATCATGACCTGACTTTCTCAATTCGCTTGCAATGTCTTTTGAAGGCGTGCGGGCATTGCTGTTTAAGATCTCTATAACCTTCTGATCGACCTTGTCCAAATTAGACCAACTATCGTCACTCATACATTTTCAACAGAATCAGTGGCTTTTGAATATTTTGTAGTCCCGAGCGAAGGAGTTGAACCTTCGACACTCCGGTTTCCGTGTATGCCTAGGTAGGCTGACTTCAGTTAGCCGATGGCCAACCACTACAGCCGGAAGCTCTACCAGGCTGAGCTAGCTCGGGACAAAAAATGTCGGCATATTCTACTATTAAATAATTATCGGTGAAATACCCACACTAAAGCATGTGGGTTTTCCCACTCGTCATTTCGTAAACAGTCACAAATAACGGATCTTTTATCTTATTCTACGTTCGGGATCAAAAAATATTAAATATTCTAGGCAAACCAAACTCTTCATGTCTGAGACTTGTCTTGACGGATACGCGTGCATTCCATATACGCACGACCACAAATCAATTGAAATCAAGGATTCCTGGCAGATCTCTAAAAACGTGGAAAACATGTATTTTGTAACTGCCACCTTTTCGCAGGACAGTAAACCATACTTTCCAACACACGCAAACCACTATCTTCTTGTTAAATTTACCAATGACACAAAAATAGTAAAAGAGCTAGAAAAGCATCAGCATGACAAGACCTCGTTTATTTTCAACATGAACAGCGAATTTTTTGAGCGAGAGGTAGACGGAGCCATGAATTTTGTATCTGTATATTATCTGGAATATTCAAAATCAGACGACGACATGTCTGATCTGGCATCAGTGGTCTCAAAAAACGAGCGAGTAAAAAAAGCGTCTAGCGGAAGCATGACTGCCTATTCTAGCGCACCACCAAAATTCACCTTTCCATACAGTAACAGTATAGTGGTATTGGAAGTCTCTAGCCAAAAAAGCCATCAGAGTGTAAACAAGTACTGCGAGCAAACACGTCGTAATGTGTGCAGAAAGGGCATCACCATGATAAATCTAGTTGGCCTCTCAGTCCTTGAAAAATTAAAGTAAAAAAGATCCTAGATCCGACAAGATGTCATAAATCTTAAATATTGAACAAAAATTGGTTTTGATATGAGTAAACCCGCAGAATTGGGATCATTAAAAATTGGCTCATACATACTCTTGCCAGTTGGGGATCAACCAACAGGAGAGCCATGCAGAATTTCAGAATACGATACTAGTAAGCCCGGAAAACACGGAGCTGCAAAAGCAAGAATTGTGGGAGTTGGAGTTTTTGATAATCAAAAGCGTCCACATGTTGGTCCCGTTAGCATGCAGGTGCACATCCCATTAATTGACAAAAGAGGCGGTCAAATCATATCCATAACCGGAGACCAAGTACAGATAATGGACAGTGAGACATTTGAAACAATTGATGTACAAAACTGGAATGTAATGGGCAGAACTAAAATAATGCGTATCAAGACTTAATTCGGATGCTGATGATGAGTGGAAAAGCCATCTGATTTTTGATGACGATTATGAGTGTTGAGGCATCCTCTGTGTTTAGTTAATACCAGAGCGAAAAATCAATATCACATGAATCTAGCTGCATTGTTTTCCGGGGGTAAAGATAGCGCATTTTCAATCTATGAGGCGCAGAATCATGGACATACAGTCAAGTGTCTGGTAACAATACTTGCAAATTCTGAAGACAGTCATCTATTGCATCATCCAAACATCCGACTTGCTAGTCTGCAGGCAAAATCAATGAAAATTCCTCAAATCGTAATTGAAGCAAAATCAAATGATACTACAACAGAACTTGAAAATCTCAAAGAAGCACTAGCTGTGGCAAAAAAAGACTATCAAATTGAGGGAATCTTACATGGTGGAATTCTAAGTGAGTTCCAAAAAACAAAATTCGAATCTGTGGCAAAAGACTTGGGCTTACAGGTAGTCTCACCGCTCTGGCAGAAAAATCAAACCCAGTACATGCAAATACTGCTTGATTCTGGGTTTGAATTCATAATCACTTCAGTTTCTACTGACGGTCTTGACAAATCCTGGCTTGGCAAAAAAATAACAAAAGACGATCTTACAAAACTAGAACAATTGTCTGAAAAACACAAATTCAACCTAAGCTTTGAAGGCGGTGAAGCTGAAACGTTTGTAGTGAATTGTCCGCTTTTTTCAAATCCGATAGAAATTCAAGATTCATCAATATTTTGGGATGGTTACCGAGGAAGGTTTGAAATAGTGCGTGCAAAAATAAAAGACAATGCTGGATAACCTAAAGACTAGCCTTCGTGCAGCTATTAAGAAAATTGTAAACTCTTCTGGCATAGACGAACAGTTAATCAATGAATTGTCTCGTGATGTTCAAAAGGCATTACTTCAAGCAGATGTAAATGTAAAACTGGTACTCCAGATAACAGAAAATCTAAAACATCGCTCGCTAAATGAAACCCCGCCACCGGGACTGTCAAGAAAAGATCACATTGTAAAAATTCTATATGACGAATTGGCAAGCCTTCTTGGCAAGGAAAACGAGTTTTCCTTCAAGCCTGGCAAATTAAACAAGGTATTGATGCTTGGCATCCAAGGCAGTGGGAAAACCACGATCTCAGCCAAGCTGGCAAAATTCCTAACAAAACAGGGCTACAAGGTTGGCGTGATTGGCGCAGATACGTTTCGGCCCGGGGCCCTGGTTCAGCTTCGAACAATGTGTGAAAAGGCAAACGTCGAAGTATATGGCGAGGAAAAAAACCAAGACTCCCCAACAATTGTAAAGAACGGATTAAAGCACTATGAAAATTCCAACCTGGACATCATACTGATAGACACTGCAGGACGTCACAAGGAAGAAAAAGAACTGCTTGATGAAATGCGGATAATTGGCAAAATAGCGGAACCGGATCTTGCATTACTTGTAATTGATGGAACAATAGGCCAGCAGTGCTATACCCAGGCAGAATCATTTCACAAAACAGTGCCTGTCGGTGGTATTGTAATCACAAAGCTTGACAGCTCTGCAAAAGGAGGCGGTGCACTGGCGGCATCTGCTGCAACAGGTGCAAAGATAATGTATGTTGGGACTGGAGAGCGAATAGACGATCTTGAGATATTTTCCCCAACTAGATTTGTTGGAAGATTACTTGGCATGGGGGACATTCAAGCACTGCTTGATCTTGCAAAGAGACTTGAAAATGAAGCAGACGATGTCAGACTCAAGCGAATTTCTAGTGGAAAAATGAACATGGATGATTTCTATTACCAGCTAGAAGAGGTGACAAAGGTCGGCTCACTAAAGGGATTTTTGGATAACATGCCGGGATTGTCTGGAATGGTTAAAGATGATCAACTCGACCAAATGGAAGACAGAGTCCAAAAGTGGCGGTTTATCATACAAAGCATGACAAAGCAGGAAAAGGCAGACCCTGATTTACTGAACGCATCTAGAATCAAAAGAATTGCGCGCGGTTCTGGCTGGCCTGAGCATGAAGTAAAGGAGCTCTTGAAAAATTACAAAAATTCCAAAAGCATGATGAAGGCATCAAAAGGAAGACAGATGCAGGGGTTCCTTCGCAAAATGGGCATGGGATGATACTAGTAAATTACTAATAATCATGATTGTAAGATTTTTTCTGTGAGAAAAAACAACAAACCATTTGCAAATGTATTACAAATATCGCAGAAAATACTAAAAGAATACGATCTGTGTGACGTATGTCTTGGAAGACTATTTGCAAAAAAGCTTGGTCTTGCATCAAATAAAAAACTGGGTGAAAAAATTCATCACACCCTAAAAATAAAAAGCACAAAATGCTATATCTGTAAGAACGTCTTTGATGGCATTGGTTCCCAGGTGGCAAAAATGCTTGAGGTATCATCTGATCATGATTTTGCAACATTTCTTGTTGGTACAAAATTAAAGCCGTCAATTCTGGATAGGGATGATCACATGCGTTCAAGATTTAGACTAAGGGGAATCGATGGCATCAAGACAAACATTACTAGGGAACTGGCAAAGCAATTTTCTCGCAAAACAAAAAAGAAAATCGAGTCAGCTGAGCCAGACCTTGTCTTTATGATTGATTTTAAGGCAGACTCTTGTGTAATACAAACAAAGCCAGCCTTTCTCTGGGGCCGCTACACAAAGACTGAACGCAACATGCCTCAAAAACAAAAACCGTGTGCGACTTGCCTTGGCAAGGGATGCATCGACTGTAATTATCACGGCATATCTGAATTTCATAGCATAGAGGGACTGATCAGCAAATACCTCTTTGAGAAATTTGAGGCGTTGCAGGCAAAAATAACGTGGATTGGAGGAGAAGACAGTACGAGTCTGGTTCTTGGCTCTGGGCGTCCGTTCTTTGTAAAACTACTTTATCCAAAAAAACGCCACCCAAAACTGCCAAAAAAAATAACACTGGGCAAGGTTGTACTGTATGATCTAAAATCAATAAGCAAAACTCCAGCCGGGCCAGTACTGTTTACCTCAAAAGTAAAACTATACATCACATGTGAAAACAAAATTGAACAAAAAGATCTCTCAAAACTTGACCAGCTTGAAAAAAACACGCTCGCAGTTTACGAAAAATCAGGAAAAAGAACAGAAAAATTAATCCAGAATATACAATACGAAACCAACTCTGGGAATTCTTTTTACCTTTCAATGACTGCCAGTGGCGGATTACCTCTCAAGCGCTTTGTCAGTGGCGACAACATATTTCCAAACATTTCGGATATTCTGGAAAACAAGTGCAAGTGCGAGATATTTGATTTTGAAGCAGTAAAGATCATACGCTAACACTTTTACACCTAGTCTTGGGAGATCATTCCATTGGATCATCTGGTAAAAATACGCGAAGCACATGAAAAAGGACTTTTACCGCAAGACATGCTTGATTTAATCAAAGAAAGATTTCCACTAGTGGAATCTGGAATAAAAAGAATAGAAAGCGCATCTGGGACTCATTATCCAATATCATATGTGGAACCATCTGCAATTTTATCAAATTCTGGTAACATGTCATTTGAGTACGGTGTACTTTTTGCAAGAACACTTCCAGTGTTTTTTGAAGAGAAATTCCAAGTTGTAATCCAAATTTCTGCACCGCTTGTCGCGTTTGGACTCAAGGGGACCATCCACGCAATACTTGCGCACGAATTTCTTCACTATTTGGAACTTGTCAGAAAGATATCGAAAATGGAACTCTTGTCAGATGAAATATCTGGAAACCTTTTTGAAAACGTATATGCTGACAGTACCAGATTATTTGAGCCACGTGCGGTATTTGACGACAAGACCCTTCTGACACATATCACAAAAAAATTTCCAGCAGGCTTTAAGGACTATAAGCTTGAGGACAAAACCGAAAAGCTCTGGATTGCAAGAAATCTACCTGTCACAAATATCACACTTGATACAAATACAGTAAAACTATCTGCAGAATCATTATCCAAAGTAAACCTGGATCCTGTACTGCTGGGCAAAATAAAAGAATTTGAAGAAAAAGAATCTAAGCTGAGGAAAAGAAAACTTTACTGATTGAATTCAGTGAGACCGCATTTGCCGCAGGTACGCCTGTTTTTATGTTCTGACATAAAGACACCTCTGCCGCATCGAGAACATAATTTATGAAGTCTTGTTATCTTGTCGCCAGTTATTTTGTAATATTTGTGGATTGAATCCATAGAACCGCCTGCGGCTGCCTTTTTTACTACCATTATGCTGCAGGCTCCTCTTTCTTTTCAGGCGGTGCATTTGCAGCCTTTGCCTTGTCAAGTCTTGTAAAAATTACTGGGTTGACCTGCTTTTTTGCCAAACCTTCATCGTCATAAACATAGAATATTCCTGTTATTTCTGGTCTGCCACTGTGGGTTTTCATGTTTATTGGAATTATTACCTTGCCATCAAGCTTGAATTGTTTTGAAATCATATCAACTGCCTCTAATTTTTTGAGCTTTCCGCCAAGACCTCTAAATGTACACGTTATTTCTCTTCTTGAGAGAAACGTATTGTTTACATCGCTTAGTGTTTCGATCATTGACATGTATTCCAACTCGTTTTCCTATTTCATATAAACTTTGATTGAAGAAGAGATTTAAGAAAAAAGGTCATATGATATACCATGGACAGATTCATGTTGCATTTGAAAAACACTGGATTTGTTCCGGAAGACTCGGGCCATCTGCTTGCAAAGGCAAGGCAGGTCTGTTCTGGAACAAATACCATAATTCGGGATTCACGAGTTTCAACCAAATATATCGAATTTGACGTCTCAATTGACAAATCAAAACTAGATGATTTTGTGTCACATCTAAAACCGATTGCACCCTTGGATCACGCAAAACATGTAGTAGAAGAACACATAGAAAAAGAAGATGCAATCAAGCTTGGAGTTTCATATTTTAACGATGAACGCTTCTGGGAGTGTCATGAGGTTCTTGAGGGCGTATGGAAAAACTGCTACGAAGGAGAACGTGACCTAGTCCAGGGAATAATTTTGGTTGCAGCAGCCCTTGTCCACTATCAAAAATTTGAAAACAGCATCTGTCTTTCGGTTCTCAGTCGCGCACTGGACAAGCTTGCCAAGTCAGGTGGAATGTATCATGGCATAAACATCGATACACTAAGGAGCAAAGTGCAAGCAA